>VMGD01000004.1 GCA_007376405.1 Microgenomates group bacterium Gr01-1014_7
AATCATCCTTTAAACTGGAAACCGCCGCCAAACCACCCATGGAGATTATTCAAATTCTCAACTAAAAGGGGGTGACATTTCTATTGTCGTCTGACAGAGAAGAAACTGGCTTACCCTAAGAAAGCCCATAGAATTGCACGTGTCTGTTTTTTTATTTTGTAAACTCCAGTTCAAAACTTCTGTCCTGGGATAAATCAGTCTGAATGGTTTGTTCCTGGGGGCCGATTTTTTGAGCTTGATTTGAAGATAGTTTTAAATTTAGCGGAAATGTTACTCTCCAAAAAAGCGGGTCTTTTAAAGTCCCTGCTTGCTTAATTATATCCAGCCTATATTTCGCAGAATTTGCTATAAACTTTAAGCTTTGCCCTATTTGATAATCCAGCACCAGAATTTTTTGTTCCTTTGGCGCAAGCTCCAGCAAGAAAGACAGCCCCAATCTACCGTAATCTGAAAAGCTGCTTACCTCTTTGGTAATATCTTTTTCTCCCCACAAAACCCTATTTAACTTAGTTTCGGAAGGCAAATAAACTCTCATTCTGTTTTTATATTTCCCTGCCGGAAAAGCGTTTGAAGGACTTCTGTTAGTATAAGCAATCCGCAACCTGTGATTGACTTCCCCGTCTTTACCAATAACAGTTTCAAGGTTATAATTTCTATCCAGATAATAATTGGCCTTATTTGCTCCCAAATTGGCTTCAACCGGAGCCAGAAAATCCGCTACAAACGGGGTTTTCTCAGCTCCTGCCCGCGGCATAACAGAAGCCCAGTTTTGAGAAATCAGATAGGAAAAAAGCGCCGGATTATCCAGATAAATGCTTAAATGTTTTTGCTGCAGCGACCTACCCAAAGATGAAACCACTCCCGGCCAGTTTTGATTAGGCAGGAAAAATAAGTTATTAAAAAGCGCTTGAGTAAGCGAAGTCAGAAAACTTTTTTTAGCTTGTGAACCCGGGAAAAAACCAACTTCTGAGTGGGCAATTGAGCGTTCAAACAAATTATCCGAAGTTATTTTCTCATTATAATCGGATAAGTCCAGTGGACCCAATACAGAAAGCAAATCCGCTGCAGCTGAGGTATCCAAAGCTACTACCCCTTCAACTCTCTCCCCTGTTTCTTTAGTATAAAACCACTCTGCCTGTCTGGCTGCGGTGGGAAAATCCGGCTCCCAGTTACTATCCCGCAAAAAGAAATCCTTTTGATCCAAATCCTGCTTTATTTCTTTGGGTGGCTCAACATGAATCTTTAATTGCCCGTCTATTGCATAAACATCATTAACTTCCAATTTTTTAAGCTTTCCTGCTTCAAAACTTACCTTGGCAAAGGAGCCGATAAAACCTCCTCCCGGCCTAAGTTCCATGTTATTTTGCAAAAGCACCAGATAATTTTTACTTACCTTTTGACCTACCACCTCCGGCAATAAAACACTCACAGCCCGCGCCTTTTTTACCAAACTTGAATAGAGTCCAAGCCGGTCTTTTAGACTCTTTATTCTGCCCTCCAAAACCCTTGGTACCCCTGATTTAAAATCAGCGCTGTCCATCAGGGCAAAAGCTTTGGATAAATCCTCATCTGCCAGAGCCAAATCGATTTTTGCCTCTTCAAAATAATTAACCGGATCGTCGCTAAATTCACCTGTAACAGCTTTTGTTGCCTGGAAAAGCGCCTGCACCCCCAAAATTGTATTTTGAGCAGAAGCAACAGAAAGATTGGCCAGATTGGAAAGATTATCCCCTACCTCAAATTGAGATTTTAAAATACCTGTTTTTCTTAAAGGCTCAAGTGAGTAAAAAATAGCATCTGCCTGAGTTACTCCCCCTTCTGCCTGCTGCACTGCCAGTAAGCTTGTGTCAAAATCCCCTTTCCCCAAAGCTTTTACAGCTTCCAGCAGTTGAAGCCTGAAAGTTAGCACTCCCCAGGAAAGCTCAGCTACCGGCCATACCAATCCATATATAATTAAACTTGCAATCAGTAAAAGTACCCCTGCTGAGTAAATACCGGAAAATTTAAAGTTAATTTTCTTTTTTTCCCCTTCCCCCTTTCTTAACCCTTCCAGCTCTTCTGCCTTGGCCATTTTCCACTCTTTATCTTCCTGCCTTTCCTGCTTTGTTGGCGGTTCATCTCCCATCTCTTCTATTTTTATTTCCTTATCCTTAAAATAACTTAAAGTTTTTCTTAGGCCTTCCACTAAATTAGTACCCGGCTGCCAATGTAAAAATTTAATGGTCCGCTCCAGATTAGGTGTGGTCCAGGGAGGCAATTCCTGAGGATTAAATCCTTTTTCCTCATACCAGACCGGGTCCAAAAGCACCTGCTTGATGTCCGATACCTTGATCGGAGCGGGCAAAACCCCGTCAAAGATTTTCTGGGCAGTGGCTCCGGCAAAAATACACTTAATTGCCAACTCGATGGCATCATCGATATACAAAGCTCTTGAGGAAAATTCCAAAGAAACTTCCTTCTGCAGCTCATCTTTTAAGCTGCTATGAATTAATCTGGCAATAGAAGTTGATTTATCAAAACTCATTCTTGGACCAAATAGAGGGCCCAGCCTTAAAATTCTGGCATTTAAATTATTTTCTTTGGCAGCCCGGGCAATCCCGCTTTCGGCTTTTTTCAACCACGCTACACTACCTCCTGAGGCATCCTCGCCGTAGAGCTCAACTGAAGAAATAAAAAGCATCCGGCACTTATGATCCTGAAATAGTTCCAATATTTTACCTAATTTAATTTCTTTGGGAGAAGCTATGAACAAGTTCTCTGCTTCGCAAATAAAAATATAATCCAGCCTATCCAGCTCCAGATCCAGATTTTCCGCTGTTTCAATAATCAGGTGAAAATTTTTATTCTCTATAGCTTCCGATAAATTCTCTTTTTTGCTATAAGTTAAATCGTCCGTGCCCACCACCTGTATTCCCTTTGTTAATAACTTATCCACCAAGTGAGAACCAAAAAAGCCTGCCGCCCCCACGACCAAAGCTATTGGGGTGTTACGCGCAAGCAAAATCCGTTTTAATTTATTGCTATTGTTACCTATTTCGTCCACGCGTAAATAGTAGCACTACCATCGGAGATTTCAAGAGAGAGGAACAGTGACTTTCTATGTCATCTGTTATCCAGGGCTTTGTTTGCCAATCTGTCTGCTTCGGTATTTTTCTCTCTGGGGATATGGCTATACGCTACCCCTCCTAATTCCAATGCCAAAATTTTAATTTTTTCTATAATCGGCTTAAGATGGGTACTTTTTACTTTAAACCTTCCTGATAACTGTTCAGCAACCAGTTTTGAATCTGCAAAAAGGTTAACCTGCACCCTCTGATTGCCATACTTTTTCTTAACCCAGTTTAAAGCTCTTATCACAGCCGTATATTCGGCTACATTATTAGTTGTTTCGCCAATATACTCCCCTCCTTCATGCAAAAGTTTTCCGTTTTCATCGGCTACTGTAAACCCATATGAGGCAGGTCCGGGATTGCCGCGGGATGCACCGTCGGTAAATATAATGAGTTTCATCTTCGCCATAATATCACTACTTGCAACCCTAAAATCAAGTATTCAGAAACTCCTGTTATCCAGGAAGCTGCTATATAAGAATAATGCGGAATAAATATCAGGTTTAAAAAGATATTAAAAAAAAGAGCTAACGCATAAACAAAGATTGTCTTCTTATACATTTTCTTAGCTATCATTACCCACATAAATAGACTGGATAAAAAATAGGCCGGGATTGAAAAGGAAAGAATTTGAAGCGATATGACCGATCCAGAAAACCCGGCACCTGTTATTAAACCAATAATTACATGCGATAGAGAGTATAAAATGAGTGCAAGAAAGAGTGAGATCAAAAGTAACCCTAATGCTGCCAATTTAATCTGCTTTTGAAATTGATTAAGCTTTGTCTTTAAACTAATAAGCATCATAGGATAAAAAGAATTCATAATAAAAGTAGGCAAGACCAAAACCGACTGAAAGATTTGGTAGGCAACATTGTAAATTCCTGTATCGGAAATGCCTTTATAGTAAGAAAGGATAAAAGCATCGGCCCTAAAGTAAATAACATTTAAGACAAGAGTTGCTGCAATCGGCCAGGAGTTTTTAAAAAGTCTCTTTGTGTAAGTTAGATTAAACTGCGGAGTCAATGTCTGTATCAGCTTTTTCATAAAAGTAAGTGCCACAAAAATAATTACTAACCACCCGAGTAAGTGAGATAAAACAAGAAAGGGGACTGAAAGCTTTAGCGCAATAAACCAAGTAATAATAAAAAGCCAACTGAGTGCACCAACAGATGTTGCAGCTGCGGAAAGTTCATATTTTAATTTACTCTGGAAGATTAAATTACAAGTGACAAAAACCCCGTAAACTATAATTGCTGAACTCCCGAAGATAACAGCTTTTGCAAACTCGTGGGTTGCAAATGGTAAAAACCACACAATCCCCAAAGCTATTAAAAAAAGTGTACTGCCCCAAAGCAATCTTGTCCCTAAAAGCTTTTCGAACTCTACGGATTGAATCTTTAAGTCTTTACCCTGAATCTTTTTTAATACGTAAGCATTGAATCCAAAATCAGCAAAGATAAAAAAGATAGCAAAATAGGTTACTGCCAGAGTGTAAACTCCTGTTCCGGCTTCTCCGTAATTCCTTGCCACCAGCCCTAAAACTATAAAAGTGGATAGGGAGGTGACAATCTTGCCCAAAATCTGCCAAGCAGTCTGCTGAGAAATTTTTAAAATCTTTTGCACAAAATTATTCTAGCATGGACAAGGATATTCCCCATACCAGGAAAAGAAGATGATAACCCTGGGGGAGGGTCAGGAAGTAATGATCAAACATTCCCAAAAATATTATTACTAACCAAATTGGCAATAAGCGGCGTTTCCGGATCGGGTAGCCTATTAGAACTATTAACCCAGTTAACCCAATTATTCCTGTTTCTGCCAAAGCAAGTAGGAAAATATTATGCACCGGCTGCAAAAATCTGCTTGGTCCGGCCAAGAGCTGATCCGATGCTGCCGGGATAAAATTATTTAAACCCACCCCCAACAGTGGGGACTGTAACCACATTTTAATGGCAATTTCTGCTTGTTCTTCTCTTCTGACAAATGACAAAACATCAAAATTAAAAGTAGATGAAAACCTGGTATAAAGAATTGGCAGTAAAATAATTAGTAAAGTCAAAAAAAGTAATCTCCATTTTTTATTAAGTAACCATAAAGCCGATACTATCCCTGCTAAAATCGCTGTTCTTGAAACAGTTAAAAATATGGTCAGGGAAGCTGCCACAAAAGTTAATTTTCCTCTCAAAAGTATTGCTACTATTACACAAAAGGCGGCTAAAACATTGGGATGGGGAAAGGTGCCGTACGGCCGCAAAAATTCCAGCCCGTAAAAATCAAATTTGGCAATACCCGGGGTAGATAGAGAAAAACTTCTCTCACCCAAAATCCAAAACCCCACAGTCCCGCCCTTTATAAACTGGGCTATAGCCAGAGCAGATTCTCCCATCACTGCCAGTGTTAACCCCCAAAAAATAATCTTTTTAACTTCTTTCAAATTTATAGAGGCAAGATATATTCCAAAAAAAGAAACAATCAAATACTGCTCCAGCCTGACAAATCCTGCACCCAAATTGACACTTGTCAGCAAAGATACTCCTTGAGTTAAAATGAAAAAAAATACCAGATTTAAGGCTATCCTATTAATATGACCTTTGTGCAAAAGAAAAATAAAAAATAATAGTCCAACCAGTATGTCCCAAAAATAAAAAACAGGGGACAGATAATCAATCGGCAGAGAATAAACAAAAGAAAAATCAGGCCAAAAATGCCGGCCTAATTGAGTAGGAAGAAAGAGCAGAGTTAGAAAAAAAATTATATTCTCAAACCTCTGCAGTTTTGACATTTGAGTTTTGAGCTTTGAGTTTTATCATGATGTGTCTATCCCGGCCTTCTCCCACGCTTTCCGTTTCCAATCCTTTCAGTTCTCCAATCACCATATGAATTACTCTTCTCTGCCAGGAAGACATTGGTTCAAGCTCCATTTCTTTCCCGGAATCCAAAACCTCCCTGCCCCACTCTTTGGCCCGCTGATTTAACTCCTCTTCTTTTTGCTTTCTCCAGCCCGAAACATCCAAAACCACTCTTTTAAACCCATTCGACTTTTCTTCCTCGCTCAGGGCAGGCTCTCCTTCTTTTTGCCTGGGAGACATCATCTGGTTAACCAAAAGCTGCAAGGATTCTAAAAACTCACCTCTTGCCCCAATCAACCTTCCGGCATCTTTGGTATCAATAGACACAAAAAACCCTTCCTCTTCTTCTGCTATCTCATAACTGCCTTCAAGCAGAAGTAATCCCAATATATTATCTAAAATATCACTTAGCTTTTCTTCCATATATTCTAGCAACTAAACTCTGCATCCCTCCCCATCCGGCAATCTGATATTGCTGGACAATTCCCATAATTGTAAAGGTATTCCAGTAAATTGCAAGTCCAACCGGAAACTGAAAAGCAAAATAGCCAATCATTATAGGCATCAGATAGGTCATTTGCCCCTGCATGGAAGCCATAGCATCCTCCATGCCTGCTTTTTCTTTTGCTTCTTTTGGCTTTTCATCTTTGTGATGAGACAAACCTTTGGCAGGCATCATCATCTTTGATTGAACAAAAGTTAAAATTGCTGTTACAAGCGGCACTCCGGTTAAAGCCAGTCCAACATCAGATGGCTTCATAGCTAAACTAAGCCCAAAAAAGTTAGGATCCGGAGCGGAAGATAGATGTAACCAGCTACTGTATAAAACTTTATTAATACTTTCTAAATTTCCTCCACTTGAAGGAAAAACATTTAAAATGGCCTGATAAAGAGCAATAAAAACAGGAATCTGTATAAGCGCGGGTAAACAGCCCCCTGCCGGATTGACTCCATGTTCTTTATAAAGAGCCATCTGGGCAGAAGCCAGGGCTTTCTTATCGTCTTTATGTTTAAGTTTAAGTTCATCTAAAAATGGCTTAAGGGAAGCCATTTTCTGGACGGATTTAACTTGAGCAGCAGTAAACGGCCAGATTAAGAATTTGATGATAACAGTTAAAATAATAATGGCAAAACCCAGTGCCCCGGGAAAATGTATTAAAGTAAGTAGCTTATAAATTAAAACCAAAAAATTAACAATCGGCCCGAAAAATAATGTATTAAATAAAAAAATGATTCCGTCAAACATAAGGATTGCACCTCATTAGTCTTTTAAACCCAAGCCATAAACCCATCAAGACGCCTTCTTTAACTATTACCTGCTTTAAATATTGCGAACAGCTTACCTCAAATCTGCAGGCGCCGCCCGGAGCAAATATTTTAAGTACCCCGCGATCAAAGGACAAAAAAATCTGGTAAAAATTAATCAGGCTAAGTAATAATTTTTTCATTAATTAATTTCTTTTCCAAATCTAAAAGCACATCAGGTGATTTTACACTAAGAATACCCTGTTTGGGAAGAGCTACTATTGAGATATTAGTTGGTAGTTTTGAGTATAGAGTTTCAAAAGCAGAAGAAACCAGTCGTCTGGCTCTATTTCGCTCGTGCGCTTTTTTCAAAAACTTGCCTGAGACGGCAATTCCAATGCTGGGGAAAGTATTATCACCTGTTTTAACAAAAAGGGTCAAAAATTTAGAATCAATCTTTTTGCCGGAGGCAACCCACTTAAAATCTTTTTTTAGATTAAGTCTTTTTGGTTTGGGAAGCATTTAAACAGTCAGCCTTTTTCTGCTGCGGGCTCTTCTTCTTTTTAACACTTTGGCTCCGCCGGAAGACGCTTTTCTGGCCATAAAACCATGCTTTCTGGCTCTTTTTAATTTTTTCGGCTGGTAGGTTCTCTTTGGCATAAGTATAAAGATTATAACCATTATAAAATATATAATCAACTTGATCTACTTATTGATAGTTCCTCTATCTTTACTTGTGGATAAGTTATCCACTAAGATTTGTCCCAATGGACAACTTAAGACTCTGGCATAAATTTTTACAAACCATTAGATCTGAAATCTCTCCTGCCAATTTCAAAACTTACTTTCTAAAAACTCTGTTAAAATCAGTGGGTGATGATAAGATTACCCTAAGTGTTCCTTCTGCCTTCATCGTAGAAACCTTAGACAGGGATTATAAAAAATTAATTGAGGATATTTTTGAAAAACTGTTAGGTAAAAAGCCAACAGTTGAGTTTGTGGTCAAGGAATTTGAACAAGTCCCGGAAGAAAACAGGGAGGATTTTTTCCAGGCGCCTCAAAGCAGTACTACCAGCAGCTTAAATCCCAAATATACTTTGGAAAACTTTGTGGTTGGTTTATCTAATAACGTAGCCTATGCCGCAGCCCAGGCTGTTGTTCAAAACCCCGGCATTTCCTATAACCCCTTATTTTTTTACGGGGGTACGGGTGTTGGGAAAACCCACCTGATGGTTGGTATAGGCAATGCTATTTTAACCAAAAAACCACATTTGAAAATTATTTACTGCTCATCGGAAAAATTTACCAATGATTATGTAGCAGCAATTCAAACCCGCAAAATGGGAGAATTCCGGGCCAAATACCGAGCAACAGGCTTATTACTAGTGGATGATGTCCAATTTTTTTCCGGCAGGGATCAAACTCAGGAAGAATTTTTTCATACCTTTAATGAATTAACAACCAAAAATAGCCAGATAGTTTTAACTTCCGACAGACCACCTAATGAGATGCCCAAGCTGGAAGACCGGTTAAAATCAAGGTTTCAAGGAGGCTTAATGGTAGATATCCAACCTCCGGGCATTGATACCAGGGTGGCCATCCTGAAAGCCAAGTGTGCCGAGCGGGGAGAGAGTTTACCGGAGGAGTGCCTTAATCTGATAGCATCATCTGTTGAGACCAATGCCAGAGAGCTGGAAGGAACCCTGATTAGGATTTTGCAAACCTTAAAAACTCAAAATTTACCCCCGACAGAGGAGGTAATTAGATCATACCTAGGGCAAAAGCCAATTACTCCGCTCAGTCTAAACCACAAGCAGGTACTAAGCGGCCTGTGTGAGTATTTCAACATTAAAATGTCCGATTTGACCGGCCCGAAAAGGGTTAAAGAACTGGTACTGCCAAGGCATTTGGCAATGCACATTTTATCCGAAGAGCTAAATTTAACTGTTGAAAGAATCGGTGAAATTCTGGGAGGAAGAGATCACACCACAGTCATGCATGGAAGAGACAAAATAAAACATTTAATTACCACTGACAGAGAGATGCAGAGAATAATGATTGAGGTCAAGCAAACTTTATCCACACCCCAAACTTAATTATCCACAGACTTATCCACAAAATTTAATCAGTTAACCACACGAAATTCTCCCAAAAATAGCTCTAAATTCTATTCTTTCCACAAATCCACACAGCATACTATCATTACTATTATATTAAATAATAAGGTATAATCGAATCCTAAAGTGGATAACTTAAACTGGTACTTAATTGGTTTTATAATCTTTGGTTTATTGATAACTTATTTATTCGGCAGGCTTCAAGGAAGAAAGCCACAGGATATTCCAACAGATTTAATTGATCTTTATCGCGGAGTGCAAGATATACCGGCCAGGGTTTTACAAGTTATTCAGGGTTCAATAAATCCGCAAAAAGGTCGGATGGCTGAGTTGTTAACTTACGCGGAATTGCGTTATGATTACGACCGGATTATTCCTTTGGGTCAGCCAATTGATTTTATCGGTATTAAAAACGGAGACCGGATAGATTTTATAGAAGTTAAATCCGGAATAACTCATCTCTTGACAGATGAGGAAAAACACATTAAAAACCTAATTACTGCCGGAAGAGTGAATTTCAGGTTAATTAAAATAACGGAAGATGAAATCCAAAAGTTTGTTTCTGCCAGAAAGGAGACTTAAGATGAAATTTTCTATTTTACAGCAAGACTTGCTTCCTTCTTTGCAAGCAGCAGCCAGGTCAACCGGTACCAGGTCCACCCTGCCTGTTTTAGATAATGTCTTGCTCTCCGTCGAGGGGAAAAAACTAAAAATAGCTGCCACCAATTTGGAAATAGGAGTAATTAAGTTTGTTCCTGTCCAGAATGGGGTTGACGGGGAAATGACTGTTCCTGCCAAAACTTTGGTTGAACTAATTGCCGGGCTGAGCCAGCTAGAGGTAACTTTTGAGTCCGAAGGTGAAGGGTTGGCTATAACCGGAGGCAGCTTTAAGGCCTCAGTAAATGGCATTCCTGCCGCTGAGTTCCCTGTGATCCCCCTGTCTTCCGGAAAAGGTATTAGTTTTCCCAAAGACGCGTTTTTAACTTCCTCACAGATTCTTTTTGCCGCGGCAGTGGATGAAGGAAGACCAGTGCTTACCGGTATTCTGACAGAAGTTAAGGACTCAAAGCTGGACTTTGTGGCAACAGACGGATTCAGACTTGCTCATAGACAAGTCCCCCTGCCTAAAGCCTCAGCCCCTCTTAAAACCTTAATCCCCAAAAGAACATATGAGGAGGTCTTAAGGATTATTTCGGAGCAGGAGGTGCCGGAGGTAACCATAGCCACCTCGGAAAATCAAAATCAGGCCGTATTCACTCTTGGGGGCACCATTGTTTCCTCAAGATTGATTGAAGGTCAATTCCCTGCCTGGGAGAAAATTGTACCGACAGAGATTGTCGGCCGGGCTCTGGTTGAAAAAGAAGCTTTGTTAAAAGCCATCAAGCTGGCAGCGGTTTTTGCCAGAGGTGAAGCTAATATTTTGGTTTTAACCACCAGAAAAGGGATTTTGAATATAAAGTCCTCAGCCAAAGAAGTAGGCAGTCAGGAAAACGAGATTGAAGGTAATATCGAAGGAGAGCAGCTTCAAATTGCTTTTAACACCAAATTTTTACAGGACGCTGTAACTAATATTCCAACATCCCAACTTAGTTTTGAGTTTTCAGGGGCATTATCAGCAGCCTTAATTAAACCAATTGGGGAAGAGGGGTTGGAATATATTGTCATGCCGGTCAGGTTGAGTTAAACCCCCCGGTACTGAACCGTCTTAATGTGAAATATCTTCTCTTCTCCCCATCTGCCTAATCCGTCAAACTTAGTCTCAGTTCCGATAAAAAGAGTATAAGTTTGGCCCAGTTCATAAGGCTTTAAGGGGATTATTTTGGCAGTTTTGCGGTCGGATGAGAGCTCAATATTAAAGTCTATTTTTGGCTCAATTCGCAGTTTAAACTCACCCTTATTTTCTAAGGGCCTGTTAAAAGTAATTTCTATGGTTTGGGTTGCAGAAACTATAGCTTCTTCCAGCGGGTCAGGTTTGGTTGAAACTATCCGGGGTTTATCATCTTGGGTTTGCGGAGGGGGTGTATTTTCAGGCTGCGGAGCAGCCCCGGGCTTTTGTAATATAACAGTTATAACCATTATAAAAATTATAATAAGTATGGTTAAAATTATGGTTGTTTTTTGCTTCATTGTTTTGCCAGCTCAAGGTATTCTATTTTTTGCGTGTTACTATCTATACCAGCGGATTTCATGGCATTTAAACTTTCCTCTTTTGCCTGGGTTAGTTGTTGTTCTTTTGGGATACTACTGCTTGTTAAATAATAAAGCTCGACTATTAAAGTATCAGTTTCAGGATTATAACTTATAAAATAGTTACCTGCTTTAATTGGAAGTTTAAGAACCCAAGGTTTGGATTTTATAAATTCCTCACGCGTTTGTCCATATTCTTCCTGATTTAATTTCTCACCTTCAAGTCCTTGAGGAATTATAATGGACGGTTTTGGAGAGGGGGTGAAAACCTGGATAGGACCAGGCTTTGGTTCTAAAGAAGGTTTACGCACTCCAAAGTAAATAATAGATACTCCTACAATTAAAACTAGTAAGATAGTGATAGTTGTAATTATTATCTCTGCCTTTTTCATAGCTATCGTGTTGCCTGGCCGAAACCAGTAATGTTATACCTCCTTGCGGTAGTTTGTGCATTGATCGCTCGATGATTTTGTACAGATACTACATCCTCTGTTACGACATTATTTGCGTCGTATGTCCTAATTACTCCATTTCCTTCTTGGCTTACTTCTACTGATCTAATTAGGCTGGCATGCTGATTCCCGATACCTTCAAAAAATATTACATCTCCGGGTCTTAGTTGCTCAACAGCACTGCTTGCCTGCAACAGTTGATAGCCAGCGGTGTTTGCAAAAAATGATTTCATGGTTAGGACAGCGGCATGCGAACCTCTGCTTAAACCAAAATATCCCGCTCTGTTGTAGGCATCCACAATTAAAAAGGTACACCAATAGTATACACCTGGTTCATCTCGTTTGTTATGGTATAGACGATCTTCCAAAGAAGGACTATTGGGGTTTAATGGGTAAAGTAAGGGAGTAATTTGTGATGCTATGCTAACAATAGCAGTCAGACTGCTCGAAACAGTAACACTGGGATCTCTAAATGGAATAGTATAGTCCAAAGTACCGGCAGCACCCCCTCCGCCGGGGCTGAGTCCCCCTATAAACCCTGTTAAAAAAATCAGGCCAAATGCCCCCAGAAACAAAAATAATACTTTTTTATTCCCTCCCGGCAGCTTTAATCCTCCTCTGCCCACAATATTGGAAAGCCTTGCTCCCGCGTTAATTGTGCCGTTTAACGCTTTCATCCCCCAGCTGTTCCAGGTTGCCCCTCCTACTCCTCCGAATAATGCGCCCAAAGGGCTGCCTGTCAGTACTCCTCCGGCAAAACCTCCCAGCGCGGTTCTTGTAATAGGAAGCACATTAGTTTTTAGGAAAATTCCTGCTTTGGAAGCGATACTGCTCCCCAGTGATCTTATACCCATAGGAATTTTTGGTGCTTGAAATCTTCTGCCTGCGGTTTTTGCTGCAGAGGGTTCTTCGGCTGCTTTAGGGTTTAAGTTATAGGTAAGGTTACCTGACAGACCGGAGCTGGAACCAGTGGTAGAGCTGACAGCGGGATTTGTCATTGTTACTTTAGCAGCAGCGCCGCTGGATGTAGTTTGGCCGGGAGTAGGCTCTGGAGCACGGGGAACATTGCGGATGATCCTGCGGGGGGTAGCAGCAGCCCCGCCGGCCATTCCCGGAAAAGGCATCCCCCCGGCCATAGAGCTTGCAGGTTCTCCAACAGGAACTTGTTCAGTAGTCCCCCCCTCTTGTCCGCCCGGCTGCTCGCTAACAGTTCCAACTGCCACCGGTTTTTCTTCTAAAGCTTCTGTCAGCTCAACCCGACCCTCTTTAAACTCGCCTGAAAGAAATTTCCGGTTACCCTCATTTCTTAAATACTCTCTTAAATAATTAAAAAAGACATTATCATCTTTGAATTTATCTCCCTGAAATTGCGGGAGCTCACGCAGCAACTGAAGACAGTGAGTCTTACGCTCGGGTGTTAAGCCTTGAATTTGTTCTAAGCGTTGGCCGCTTACTTTGATTGCTGAAAAAAAGGTTTTTAAGTCCTGTATTTCCTGAATAGTCATAAATTTAGTTTACCATCAAACACTTTGACGGGCCAGGATTTCTTCTGGACTGGAAGTAATCAGCTGATGTTCAAAAGGTGCTGCTACCACCCTCATGGCCACGTGAGTATTACCGGCAAAAAAGAGACCCTGTCCAACCCCTGCGGAAAGAAGCAGTCTCTGTTCTCCTTCGGATAAATCAAACTCCTGGGCTAAAAGGTCAATAGAGACAGGAGCCTGTTTTAAAAGAACCTGAATGGAGGAATTGGAAATAATCTCTTTACCCCGCTCGGTTGCCAGAAAATCTTCTACATCCTGGGTGATGGTGGTTAAACCCAGATAATACTTGCGCGCTCTTTTGGCCAAATCTACCAGGAATTCGGCAGAATCCGGGTTTCTCATTAAATACCAGGCTTCATCCACGATCATAATTCTTTTTTTCAATTTAGTGCGGATTTTAGTCCAGACGAAGTCCAGAATCATATGAATTGCTAAGGGTCTAAGTTGATCCGGCAAGTCACGAACCGAAAAAACAGTAAAGGAGTTACTGATATTAATAGTTGATTGAGAAGAAAAGATGCCAATCAGCGATCCTTTGATAAATCTCTCAAGCCTGGCTGCAAGTTCCATAGCTGCCGGTTCTTCCATCCCGACTAAAACTTTATATAAATCCTCCATTAAAGGTGGGCCTGAGACAGGGTTTATCTGGGTTTTCGGGTCATCGGTAATGCCTTTTTGCTGGTAGGTTAGTTTTAGCGCCCGATCCAGAATTGCTCCCTCAGTGGCAGTTAAATTTCCCAATATAAGTTTTAAGAAAGCTGTTAAAGAGAGAATCTTGCGGCCCAGCTCATTTTCCCCCGGCACTACTTCGGCAGACATATCAAAAGGGTTAATTTTAGCAGGAGAGGAGGGAGAGAAATTAATAAACTCTCCGCCAACAGCTTCAGCCAAAGGCAAATACTCCTGCTCCGGGTCAATCACCAAAACATCGGTCCCAAACATCAGTGATCGTAGTGCCTCTAGTTTTACAAGATAGCTTTTTCCGGCTCCGCTTTTAGCAAATACAACCGAGTTAAAGTTCTCTAAAGTAAACCTGTCAAATAAAATTAAAGAATCATTATGTTCATTAATGCCATACATTATTCCCTCGTTGGCTGTTAACTCCGATGAAGCAAAAGGAAAGGTTGTAGCAAGCGAAGTTGTATCCATGTTATGAGTTAAATTTAAAAGGTCCGCACCCAAAGGCAGACTGGATTTAAACCCGTCTTCCATTTGCAAGCTGACAGCTCTTGCGGTCATAGACAGCGAAGCCAGGGTTGATTCAACCAGTTTGCAGGTGTTATGCAATTCTTCTTTGGATGCGCTCGGCACAGTAACATAAAGAGAAAACTGGAAAAATCTCTCCACTCCTCTAACCAGCTGGTCCTGCAAACCCTGGGCATCTTCCAAAGCCACTTCAACTGCAGGATCAATAGCCCTGCCCCGTTCAAGATCGGTTTGTATGGTTGCCTGCATCTCGGCAATTTTTCTTTTTAATTCGTCCAGAACTCCGCCTGATTCGGAGGGGTAAATAAACATGGAAATTAAAAGAGAATGATCAAAAGAGACCAGTGGTTCAAGCCAGTTTGATTCAACAAAGCGGGGATAATTTGACACAAAATAGGTTCTAAAAAGCCGGCCGTCAATCCTCAGATTATCAAAGTCAACCTCAATTTCGGAAGGAGCCAGGGTATCCTCCAGAGTTAACTGAGGTCTAGTATTATCTTGAACTTTTGGTTTTTTAAATAAGTTAGGTAATTTCATAGAGCTTTATTAATTTTCAATTTTCAATGTTTTAAACATTAAGTCATTAAAAATTCATTGTAAATTGGTCATTGGTTATTGAAAATTTCATATTATTCCTCCAACTCCTCCACTACAAAGGGATGAGTTCGGGAGGGTTGACTAACTAAAGGTGATGTTTCTTGAGCTTGTGGTGAGGGAACCGTGTTTGGTTTAGATTGGGGGATCGGCTGCGGTTTTTTTAAACTGACCTCTATTTTTTCCGTTTCTCCCGCAGCAGGTATTGTTTCTACAAAGTAGCCGTTATAGATATTATAAAAAAGTTCAATCAGTTTCTGGTTATCTAACTGGGTAGCTCGAAGTCCAACTCTGTTTAGCTGTCTTATTATCTGATCCCGTCTTGGCAAAAGCACGGTTTTGATTTTTTGCTCCAGGCTTTCTTTTGAAGCAGTGAGGCCGAGTTCCAAAGAATAAAGCGGTATTACCAGATAAAATTTTTTGTCCAAAACATCATTTTCTTTGATGGTTACCCGAATAAATTGTCGGTAGTTGCCAATCATTCTGGACAGTAGCGGATTAGTTTGCGCTTTTTGGGCTTTATCTAAAAGAGTTAAGTAAGAACTGATATTTAATCTTTCCGAATAAACAAAAATCTGAATGCTGAAACTTAACGAATTAAGCATTTGGGCAAAGGTAAAAATTATACCCATTTGTTCCCGCTCGGATAGAAGCCCAAAATTAACAGCGGAAACTTGTAAAATCAAAACACCGCCACCGTTTTTAAGAAGGACAAGATCATCTTTTACATCCGATATTAATAAATGCTGTTGTGTAGTATTCATATAGTTAGGGTATAGGGTTTAGGGGTCAGGGTTTAGTTTTAATTTTAACTATACCCTATACCCTAGTCGCTATACCCTTATTTTGCCGTTATCAAGAGTGGAGGTAAAACCTCCCCGGACAGTTCTATCTGCAAAACATCAAAGGTAAAATTCTCTTTTTCCAGTTCCAGAGTATATGTGCCGTTAGGCAAAGGGGTTGAGCCTGTAAATTGACCCAGTTTATTAGTCTTCAGGGCTCTAACAGGCAGTCCTTCTTTATCATGAATAACAGCAATTACTCCTTCCAGATAAGATCCGGATTTAGCTTTGACAATACCGTTTATAACATTAGGGAAAGTAGTCAGGGCTACTTGGGTTTGTTTAACTTTTACGGGAATAACTACTTTTATTTTTTCTTTTTCCGGCTCCTTTGCCTGTGGCTTTTGGGGTTCTGTTACTTGTTCCATTTGTTCTCTGACTGCTGAAGCTTGATTAACCAGGGTTTGCAGGTTGCTCATGACCTGGTTGATCTGCTGGCTGTAGTCAACAGGTATGGGAGTTGGTTGAGTAGCCTCTGTTTTAATTTGATTTAGCGCTCGCTCGGTTTGAACAATTCTAAACTGCAGGTTTTGGGCCTGGCGCGCCAGATCAACAGTTTTAGCCAGTTCATCAGCAGTAGGAAATGGAGCAACCGGTAGGGGTTGGGGCGGAGGGGTTGCGGGGGGTGGCTTATTTTCTGCTGGGGCCTGATGGGGGTTTAGACCGGAAAGATACAGCACCAGCCGGCTGTTAAACAGCGAATCTTCTTTAAAACTCTTATCATTTTTTTTCCAGGCCCTCCTAGTGGGAGAATAGATAGCCTTAAAAAAGGCTGCCACCCAATGATCAAGTGGTCTTGAACTGATGGGTAAAAAGGCAAAGGCTACCCCTAATAGAGCTGAAATTACAATCAGCGGCCAGGTCAGGAAAGGATATTTTGCTGCAAAAAAGACAAAAATGCCGTAGGCAATACTTGAACCTGCTGCCAGATATAAAAACTGCTTTAAAGTCATGTCTCCCACCAGACGGAATTGGAAACTGGTCACATTTTGCGGAATAGGATGCGGGTTCATAGCACTATCTATATACAATGTGAAAAAAATATTGGCAAGCACCACAAAAGGGATCATTATGGGACAATTAATATCTACCCCAACATCTTGTGGGTTGACTTTAATACTTTTCGTGTTATTCTAGGTAGTGTGGTGTGCCAGTCCGCCTTTGGCGGACCAAGGCGCAAAAAGGGAATGCTGTGTAAATCAGCAGCTGTGCCGCAACTGTTAGCCCTGAGCGTAGTCGAAGGGTAAAGCCAGGAGACCGACCACAATTTATCCTGTACCGTCTGGTACGGGGATCCCGATTCAGGAGTAATATGCCGGTTTTAGAACTCGAAAGATATTTACCAACTTCAATACAATCTGCCGAAATTGCTACTCCACAGCTTGTTGTAGTACCAGAAATAAATACTTCAGAGCTCGAAAATGACTTAGATGAAGTGGATAAACTCCAAAGAGAATTTAATAGAGCCTTAGGCATTGATACTGATGGAGAAGGTATAAAAAATTACAATCCTGTTTTGGCAAGGTGGAGATACGAGAAACTTACAACTGATGAGCAAAGGCTGCAGTTTAGAGAACATGAAACAAAGCAGGTAGAGACTGCTTTAAGGGAAAGGCATGATAGCGCGGAAAGTAGTCTAATATATACAATTGATGAAAATCAAAGACTAAGAAATAGTAAGATTTTTCCTACAGAACCGTTTGCTCAAGGTATACAAAGAGGTGTTTTGTATCTCAGGCGACAAGGTTCCCCGGATTCTGAACGCGAAGAGAAAGAGGTGGAAGGGTTTCTAAAAGTGGAGCGGGCGATGGTTAATCCGGAAACTCCGATTAACACAAAAATGATGGTTATTTCTCCTCCAAGTAGACTCAACGGCTCAATTTATGTGAAAAATTTTGTAGATTTTTATGAACTGGCGGAGGTTAATGGAAAAAGAGTGGTTAAAATGACCAGGTTTGCCTCAAGTGCCAGCTATGGAGAGGCAACTGATGCTTATCTTCTCTCTCATCCAACCAGAATAGATCCTGACAACAGAAGTGTTCATGATGTGTTTAGGGATAGATTTGAAGGTAAAAAAGATGCTTTGGAAGAAAATAGAATGCAAGAGGTTTTAACAGGTAGCAAAGGACGCATCAGGTTCTTTATTGACGCTTTATGTCAAGGCATAGCTGATGCTGAAAGTATTGCCGTTGCCTTGAATGCTGTATTAAATGGAGCAGATTTAATCAAAAAAGGATTTAACAGCTTTAAAGAAAAAATAGTGCTGCCTGTTTTTAGAAGCATCAGAGAAGAAATAGACTGGCTGGGGAGGCTGCCGGTTGAGGCAATTGCCGCAGCATGCGGTATATCCGGGGGGTTTGGCATAAGAGGGAAAGGTATTAAGTCAATTAGCAGTATTATTTCAACTGGCTTTTCATCTGTAAACATAGAAGGTGCTGATTATCAGCTTGGTAGCTGCGTTGTTTGTAAAAGGGGGAATGTATGGATTGGGGGATGTAGTATTTGCACAAGCTGTGAAGAAAATATGTGAGGATTCCAGCCCTATTGACACCAATATTTTGGTATACGCTCATATCAAATTTTCTCCAGGCTTTCCCGGCAAAATAAGATTAAAACTTGGGATATAGCCAGAGTAATTAAATAACTTTAGCCTTAAATTTATCAGGATTTTATAACGCAACGCGTTACAAGAAGCGTCGCGATGTAATCGCAAGTGATTATAAGAATTATATCAAGCAAGAATAGTGACTGGTTACGGAATTGATGTGTTGACAACGAGTAATACAATGGTATAATTGTATTACTTATGAATTACATAACTACTAATATTAGAATTCCTGAAGAAGATTATTTAAGGTTAAAGATAGAGGCTGCAAGGCAACGCAAGAGTTTAGCCGGAGTAATCAGAGAAAAAATAGGGGAGGGGAAAATTAAAAAAACATCTCCCGAGGCCTTGATGGCACGTATCAGAAGGCATGCTCACGAAAATGCCAAGTATCTTAAGGGCTTTGATTCTCTGAAGGCTTTAAGAGAAATTCGAGATGAAAACTGATGATAATTATTGACAGTTCAGTGGCCTTTAAATGGTTTAGTCAAGAAGATGAAGGAGATATAGATAAGGCTTTAGAGATTTTAGATTTACATCTTCAAAAGAAAGAAATAATTACAGTTCCAGATCTAATTATCTACGAACTCGCAAATGTCTGGGCCACTAAGTCCAATCTTCCATTGAAAAGAAGTAAAGTGTTTCTAAAAGATTTTCAAAATAGTCAGTTCGTAATTGAGCAGATTAGTTTTGAATTAATAAATAAGGCTATGACTTTTTCTAAAAAATACAAGGTTTCTGTATATGATACCATTTATGCAGTTTTAGCAAAAGAAAAGAAGTGTTTACTAATTACAGCTGATGAGAAGTTTGTAGAAAAGATAAATCTTCCTTTTGTCAAGCTGTTGCAAGAATATAAATAGCCTCAGATTCGTCAGGATTTTGTAAGTATTAAATCAAGCACTTGTTTACAAAAAATACAAATGTTTGACTTTAAGTTTGGTAGGTGATACCATTAACCTATAGCTAAGTATATCCATGACTATTAAACCGATTCACAAAATTTTTCCTAAAATTGAAGCTGTGTCCAAAAGAAAAAGAAATAGAGTTGGCATTGGTATTTTGCGTGATTCGGAGGAGGTTAGAAAATCACTTAAAAAGGGTTCTGAACATGCGGATATAATTGTAGTTAGTAAACACAAAATCAAAGGATTCGAAACTGTTGCTTTAGGAGAAGTTTCTGAGACAGAATATTCAAAAGCTTTAATTAAACTGCTGGAGGACGGAAAAGTTGACGCTATTGTTAGAGGGCAGGTTAAATACGGAGAATTTGAAAAGACATTCAAGGCAAAATTTGGGTTTGTCTCAGACATTGGAATGTTGGCTTTAATGCAGGATATCTTTGGCAGGCAGTGGTTTTATACCAGCGCTGACCCTTTTGATAAAAGTGAAGTCCCAGAACACAAGATTGATCTTATTGAAAAAAGTGTTCGTTATATGGAACTATATGGGATTAAGGCTAAAATTGGTGTTTTGGCAGGAGATTTTACATTTGATCGAGGAGAAAGCGCCTGGATAGATCAAACAATTCACAACGGCGAATATATAGTCAAGGTATTATCTGATGAAGGGTATGATATTAAAAATTATGCTCATTTAATTAATGAGGCTGTTGATAATTCTAACTTAATTGTTTTTATTAATGGTTCTCAAGGTAATTTTGTATACAGGTCTCTTTATCAATTCGGGGGAGCTTTAGAAATGGGTGCTTTTGTGTTTGTACCTACTCCTTACATAGAATCTTCCAGGTATCATTTTAAATATGATGCCCATATTATTGAAGCTAATGCAGAAGTAAATTTACTCCGAACAGGAGTAAATAAAGTTTATGATCCTAAATCTGACCCCAAGAAAAAATGGAGTAAACATAGGGTGATTATATGAGTGAAACAGCAGTTGCAGAAAGACCATTAACACATTTTCAGCCGGATAAAGCATTCTCTTCGGAAACCAGAGGATTTGAGCAAACAGAATTTGTAGTTGATCCCAGCTCTGGTCTAATTATAAAGGCGGGCAATGCACGAGATGTAACAGCCTGGATCGAAGGAGAAAGAGGAAGAGCCACCGCGGAAAGACCAGTTGATATTAGTGTGGTTCGAGGTGGAGTTATGCTTCCGGGTTTTGTTGATGCACATGCTCATCCATTTCTTTTTAGTGGGATAGAACTTCCAAATCCTACTGATGTTTCAGGAGCTGAAACTAAAGAGCAGTTAATTGCTATATTAAAAAAGGCTGTTAATGATAAAGAACCAGGCAAGTTTGTAGTAGCCCAAGGCTTTGATACATCTAAAATAAAAAATTTAACTAGAAGGGATCTAGATGAAGTTTCTCCCCATCATAAAATTGTAGTTTATGATCCTTCTTACCATGGTTGTGTTGTCAATTCTAAAGCTTTTGATGAAGTTGAAAGATACGGGAAAGATTATGAACGTAAAACAGGAAAGCTTCGTGGGGTTAAACAAGCTAACGGACACTTAAAAGAATCCTGGGTCTATATGACCTTTGAATTAATCGAGGCAGAAGAATCAGTTGAAAGGTTAGTTGAAGCAACCAGAGCAACCTTTGAAGATCATTTAACCAGAGGTATTACTACTATTCAGGACTTGGAACTTGGTACGTATCAGGAAGTTATTGCCTATTTTATGTTGCGACAAGAGATGGGAGATAAAATCCCGGTAAGTGAGATTTATCTGCAACCCAGAACTCTAAGGTATGTTTTATCGCAAATTGAAGATTTACGAGGGAGAGGGCTGGTTTCGGGTGAAGATGATATCCAAAGCCTCATTAAAGAGAGAGTTTTGGGAATTAAACTTTATGCTGATGGCTCATTTGGAACTCATACAGCTTTGATTGACGAGCCTTATGAAGATACCCATGGTCATGGATTCACTTTCTATACCAATAGAATGTTTGATGATGCAATTAGATTAGCAAAAGAGATGGGTGTTGAAAATATTGGTGTCCATGCGATTGGTGATAGGGGAATTCAAAGAGCAGTTAATACAGCCAAAAAATGGCGGGTACTGGCAGAAAAGGCTCATTTAGATCCAACTAGATTTAGAATAGAACATTATGAAATGCCAACTGCAGAAATTAACAGACAAGTTGCGGAACTTGGTATTTGGGCAGTTCCCCAACCAAATTTTATAGCAGATGATTTGATTTATTCTGATAGAGTTGGAGAAAGAATTCGAATGATCTGTCCTCATAAAGACATTCTTAATCAGGGAGTTCCGATGATGCTGGGATCAGACAGTATGCCTACTTCTGCACTTTTTGGTATTTTTATGGCAACTCATGCACCGGAGGTTTCTCAAAGACTAACTTTTGCTGAAGCTCTATTAGCTTATACATTGGCTTCAGGAAGATATGAAGGCAAAGCAAGAGGTGAACTAAAAGAGGGGCAGCAAGCAGATATAGTTGTTCTGGATCAAAAAGGAGTTGATCAAGTCTTGGAAGGCGGACCACTTGGGACTAGTGACAAAATTGATTCAGGAGAAGTTAGAGCAGCGCTTGATGCCAATGTTCAAAGAGTTTTCCGCCTGGGTGAAGAAGTACACCGCAGGTCTGCTTAAGGTTATACTTAGGGCAAATGAAATTTTTAGCCAACCGAGTTTCCGGGACTGAAGGATGCATTTTTGCTCTTTCTCTTATCCAAGAGGTAGTTAAAACCTGCAATCAAAGAAATAAATATTACTACACTTTTTATGCCACAGACATCAATACTATTACCAACCAATGTGGTGAGTGGATAAGAGAGGATGAAAACAAAAGTATTGCCCAGCAAATCATGAGTGATGCTAAATTAGATAATCTAAATTATTTTAAAAAACTGGAGAAAACAGTTAAAAAAGAAGCTTTGGAATTTAAAAAATACTCGATAAATCTTTTAGGCCAACTCTCTCCTACTATCTCTGATAAAAAGCTTATTCAAAGTTACAATAGGTTTATCAAAAAATATATTTACTATTATGGACCAGGAATTATAACATTTTTGTATGAATCAATTATTTCAGATTGGTTATATTTATCTTTATCAAAAAAATATGGAAATGCCACTGAAATTATAAGTAAGCTTCTGCAATCAGATTATCAAAGCTTTTTAATGGTTTCAGAGAAGCTGCTTAAAGAAAAACAAATTAAAAAATATCTTAAAGATTTTTTCTTTATGGGTACTACTTACTTTGATGCTCCCATACTTGATGAGGCCCAAGTTTTAGAAAAAGCAAAAGAGTTGGATGAACATAAAATAAAAACCGAAAGTGTACAAAACCTTAAATTCAAGCTTGATGAGGAAGAGGTGATTATAGCAAAGCTTCTAAAAATATCTGCTGTTATAAGAGACTTGAGAAAATATACCAATCTAATTGGAGGATATACCATATTCAGATTTTTGGATGAGGCAGTTAGAAGAAAAAAGATAAATAGAAATTTAGCAAAAAGAATGTTTTGGTTTGAATTTGAAAAGCTGTTTTTAAATCCTAAAGAAATGCTTCAAACTCTGCATAAAAGAAAATTTGTTTCCATTGTTTTTTCGCATGGAAAGGTGAACTATTTTGAGAAAAAAGTCTTGCAAGATAAAACAAAATTTTCATTTAAGGGAATTTTAAAGGGCACGCCTGCTTCCAAGGGCACTATTTCCGGAATAGTAAAAATAGTTATGGCCCAAAAAGATTTTCCAGGGTTTAAAAAAGGGCAAATTCTGGTTGCGGAAATGACCAGGCCGGATTATTTACCTGTAATGAGAAAGGCTGCAGCTATCATTACAGACGAGGGAGGGTTAACCTGTCATGCTGCAATTGTAGCCAGAGAGCTGGGGATTCCCTGTATTGTGGGGACAAGGATTGCAACCCGGAGTTTAAAAAACGGAGATAAAATCAATTTGGATGCTGAAAAAGGTACAATTAGGGTAATTTCATGATTAAACATAAGTTTTTGGAGTCTTTCAAAAAGAATAGGCCTCTCTTTTGATATAATATAGGTGTAATTTGTTCTGTTCAAACAAGAAATTAAATTATGAAAATGGAATTAAGAAATTTGATTGAGGATTATCTTAAAAAAGCAAAAATGCTTCAGGTTGCTACGGCCAAAGAAAATCAGTCTTGGGCTTGTACTGTCTATTTTGCCTTTGATGAGAAATTAAATATTTATTGGATCTCTGAACCCACTCGTCGTCACTCAGAGGAAATAAGAAACAACGACAAAGTTGCCGGAGTAATTGTTCTTCCACATACACCCGGAGACAAAGTACGAGGAATTCAATTTCAAGGAACTGCAAGAGAGCTAACCGATAGAGATGAGGCAGTCGCAGGTATGAAGTATTATACAGAGCGTTTTGGTATGGAATCAAAGCGTGTAAATACGATTCTTGATGGTACAGATGGTCACGTTTGTTACAAAATTACTCCAAGCCTTTACGTCCTATTCGATGAGGCAAATTTCCCAGATAATCCAAGACAGGAGTATAAACTATGAAATTAAAAGATAAAGTTGTTCTTGTAACTGGAGGTAGTAGTGGAATCGGCAAAGCTATTGTTATGGCCTTCGCTAATGAAGGTTGTAATATAGTTTTTACATATAACTCGAAGAAAAAAGAATCAGAAGATATTGTTAAAGAAGTTGAACAGCTAGGAATTAAAACATTAGCGGTCAAAGTCGATATGCACTCAGAGGAAGATATCCAAAAACTTTTTGACCAAATTAAAGAGAAATTTAAAACTTTGGATATTTTAGTTAATAGCGCAGGAATAAATAGACCAAGAGATCTTTTTGATCTTAAGGTTTGGAGAGAAGTTTTTGAAATTAATTTGTTTTCAGTTGTCCTTTGTACTGAAAAAGCTGTGGGGTTAATGGAAAATGGAGGTAAGATTCTTAACGTTTCCTCAATTTATGCTGAAGGAAAAGCTTGTTGGAAAGGCCTTCCTGCTTATGGAGCATCGAAAGCTGCAATAAGCCATTTTACACAAACTCTGGCGAAAAACTTAGCACCTAAAATTTTAGTAAATGCAATTGCACCAGGGTATGTAAAAACTCCGCTCTGGATAGACACAACTGAAGAAGATTTTGAAAATAGTGGTAAAGAACAATTAATTAAAAGGATGATTATGCCTGAAGAAATTGCTGAAATGGCTGTCGCAATTGTTAAAAACGATGCCATGACAGGTGAAGTTGTTGTGATCGATGGTGGGATAAGTCTAAAAACGGTTTAGATTTGAATAGACCTCACATTATAAACTCTACCCGATACTTTGGAGAAAAAGATATATTTGTTGCTCCTGTTTTATACCAATTAGTGTCCCAACAAGATGTCATTCCGAGCGATTAGCGAGGAATCTTCCACGATAGGATTAAATAATATTTCCATATAAATCCTTAAGCTCCGGATTAAATTCTATAATTAATTTATCTTTCTTTTTTCTTGACCAGCCCTTAATCTGTTTTTCTCTTTCTATGGCAGAGTTTGGGTCTTCAAATACTTCAAAATATAAAAGATCATGGAGGGAATATCTTTTGGTAAAGCCATCAGCTAAATTATTTTTATGCTCGTATATTCTTTTTACTAAATTACCTGTTACTCCTGTATATAGAGTTGTTCTTCTGAAATTACTTAAAATGTAGACAAAGTAATACCTGGGAGCCATATAAATCATTATACTGGAAGATTGCCACGTCAGTCGCTTCGCTCCTTCCTCGCAATGACAATTCTTATACTTTAGTGTCCCAAATCTTAAAAATCTGTGCCTAAAACCCCCTCCTTATCATAAATGGATGCTAATGAACTACCCCACAGCAAGCTGACGGGGTATAATAAACAAATTAACCTAATTTCTAATTGACCTAAATAATTTAAAATTTAGTCATTGGGATTTGTTTAAAAATTAGTAATTAGAAATTAGAAATTTAAATATGGACATTAAACAAAAATTTGTAGAAGCATTCAAAAGAATCTGGTATATACAGGGCTTTAATGCTTATCCCCTGTTTTTAAACAGGGCCGGGATTAGCGGGTTTGAAATGGAGAAAGTTTTAGGCTATGGCTACTCCATTATACTTAATAGTTACAGAAACGGTTATTGTGAAATGCATTATTTAAGCGCTGATTTAAAAAGAATTTGGGAAAGGGTAAAAGAAAACCTTAAAAAAGATTCAAAATATGTTGAAAAAATTGCCAGCAAATACTTTAAGATTTTTGAAAAACACGAGAAATTATTCAAGCAAATGGATAAACTTAATTTAAGCAAATTAGAAGAGCCAGAATTAATTCAGTTGCTCAAAAACTGCTCCCAAGCCTCAATTGATGCTGTTGGAGTGGCTCACATTGTTGACCCGATTGGCATTGGCAGTGAAGTAGAATTTAAACAAAAACTGCTTTCGGAAATTAAAAATAAGGATAAATTCAATGAATATTTCTCAATTTTAACCACCCCTTTGAAACTGTCTTTCCTGGGCCGGGAAGAGGAAGATTTGCGAAAAATTGGAAACTTAACCGGGATAAAAAGAAAAAAAGCGCTAAAGCTCCATTTAAAAAAATATTCCTGGGTAAATAACAGCTATGCCGGGCCAACTGAAATTACTTTAACAAGTTTGTCAAGACGTTTGAATTTATTGAATAAAGAAAAAGTAAAACCTAAACTCCTTAAAACTGAACTGATAAATGAGCTATCCTTAAGCAAAGAGATAAAAGATTTAATTGCAGTAATTGACTTTTCAACCATCTGGCAGGACAGGAGGAAAAAGAATGTCCTAATTTCTATCTCTTATTTTAGTAAAGTGCTGGAGGAAGTAAGCAAAAGAATAAGCATCCCTTCCAAATTACTTTATTTTTTTGGAATTGAAGATTTTAACAGCATAAATAGTTTTAAAGATATAAAAAAGTTTAAGGGGGAGCTGGAAGAAAGAACGAAGGGAGTATTTTTCCTGCTTGATCAGGGGCAAGAATTTGAAGTTTGCGGGCAAGATTATCAAACTCTTTATAAAATTTATAGTGAGGTTGAAAAAGGGCAGAGCAGACCAGTAGAAGACATACATGGATCAGTTGCCAACAGGGGTACAGCACTTGGCAAAGTTGTAATATGTAAAGATTTAGAGTCAATTCAAAAAGTAGAGACAGGTAATGTGATTGTAGCCTCAATGACCAGACCTGAATTTATGCCGGCTTTAAAAAAAGCTTCTGCTATTGTAACTGATGAGGGAGGGGTAACATGTCATGCCGCGATTCTATCAAGAGAACTGGGCATTCCCGCAATTATTGGCACTAAAATTGCCACCAGGATTTTACGGGACGGGATGAAAGTGGAGGTAAGGGCAAACCATGGAATTGTCAGAATCATTAGCTGATAAACCAATCTGGCGGACTCTGCTCACTCGTGAAGGAGTAGATATTACTACTCTGTCTGTATTAAATGAGGCCTTTTATAAATTTATTTGGGAATATACTAAGACGCGCGATTTAGCTTATTTTACCCATTTTAAGGATAGGGTATTTACCCACTATATTGCCTTGGATCATAAAGAAGTAGGACGCTCTCTTAGGTTCAAATATTTTCCCAATCAAGAGGTAATAAAAAAGCTTTACTCAAAAGGCCTGGTAATTTTAAAAAAAGCCAAAAAAGATGATGTAACTTTAAGTAAAATATCTTCTCCTGGTTTTTCACAATTAAAAGAACTGTTAGCGGATTTTTATCAGGGATACCGGGAAATTAATTTTGTCTACAGCATTGCCGGCTGGCTGGCTATTGAGGCCTGGCAGAGCGATTTTGAGGAGTTACTGGAAAAATTAATCCGGCACAGTAATTTAACCGGCCAATCCGAAAGAATCAAAGCTTCTGTTTATAAACCATGGAAAAAAACAGCCTTGCCCCAAATCCAGGAAAAACAATCCTTAGGTATTTCTCCTCGTAAACTGGCAGGGCAATACCAGTTTTTAAGAAGCTGGACATTAATTTGGTATAAACCAATTACAGTTAGTTGGATCAGGAACTTGGCAGTAGGGAATCAGGTTAAGCAAGAAGTCTATACCAAACAGCAGTTAAAAGAAATGCTCAAGCCCAACAAGCAAGAGTGGGAGATGATTGAGCTTACTCCATACCTGACCTTTTTTAAAGACTGGAGAGATGATTTAAGAAGAGCTTATGTTTATAACTGGTCTTTTCTTTTTGACAAAATTGCCAAAAAATTTAATATTTCCCGGGAAGATTTAGGTTACCTGACGTTTGATGAAATTAAAAAAGCTTTGTATAATGAAAAAATTCCCCTGCATCTTATTAAAGAAAGAAAAATAAATGGCTGTTTCATAGCCTTTGATTTAAAAACGAAAAAAATTCAGGCAATTAAGCTTTCCAAAGTTTATAGCCATGCCATGTCCCTGGCAAAAAAGTTAAGTAATAACAATGTAGTTTTGGGAACAGTGGCCCAGACCGGAGTAGTTCAGGGCCATGTTAAAATTATCACAGGCTTTCATGATATTAAGAAAGTTCAAAAAGGTGAAATCCTGGTTGCTAATACCACTCACCCCAATTATCTTCCGGCCATGCAAAAAGCCGCGGCTTTTATAACTAATGAGGGCGGAGTGATTAGCCACGCGGCAATTGTGGCCAGGGAAATGAAAAAGCCCTGTATTGTCGGAACAAAAAACGCCACTTTAATTTTACATGACGGAGATTTGGTGAAAGTTGATGCAAATGCGGGTAAAGTGATAATTTTAAAGAAAGCAGGGTAAATGTTTACTAAAAATTTTACTGAAATTACAAAGGAAGATACTAATATTGCCGGAGGCAAAGGGGCTTCTTTGGGAGAAATGACCGGGGCCGGGATTCCTATTCCTCCCGGATTTGTAATTTTAACTTATGGCTTTGACTGTCTTTTGCATTCCAACCAGCTGGTTTCGGAAATAGATTCTGCGCTACATGGGGTAAACCATGAAGATGCAAATTCAGTAGAACAGGCATCAGAAAAAATTAAAGGCTTGATTTTAAATGCCAAAATCCCTCCAGATCTTGAAACAGAAATTCTTAATGCTTTTGAAAATTTAAACTGTGAATTTGTGGCTGTTAGATCTTCAGCCACAGCAGAGGATGGATCAAGCACTTCCTGGGCAGGAGAACTGGAATCTTTCCTTAATACCACCAAAGAAACTTTACTGGAAAATGTCAAAAAATGCTGGTCCTCACTTTTTACCCCCAGAGCAATTTTTTACCGGTTTGAAAAAAAATTACATGAAACCCCTGTTTCAGTAGCTGTTGTTATCCAGAAAATGGTTAATAGTGAAGTTTCCGGAGTTGCTTTTTCTGTCCATCCCGTAACTGAGGATAGAAACCAACTGATAATTGAGGCGGGCCTTGGACTGGGAGAGGCAATAGTTTCCGGATCTTTAACTCCTGATTCTTATATAATTGACAAACAAGATTTTTCTATAATTGATATTAGTATTGCTGAACAGGAAAGGAAAATGGTCAAAAAGATAAACGGAGGAAATGAATGGATTGATGTACCAGAAAGTGAAAGAAGCTTACAAAAACTTAATCCTGAACAAATTATTGAGCTTGCAAGGCTGGTTGTACAAATTGAAAACCATTATGGCTTTCCGGTTGATGTGGAATGGGCAAAAGAGCAGAAAAGATTTTTTATTACCCAATCCAGACCGATCACCACTCTAACCTCCAGACCCTAAGTAATTCACGCTCTTTTTTGTCAGGATTTTGTAAGGAATAAATCAAGCACTTAATTAGTTAATGGTTTATGGTATATCGGAAGATTGTATATCGGAAACGATAATCGATAAACGAAAAGCCGATTAGGCGTTACGATAAACAAATAGGAAAGTGTTTGACTTAAATCTTTGGAGGTTATATGCTGAATATAGAAAGACCAATTATGGCAGAAGGAACATCAGGACCAGAGGGAGGAGCAGTATCTCCTGGAGTATCTAAACCAGCGACTGTAGAAAGTAGGATTCCAGCAAACGAAATACGTGCCAACGCTGTGCTTACTGATACAGCGCGCTTACAAAAGGCACAAGAAGCATTACGAACTCAACTTACAAAAGAGCAGCAAGATGCACTTTTAAGCGCCCATCAGGAGGCGGTAGGTGAGCTAGGTCAGG
This sequence comes from Microgenomates group bacterium Gr01-1014_7, assembly GCA_007376405.1. GTDB lineage: Bacteria > Patescibacteriota > Microgenomatia > Daviesbacterales > UBA10151 > VMGD01. The sequence continues at coordinate 29,856 of VMGD01000004.1, forward strand.
ATCCTAGCCAGGAAGCTGGTGTGGGTAATTACACTCAAACTCAGCTTCTGCGAAAAGCAAGAATCCTAAATGAAGCTGGTTTTAGTAAAGAACAGATACATACTCTTTTAGAATCAGGATTAGCTGGAGTGCTTCCTGCTGCAGAATTTACAACATTTGATCCTGATGTTTATTCAAAAGACCATCGGCTCCGAAGCATTGCAGGGGAGATAGTGAGTAGTGTTACGGCAGGGGTTGCGGATGAAGATTTATTCAAAAGAAATTTGAGTCGACTTGAAAAATTAGTGGACGGAGGATTAGTAACTGAGCTGGCTTTAGCTGATCAGCTTCGATTAAATCTGGAATTATGGCGCTTGGAGGCAACAGGTGAAATACCTCTTCAGACAGAGGATCCGCTTCTTACCGCACGTGATTTGGAAAGAATAAGACAAGAAGCAGCTAAAGAGGGTGGTAGCCAGTTTAGTATGGCTAGGGCTAAGTATGAGCATTTTAGCAGAATTAGCAATAGAACAAGAAATCTATCTCCTCAACTTCAGATTGAACTCCAGAAAAAAAGAAAGGATGCTAGGGAAGGTCTCGTTAGGTTTAAGGAGGAGAAGCTTGAAGATGAGCCAGCTGCCCAGCAGGTAATAGAAGGAAGAACAGTGAACGTAGTTTTAAGAGATTTTAGAGAAGCAGTATTTAAATTCTATAAAAAGTTCAAGGCAGCCAAATCAAATGAGATATATGGTGGAGATAAAGATGCCGTTTTAAGACAGGCAAGACATGGTGGAGATTTTGAGGAGACAATGTTTGATGACTCAATCCCTCTAAAAGAATTGGAAGGAATTTATGGGGGGTTGCTCAGATATATGTATACGGGTATTGCTCAGGAGATGGATAAAGAACAACACAGAAGAGATACAAAAGATCCTTTAAACCCGATAGCACAGCAAGAATTTGAGGCAATTAAAAAACGCAGGGCCAAAGAGAGAAGAAGAGATAGAAAATACGAGACACGCTCAACACATTATGGAGTAATCTATGAATTTAGCGCGGAAAATGCCGGAGAACTGCCTGACGCTGTTTTGGATTATACAAAAGACCAGATTTTTGCATTGCTGAAAAATCCCCCGGAAGATATAGACAAAGAAGTACGCAAAATTGAGGAAGAATCAGGGAGATATCTTGAGCAAAACCGTATCCGTTTAATTGAAGAAGGACAAGATATACCAGAGACTCATCCGGAGTTCGTAAGAGCCAAAGCTTTGGCTAAAGCAATACCAATTGTGCTGGGGTACGAACAAATACTTTATAAAGGCGGTGAGGAATCTGCACCAGCATATAAACTAAAAGCTGCAGCTGATTCTGCCGGTATCGAAGATGCAATTTATTTGGAAAACCCCACAGCGGCTTTACAAATGCATCTGATTTCTACCTATAAAGATGGGATATATTGGTTAGGTCAGCGCTGGGATACGGAAAAGCCTGAAAGTGAGGATTATATACCCGGAGAAGGCGCGACAAACGACTTAAGGAAAGAGATAGCAGAGGAGATTATTGGGTATGCGGCAACTCATGAGCTGTATTTATCTGATGAAATGACTCGCGGTGTATATCTTGATGCAAATGGTGACCCGATTTTGGGTGAGGACGGTGAGGCAATTGGAGCTTTTACTTATAGGGAAGGGAAGCATTCGGGTGGAAGGGACCTAAGATATGCCTTTGATGACAATATAGAACAGCTACTTTTAGATCCTGATGGGTCAATTTGGACAAATACAGAGAGTAGACTTAGAGAACGAGGAGAAAGCCAGGATGAGATCAACAAAGCCCGGGAAAGACACAGTATAAGGGTGGCAGTTTTCCAAAGGATCAAGGACAGGCATGATATAAGGGAAGGACTAAGTTTTGTTACCTATCAGGAAATAGCCAATTTAAAAAGACAAAATGGTGGCCGGTTTCCAACAGAGCAACAATTAGCAGCCGTATCCAAGCTGAAAAAGGATATTATGCTAGGTCAGTTGCAGCAACAAGGACTCTCGCCCCAACAAGCTGAAGAGCGGTTACGTCAAATAATGGATGAGCACAGAAAAGAGGGAATAAGAGCAAGAATAAAAGATCAGCTGAATCAGAAGACTAATTTAAGATATAGTGCTATCGCACAATTAACCCGTATAGCCCAGCTTGATCTTGAGGATGCTGATGATAAAGAAAGTCCCAGCGGTCCGCTTCATGACAAAATTCTTTGGAAATGGGTAGAGGATTATAACGCGTATCTAATTAAGATACGTCAGTCAAAATGGCATCCAAGCGGTTGGGACAGAGTAAGAGTTGATATTGATCGGCCTACCAAAGTTTTGGACAGAGAGCTTGAGGGGGATGAGCTGATGGCCATGTTTGAACTAAATCCTCTCATACTTAAATACCCCGGACAGCTCAGTGATGAAGAAAAAGCCGAGAAAGATTACAAACTGGATGAGGCCAGATTCGGTTTTCAACTGGCCAGAAGTTATCAGGTTTTCCATGCGGTAGATACTATAACTGGAGGTATGAGAACCAGGTTAACAGATCCGAATACAGGAAAGTATTTAGGAAAATTATTTGGCGATGATGAGGAAACTAAAAAAGTAAACAGGCGTTTGGGGTTAACAGATGCACAAGGGAATGTAATAGATCCAAATAGGAAAATAGTGCGGGTATTTGATGTGGTTCAGACCAGGCTCGAAATAGCTATTGAGGAAGAAGCAGCAGTAATCAACCAGGCTAAAGTAGAGAGGGCTGATGCTTTGGCTTCCGGGGATCAAGCACGTATTGTGGAGGCTAGACTAAACTTAAGAGATATTATTCTCAATTCTCAATTTGTGGCCACCCATGTATTAAAAGAATTAGGATTGGTAGACGGTAAACTGCCTGTCTGGTCATTTAATTTTTTGGATTCAACCACCATGGACGTTTTTACCGAAGCTTTGGCAGATTATGGAGTAGAAGTTGGTGAGTTTGTCGGTGCTGATCCGGGAGCTCCTGGTGTACCTATAACTCATAATAGTAAAAAAGAGTTTTACGAGATTATGGAAAGGGGCAGAAGAGCCTTAAAAGCAGAATACGACCGGGCTGCCGTGGAGTTTATGGAAGGTAGGTTTCCAACTAAGGATGATGCGGATAGACCTGCCAGATCTCTTTATATGGCTGCAAGCGATTTCGGTATAGATGAAGACCCTGTTACCATTAGCGAGCGAAATAGAATAGTAAATATAGGAGCGGTTCGTGGAAACAGAAGAATCACTGAAACCAGATTTGAACTTTCCACCAGCGGAGGCGTTATAGACTATGAACTTGTCTCAACCTTTGGAGATTTAGGATTTTATCCTTTGCCTGTTTGGTGGGGGAGAAAAGATATAAGGGGAATGCATGGATATTACAAAAGAAGAGACGAGAAAGAATATCATGATCATAAGTTTGCAGATGTAATGGATCCGGTTCAGCATGCCAAAGCACAAGCTGCAGCATATGTAGCAAGAAGGGCTTTAACCGGAGGGAAGCTATCTGAGATAGCTATGGCTTCAAAAACAAGTGGAATCACCCCGGGCTTCTTGAATGAGACTTTTCTAAGATCAATTGACATATCGGTACTTCTACGTGATTGGGCTGACAAAAGATTGTTGGAAGGATCTAACATAGGAATGAAGGATACAGAGAAATATGCTGACTTAATGAAAAAATGGCGTTCAGGTAGTAAGCTTTCGGCTGTCGAAGAAAATGAATTGGAAAAATTGAGACAATTAACTTATCTGGATTTTGACAAAATGGACAGGGATATGCAAAAACAGCTTTATGACACAACGTATGGTGTAATGACTTACCTTCTATATTATCTCCAAGGACTAAAAGAAGTGCAGCAGAACAGAATAGGCAATGCACCCAGGAATTATGTTTATGATGTTACATTGATGTGGTATGAGCTTAGGAGAGTTCTAAGAAGCGCTAGGAACAAAGAAAAAGGGATAATTGTCAGGCATAAATTTTCTCCAGAAGCAGGAAGTGAAATAGCCTTAAGAATGGCAGAGGTAATACTTGAGGATGCAGATTATCTATATTTAAAAGGCTATGAAAGAGCAAGACTTTATAGAGAAGGAGCACAAATATTATCCCGAGCACTAACTAAACAGGAGAAACAAAATGGGTTTGTAATACCCGAAATACCAGAAGGTGAAAGGACATGGACAAACCAGCCTGAAAGAGTTAGAAAAGCTCTAGAAACTATCAGAAGAAGAGGGTTATTGGATTTCATGATAGAAGAGGGATATCAGCTGTATGAAACTAATGAAACTGATCCCAGGAGACGTCTTGTTATGCTTAAAAAGGGTGAGGATGGTTATGAAGAAGGTAAGGACAAACCAAAGCCAATTGGTCCGGAAATAATCGGAATGAAAGTACCGCCTCTGGTACAGGAGCAAATGGCTAAGCAAGATGGAAATAAAAAAGTACAACAGCATTTTGTGGCTGTAGTGTAAAATTTAAATTTACGGCTTCTTAATTGCACTAATTAACCCTGGTCTACCGTAAAGAGGTTGCCACCCAGCGGCTTTCTTACCTGGAATGGGTTGATACTGTACTTCTCCTGTAATACTCTGTCTAATCATACCTGTTGTTCCGCTTACAGCCCCTTGAGATTGACCAGCATATCTTTGGCCTGCTCCAATACCGCCGCTAATTTCCTGTCCTAATAGTTGTCCTGCCTGGCCCATTCTCCCGATAGCGCCAACAACAACATCCGGAATTTTAGGAAGAGCCATTAATGCCCCAAAAGCTAAAAGAATATGAATAAAACCTAAATTTAGACCCCCAAATAAGGGTAATGTAGGGCCGGTAAACTGAACCGGGCCGCCTGCTGCAGATACACTTTGTATGAAGCCACTATTTTCTATCTGATTTGAGCTAGAGATTTTTAGAGGATAATCTGTGCCGATTTTGTCTGTACCTAAAATAAAAGCTACAAAATAAAATACAGCCAAAACTGCAGGGAAGATTAAGATATTGGCCAGCATATTTAAAATCCAGCCTGTTGCAATCCCTTGTCTACCAGGTAAAGCAGCAGCCATAAATTGAAAAGGGGCGGAAATAGTCAGAAAAATAATAGTTAAAAAAGCAGAAACCAGACGAAGGAGTAATCTGATCATGGCATATATTAATGCCAAGGTGGCAATAAAACCCAGGGCAAATCCAAAGGTAAACGTTGGAGCAGTAAATCCGACGATACCTGCAGCTAGTAAAGTCAGTAGTTGAGTCAGAGGTCCTATAATGAATGCCACAGGACCAGCGCCAGCACTGATTGCAGTACCAATTCCACCAATCCCTCCTGCAATTGGACCAAAGAATTGCGCGACTAAAAATCCTGCAATGGTTCTTAGCGTCAATTGAGTAATCCCGGGCAATTGACCTATGATTGTGTCTAAGAATCCTGACACATCGTCATGGCCTACAATGCCTGTTAATGGACCAAATATGTTTATAACATTTTTATCAGAAATATGCTGAACTAAATTGGTTCTTTGCGGATCATTTGTCTGGTCCTGGGCTGCGGCAAAGTAATACCCCACTACATTTGTTCCCACAAAGGCCATGTCGGAAATTAGGGCTGCCAGGAAGTAGGAGAAAGTAATTAAGATCAGGCCGATTACCAGGCCGGGGAGGGCTGCCTGGGCTGTTATTACTGTTTGGGGGTTAATCCGGTTTCTAAACATCACCATCATTCCTATAATTACAAAAACTACTATCATGGCCACATAGGAAATATTTCTTGATACCTGCCAGAGTTTGCTTATGGGGTCCAGCACCTGGGCCCCCGAGCCTATTACCTGGGCATGTGCGGGTTTTACAAACCCGATTTGCTCACCCAAGTTGGCCAGATACTGGGAGGTGCTGATAGGGGGGTTGGCATACAGGGCCCCGATTATGGAAGTTGTTGCACCTAGCGCTCCTCCGGATAAATTAACCTGGGACAGCACCGGAATGCCGCTCTGGTAGGTCAGGCAGGGCGCTCCAATCACGGATGAACCAATAGCCAGACAGGAAAAGCTGTGGAACATGTTATGGACCAGCAGGTCGGTATAGAGGGGGGAGGTAGGGGATACGGTGGCAGGCAGACTTGTGGTGAGCCCCTCGACTTCGCTCGGGGTGAACTCCGTCGAACCAGAGGTGGTTTGGGCGAAAGCGGCAGGAGTATAGAGTATTAAGTATAGAGTATAGAGTATAAAAACAAGAACAAGCTTTAGAAAACCCTTACGTCCGAAGGACGGGCGTATTATACTTAATACTTGATACATAATACTAATTAAAGCCCTTTTAATTAAAAAATGCAACCCTATTTTACTTTATCCAGTAATTCAAAATATCTATCTCTGGAAATTCCTGCTGTAGTTAAGTTAGTGCGAATATGTGTGACAGCAACTTGATGGGGACTGATTTTAATTACAACTGGTCGCATAATCCCTGGTTTTGTCATGGAGATATGATCCCCTTTAGTTCTGGAAACTTGGAATCCCTCATGTTCAAAAATCTGTACTAATTTCTTATAGTGGATTGGAACAATTTTTGGCATTTAAAATCCTAAGGCCATACGTCCTGCAACTAAAGGATCATCACTGCGCCACAATCTATTTTCAGGTTTAAATCCAGCTTCAGTTAATACATCCTCCAATGTCCCCATTCTTTTACATTCCTCCAAGAAAAGCTCAACAGCCTCTTTTAAAGAAACCTTGGCCTCTTTTTTTGTGCTACCGAAACTGGAAACATTTAGCTCGGGGGCAACAGCCACATATTGACCATCTTCTTTAAATATTTCAATCCGAAAATTAAGTTGCATAATAATTTTAGTTTATCTTTTCTGTTTGAAAATTGCAACATTCATTCTGTTACTTTTTCATCTCATGAATATGGGATTGAAGATGTGACAGGAAACATGTTACCGAGTTACTTTTCATTCACTCATCCCCCTCAATAAAGAAGGTCTCTTTCCTTAAGCTAGGCTGTTACCTGTGTAGTCGCTTCCATAAGCCTTTCGAGCCCATGCTAACAGCTATTCTTGAATATATGCATATGTTCGCAAGCGAATAGTAGTCGTCCCACAATTAAATATTATATCACGATATTTTCCCGCTTCCTCATAAATTTGCTACCATTGACCGGAATAACTATTTTGATCAAATTCAGAAAGCGCTGGGAAAATAACACGCTTGTCTTTTTCGTCTCATTATGATACGATTAAATTAGACTAATAATTAGACTAATTTTAGACTGATTTATGAATATAACAACAATCAAGCCGTTTACTACACCCTTTCTTTCCCGGTTTGTATTTACGCCCAAGCTGATCCCCTTTAGCGACAGGGAAATTACTAAAATAGATACAGAGCTTAAAGATTATGAGCAGGTATTTTTAAACCCTGATATTGAGAGGAATTTAATCAGTAGAAATGAACTGCTTGCTTCTTTTGCCATCTCCAAAGCCGAGGATTCTACTTTAACCCTGCAGGAAGCGCAGGATGTTTATAAGCTTGTCCTGGCTAATGAAGACTTTACAGAAAAGAAATTAACGCGTAAAGATCATGATAAACTGGAATTTTTCAATATTGCCAGAACATTCAAAAGCTTAAACCAAGAAAAGATCAGGATTAATGATCTGACCCCGGGGTTTTTACAGGAAGTGCATTTTAATTTAAGTCAGGGGTTGGATATATTTGGAAAATATTTGCCGGATTTTAATATATACAAAGCAGGTAAGTGGCGGGATAGTGATTCCATCAGGGTTGGCACATATATCCCTGCCCCTTATGAAAGTATAAAGCAGGGTGTGGAGGAGTTAATCAAATGGCTAAAAGAAAACAGGACTATAACGGGGGTTGCAATATTTCATACTGCCCTTTATGCGCTGCACCCTTTCACTAATGGCAACAAAAGAGTTTGCCGGGTGCTAGAGCATTTATTTTTCCGTGACCTGGGGCTTAATAAAAAAAATCTCTACAGCACTTCGTATTATTATCACAAGCAAAAGGCCCGTTATTATAAATATCTGCTTTTTTCTTTGGAAAGGCAAAACTTAAATCACTTTACCGGTTTTATTCAAGAAGCATTGGTGTTATCGATGATTGATGTGGTGAAATTAAGTTTGGAAGCAAAACGTCAGGATTTTCTGAACCGGCAGGATATTGAAGGACCAGTGAAATCAGTCCTTAAGCCTCTAATAAAAAGATCAGAAATCCAATTTAAAAACCTTTTTAAATATTCAAGGGGGAAAATTGCCAGGCAGACTTTTGTTAATTATTTACAGAAGGCAGTTGAGGAGAAAATTTTGTTAAAACGGGAGAAGGGTAAAGCCACCTATTACAGCTTCAATGTTAAGCCTCAACCCGAGGAAGCGACACTTAAAAAATGGCTTGATTTTGCCAAAGAGAGGTTACCTTACATACCGGATGACATTAAACTAAGGTAAGGCATTCCGGATATTAAATGTGGTGACATTTACCCCTGTAAAAGCTTCAATTAAGTTTAATACCAGCCAGGCAATGGCTAGAAAAAGTATTCCCAGCAGGGCCCAGGAGAAAGTGTGGTGGGCCGCCTGAACTGCTTTTGGTTCACCCCCTGATGTTAAATACTTAAATCCTGCCCAGATAAGCATTATTAGTGAGGCTATGAATGCCAAGCCCACAACCACATTAACAACATTTTTAAAAACATCCTCAATCTCTTTTAACCCCGCAGCATCATTGACAGTAGTGCCCGCAGGAGTAGCACCGGGTACACATCTGGTCATGTTTGGTGATGGAATACCGGTTACCAGTTCATCATTTTCGACTTCGCAATGTGTGCCTGTTGGGCAGTTTTGAAGATGTTCATGTGTACAATCGCCTAAGTTACGATACCTTTGTATGCCTCCTGCACAATACTGGTCCAGCTGTCCAGAGTAGGGAGCTCTTTGTTCTTCTTCTTGGGGTGTGCAATGGCCGGCATAAACAGGAGAAGGGTAAAGTGTAAAGGGTAAAGTGAAAAGCAGGATTAGAAGTATTAGTTTTAAATACATGATACTTAATACATAATACTTAATACTCTTGTTGGGGTCAATTATCGTGGTGGTGTGGGTATGACGAAGTTTGCAACGTTAAAGCCCAGGAATGATCCTGCTACCTGGAATAGGGCAAAAGCAACCGACAGTATGCCCAAACCCACTAAAGCATTAATGATTCTGCCTCTTGCTTTTCCAACAGCTTCTTTATCACCGCCCGAGAAAATCCATTCAAATGCTCCCCAGATAAGCATGAGTAAGACTACTACTACAGCCAGTATTAAAAGTAAAGTTAATGTGTTTTGAATAAAATCTCCCAGATTGGCAAAACCAATTGGCTGGTTGTTCTCTCTTGTGGGTCTTTGGATTTGAATACTTGAATTATCTACATGACCTGGTACATGATTTGCAAATGCGGTAGTGGCACTATAAAAAGAAGTTAGTACTGAGCTTCCAAGAAGAATTAATTTTCTCATTACTATATTATAGTATTCATAAATTAAATTGTTTGTCAAGCCAGCAGTTTGGCTTCACCTTTGACCTGCAAAGAAAGTAAATCCGGTAAATGTTCCCAAAATTTGAATAATTGCAAATGCCACTGCAAAAAGCATAATGCCAACAAAAGCATTGATCAGTCTGCTTTTGGCATGTTCCAGCTTTTCCTTATCCCCTCCGGATGTCAGCCAGTCAAAAGCTCCCCAAAGTATCATAAAGATTAAAACAATAGTTGCTACTGAGTAAATCAGAGTAACCAGATTGCTTAAAACCATGCTGATGGCAGAAGCGCCGCTGGCATCGGTTTCAATAAACCTTCTGAAAACATGCGGTACTCCTATTGTGCCGAATGCAGCTTCAATTTCATGGTTTGATGCCAAAAGTGTTGACATAATTTAATTCCCTCTAAATATATTAAATCCTCCTCTATATCTATTAAATTCAAACAATCCCCCCACTAAAAACTGCAAAATCAAAAATGCGAACATCAGTATTATAAACCCTACTATGGCATGAGAAATCATCTGTTTTGCCGCAGATACTTCTTCTTTATTTTCTCCTGCCTGAAGATACTTAAAAGCTCCCCAGAGAAAGTATAGTATCACCAAAAAAGCAGCAATGGAGAATCCCGGCTCAACCAGTTGGGTTATAGCTGATCCCAAATTCTCAAACCGTCCTCCCGCAAATCCAAATTCATTGCCTATATTTACTGCAGCATAAGCAGTTTTCAAAATGGTACTCCTCCTTTTGTTGGCGGAAATATTTCACCTGCAAATGTTGTTATAAAAAAGGCCAGTAAAATAACTACCAGGCCAATTAAAGCATAAGCAATCCGGGCCCGGGCTTTTGCCAGATTTTCTTTATTCCCCTGGGCCATAATGTAGGCAAATGCCCCCCAGACTAAATATATAAAAGCCAAAAAGGCTGCAATATAGAAGGCAATGGTTAGAAGGGGGGAAATAATGGAGCCCAGATTGGTAAACTCACCTTTTAGGCTGTCCGGTCCTGTAATGGTATTTCCTCCTGGCAATTTTAAAGCTAATTTCATAGATTTAAGATTCACGATTTATGATTTACGAATGTTTTTGTGCTTCTGATAAATCCCTGCAAAATTTGATGAGCTAGATTTGCCTGATCTGCTAAAGAATTAAAATCCTTAACATCAAGATATCCTACATCTTTTGCAATAAGTATAAAGTTTTTTAATTCAGTTAATGATCCTTGGGATAAGTAATAGAATTGCAATTTTTCCTTATAAGAATGTCTACCAAATCCTTCAGCAATATTAGCCGTCACAGATGATGCTGCTCTTCTCATCTGGTCGACCAAAGAATAAGTTTCCTCTTTAGGAAATGTTTTGGTTATTTTGTAAACCATAACTACTAGAATATGCCCTTCCTGCCAAACTTTCAAATCCGTAAATGTCTGTATCTTTCCATTCTTCATAAAAATAGATTTAAGATTCATGATTTACGAATTATTCTTAAATCTCTATTCTTAAATCTTAAATCACTCTTTACCGGGCGAAGCCTGGTAACCTTAAGATATCAAATCCAATGATTTGCATCAGCAGAACGGCAAAAATAACCATTAGTAGTCCTATTATTGCATTGGTAAACCTGTCTTTTCCTGTTGCCAAAGTTTCCGGATTTCCTGCAGAAGTTAACATCTGGAATGCTCCCAAAAGCATCATCAAAAATGCAAACCCTCCCCCAATGGCAATGATAAATGTCAAAAAGTCTTTGGTAAATCCCACTGGATCAGTATGCACGCACCCAATGGCTGTTTTAAATCCTTTCCCCCCGTCACAGGGAATCCCCCCCGCCGCAGCCGGACTCCCGGCAGGAGCACCCCGTCCTCCTGGGCCGGTGGAAGGACTAGGCGCTGGAGAAACAACAGTATCAGGAGGGGAGGCTGTACAACTTCCAGGTTGGCTGGGATCATTACTTATGGTAAACCCTCCTTGAGCTATTACATTACCCGAATTGCATGCGGTTGAACTTTCCATTACGCTCATTGTATGAGGCCCCGTATCATAAGTTCCTAAATTAAATTCAATGTTTCCACCTGACGATGCATTGCATGTTGTTCCACTGGTGGGGTTACGGCCGTCTACAGAAACTTTATATATGCCATCTGGTACCCCGGGAATTGTGATTTGAACATTATCACCAGAGGTAAACCGGGGATTGGTACAGGTAATTGAACTCGTTAGTACGGAACTGACGACAAAGGAAGCAGTTGCTAGATCAATCTCTTGCCCGGCTCTTTCTCCTGTTATCTTGATATTATAATTTCCGGCCTGGAAGCTCTGGCAAGTGCTTGCCGGTGTACGATGGTAAACATAAATATCCCCTATAGAACATATAGCCATTGATAAATTACCGCTTGTGTCAGGGTTAATAGTTCCTGAAATTTGTTGCCATTGCCCGCTATCTTTTTGAATATAATATCTGTATGTCATATTGCTGCGCAGATTGCTCAAAATGGCTTGAATATTTGTAGCACTGATTGTTAATGTGGTAGTTGAGAGAGAAAGCCTTACTCCGGAGATAACTGTAAAAGGACCACTTGTTATGACTGGGTTAGGGTTAGGTTCGCTCACGGAAGCTAGTCTTATTGTTACTGTATAATTTGTTAAATCAAAAAATCTGCATGCACTACTTGCATCTGCATAGACAATTCTTCCTGGATTGAAAACTGGACAGAATTCGAAAGAGAGACTGGTGCCTGTAGGTTGACGGTACGCATGGGTGATCCGATCCATTGCAGTACCGCCTCGATAGATAGGTATTTCTGTTGATTCATTACCCTTTTTTACATAAAGAATGTAACCTTGTCCTCCTCTTAAATTACTAACGGTAATGTGGGCATTATCTTGGACAGATACAGGGTTAGGTGATACTGATACTGATATTGATTGGGCTTGAACTATGGAAACATTCTGAAAACAGAGAAGTAAAAGGGATATAAGTATTCTTATAAAAACAATTTTCCCCATAACTTCACCTTAGCACAAACCTTATATCTTGACAATTAAGCGTAATCGTTTTATACTTGTATATACAATATATATATGCCCATAATTAAGGGAAGGAAGGTTGTTGAGTTTGATTGGGATGAGGCAAACATTGCCCATATAGCAAAGCATAATGTATTGCCGGAAGAGGCAGAAGAGGTATTTTTTGATGAAAATAATGTGCAGGATGAGGATGTAGCACATTCAACAGCTGAAAAGCGTCTTTTAATAATTGGACAAACAGGAAAGGGAAGATTACTTTATCAAATATTTACCATAAGAGGAAAGAAAATCAGAGTTATTTCCTCTCGCGATATTAACAAAAAGGAGGTCCGGTTATATGAAAAAAAAATTAGTCGTTCCTAAATTCAAAAGTGAAGCAGAAGAGGCCGAGTTTTGGGCCAAACTTAACTTAATGGAATATTTTGAACCTTCTGATTTTAAAAGAGGAATAATATTCCCTAATTTAAAACGCAGCAAGCGCCTCATTTCTATTAGACTCCCTGAAGAACTGATTGGTAAGGTAAAGAAAAAGGCATCTAATCTGGATATACCATACCAAAGCCTGATCCGTCAGTATATTCAGCAGGGAGTAGCCCAATAAGAAAATATTTTCCCATCCCCTCCACCTTAGCACATTCTATAGATTAGGGTCTAGGGTTTAGCCACTGGGGTATAGTAAAATAAACACATGCTCACTTCTTACCGTCAACTGACTGTTTGGCAAAAGGCATTTGAATTATCAAAAGTGAGTAGTTTTTCTTATCCTAAATGAAAAAAATATTGTTTTTTATATTGTTTTTGTATCTTACCCTATACCCTATACCCTATACCCTATACCCTGTTTCTGCTGATGAAATAGAGGATTTGCAAAAGCAGATTGATGAGCTAAACCGTGCCCGGGAGCTTTCCGTCAAAGCAACCAAACCTTTGGAAGGCCAATTTGATTCCTTAAAACGCCAGCTTGCACAAATTCAGGCCAATTTGGATAATCTATCTGCCAATATTGGTAAAAAACAAAAAGAGCTAGATATAAGAGAAGATAAGATTGCCCTGCAGCAGGCTTTACTGGAAAAAAGAGTAAAAGCTTACTACATCCGGTCATACCTGGCAGATCCACTTTTGGTTATTCTTTCCTCAATTCACTCGGGGGATTTATTCAGAGAGCTTGCCCTTCGTCAATCCGTGGCAAGAGAAGACCGGAAAATAATTACTTCTATAACGGCAGAAGTGGTTGATTTACTCACTCAAAAAACCAAGCTGGAAAAAGACAAAGCTAAGCTCGCGATCTTTCAAGAAGAAGTGGATAAAAATGCCAAATTTTTGGGAGGGGAAATTAAAAAAGCCAAAGATTATCAAACCCAACTTAGTAGTCAAATTGCTCAGCTTTCTGCCAGACAGCAGCAAATTATTGCCCAAAGGCAAGCCAGTTTGAATTTGCCCACTTCTTTGGGAGCAGGGCCGCTTTTTTGCACAGATGATAGAAAATTAGACCCGGGTTTTAGGCCTGGCTTTGCCTTTTTTACTTTTGGTATTCCGCACCGTGTGGGCATGAACCAGTATGGAGCTTATGGCAGGTCACAGGCAGGGCAAAGTCATGAGGATATATTGCGGGCCTATTTTCAGGATTTTTCTTTTGAACAGCGGCCAAATATTAATATTTCCGTGCAGGGTTATGGTTCAATGCCGCTGGAAACTTATCTTTTGGGAATTTATGAAATGCCTGATTCCTGGCCGCCGGAGGCCTTAAAAGCACAAGCCATATCTGCCCGCTCTTATGCTCTTGCCTTTACTAATAATGGGGCCGGTGAAATTTGCACCAGCCAACTTTGTCAAGTCTATAAAGGAGGTAATAAAGGCGGCAATTGGGAGCAGGCAATTAGGGCAACTGAGGGGAAAGTAATGGTTTCGGGAGGGGTGGTTGTTAAAGCCTGGTATTCTTCAACCGACGGAGGCTATACTTTCACATCAGGAGATGTTTTTGGCGGCAACCGCTCCTTTACTAAAAGATTGCGGGATACTAATGGGGACATAGGTAATTTTTCTGACCTGTTCTCCAAAGCTTATGACAGGGATTCTCCCTGTTTTTATGCGGCCCAGGGGTTTAGGGCTGAATTTGCCAAATCAGCCTGGTTAAAATCGGAAGAGGTGGCAGACATTGCCAATGTGATTATGCTTTCCAAGAAAGACTCGGGAGTGGCGTCCCATATTTACCAGACAGACAAACCCAATCCTGAAGGAGGGGAGACATGGGATAAAGATAAAGTTAAACAGGAGTTGCGAGGCAGAGGAGGGAGCCCTTTCAGCAGTGTTTCTTCGGTTTCTGTGTCCGGCGATTTTTCCTCAGGTATGGTTTCGTCGGTGACAGTTTCAGGAGACAAGGGTTCGGAAACATTCAATGCCGGCGAATTTAAAAACTTTTTTAATATTCGTGCCCCGGCCAATATACAAATTGTCGGACCGCTTTTTAATGTTGAGCAAAAGTAGTATACTTTTGCCATGTTCCCGGCATATATTGAAAATCCTGTCAATTACCGTTTTGAAGGTCAGGACGCAGGTGAAAAAATACTGCTTCTTTTGAGAGCTCACCCGATCACCAATTTAAAATGGATTATTCCTGCAATTTTACTCATTCTTGTGCCGTTTTTTATACCCGCGACATTTTCCCTTGTTAACTTTGATTTGCCGGAAATCCCTCAGGCTTTTGCAATAGTATTTTTAATAATTAATTACCTTTTGGTTTTAACAACTGTCTTTGAAGGCTTTTTGTTTTGGTATTTTAATGTCTATATAGTAACGGATAAAAACATTATTGATGTTGATTTTCATTCAATACTTTTTAAAAATATAGATGTGGCGCCGCTCCGCAACATTGAAGATACCTCATCCTCTATGGGTGGAATTCTAAATTCAATATTTCACTTCGGTCATGTGTTCATCCAGACAGCAGGCACTTCAAGGAATATAGATTTTATAGATGTGCCAAAGCCTCACGCTGTTGCTGATTTTATTCTGGATGAGGCGCACAAACTATATGGAAGTTAATTTTTTCGCATCAGAAGCAATTCTTGTTTTTTTAAAAGTAGCAATTTTGATAATTTTAGCATTTTACGCTATATTTGCATTACTTATTGTCAGACAGGTGGATTTAATGAGTAAAACTTTGATTACTACGGTTTCACCAATATTGAAGGGTTTTTCTATTATTCACGCAGGGGTGGCCATAGGACTGATAGTGTTGGCAGCAGGAATACTATGAACTTAAAAATAGCACAAGTAATTGGACTCAATACCGATCAAAAAGCGGCTCAGGTTAGCTCAGGAGTAAGAGGAGATAATAGTTTTTTTGCGGTTTTGGATTTAACTTGTGATGATGCTTTTACCAAAGGCAGGCAGATTTTATCGCAACTTAGTGATTTTTATTTTGATTTTGAAGGCTCTCCGGCAGAAAAGTTAAGTGCCACTTTTGAAGAAGCAAAAGAGAAGTTTGCCGCTTCGCAGTATTCGCTGCTTTTGGCATCAAGTTCCGGAAAAGCGCTCTATCTAATATTCAGCGGAGAAGTGGAAGTATATTTAAAAAGAGATGAAAAGCTGTCTTCTCTTCTTTCGGTTGGAAGCTCTTCCCAGCTTATTTCCGGATTTTTGCAGGGAGGAGACAGACTGCTTTTTTCCACCAAAAGTTTAACTGGTTTTTTAGGAGAGGATTTGGAAAAATCGCTAAATTTGCCATTGGAGGTTTTCGAACAGGAAATCACAGATAGAATCGGAGCCTCCAATCTGGAAAATCAGGGTTTGGCTGGTTTGGTGGTAGAGATACAGGAGGAGGAAAAAGAGGAAATTCCAAGCCTGGAGCAGGAGGTATATGAGAGTACGCCAGGTGTTACCTCAGATGATAGTCCCCGAAGTAGTAAGATCATTAATTACCTGGTAACTCCTTTGGTAGTTTTTAAAAAGTTTTTCGCCATTTACTTTCCCAGAAGCGGCAAGGTCAGGCTAATTATGGCAGTGATTTTAATAGTGGTAATAGCTTTGGGGGTGGGGTTAAAAGTAAAAGCAGGCAAAGATGTGGCCAGAGATGTAACCTTTAATCAGGCGCTGCAGCAGGCAAGAGATGATTTTAGCGCTGCCAAAGGTTTATCTTCTCTTAATCCCTCAGATGCCAAAGCTAAATTAGATTCTGCCAGGCAAAATCTTGATAAAGCCTTGAGTTTAAAACCAAAAGAAGCGCAAGCTCAAGATCTTAAAAAACAAATTGAGGCTGAGTCAGGTTCGATCTTGCAGCAATCCACAGCTTCAGAGTTCCCGGTTTTTTTGGATATGGATTTAATCAAGAAAAATTTCCGGGCCAGTCAAATGAGTTTATCCGGGAATAATCTGCTTCTTTTGGACAGGTCAGTTAAAACTTTGGTGGCAGTGGATTTAACTAAAAAAAGCAATCAGATTTTAGCAGGTTCGGATCAGCTGGGGGAAGCAACACTTGCTTCATTAAACGGCGGGCTGGCCTTTGTTTTCTCAAAAGATAAAGGGGTGCTACGGGTGGATACCGGGAGCCAAAAGGTAACTTCTGTTTCCAAAGTAGACAGGGATTGGGGGGAGATTTTGGATTTGGCCGGATTTGCCGGGAATGTTTATCTGCTTGACTTGGCTAATCCTTCGGCCACGGGTTCGGCAAGCTCACCGCAAGCGGGCTCAGGACAAATCTGGAAGTATTTACCCACCGCTGATGGATATTCCGATTCAAGGGAATATTTAAGTAAAAATACCAAGACTAATTTCGCAAACAGTCTAAGAATGCAGATTGAATCCTCAATATATATTCTGAAATCCGGGGGAGAGATTTTAAGATTTACCAAAGGGGATAAGGATAATTTTGGTTTGGAAGGACTAGATAAGGGGGTTAAAGATCCAAAGAGTATCTTTACTTCCTCCGATACAGATAATTTGTATGTTTTGGATTCGGGCAATTCCCGGCTGTTGATTTTAACCAAAACCGGAAAATATAAAGGCCAAATTTCCGGGGAAAAATTCGCCTCAGCTTCTGATGTTGTGGTGGATGAAAAGGGGAAGAAAGTCTATTTGCTGGAAGGAAGTAAGATATATAGCGTGGACCTAAAGTAGATGCGCATTATCAACAAAAAAGCTCTTCATAATTATCATATTCTTGAGCATCTGGAAGCAGGAATAGTTTTATCCGGAGCAGAGGTTAAATCCATAAGATCCGGAAGGATAGATCTGGGTGAAGCTTATGTGCGGATTTTAAATGGGGAAGCCCATCTTCTTAATGCCAATATTGCCAGGTTTGCCCAAAGTGCGGACACAGCCTATGATGCTACACAATCCAGAAAGTTGCTGCTGCATAAGACCCAAATTAATACTTTAATTGGTAAAACCTCAGGTAAGGGGACTACTCTGGTTCCGGTTTCTATTTATGAAAAAAATAACAGGTTTAAAGTTGAAATTGGTTTGGGAAGAAGCAAAAAAGAATTTGACAAACGCCGTGTTGTCAAAGAGCGCGATCATATCCGCCGCGTTGAACAGGAACTGCGGGGAAAGGAATAACCTACTGGCTGTTGACAGAGTCGAGCATGTATATAAAGTCCTTCTGGAAGAAGCTGGCGCCACCACGCAGAGCGATGTACGTGCTGCCGAATAATCCTATAAGGCCTTGGTAGTCACGCTCCATGTGCACCTCGATGTGGCTCCCGCCGTCTGCGCCGGGCGCAATGTGGCATTCCCACACCCCTCCGGGGAAAAACAGGTTCGATTTCTGGATGACCGAGCGAATAACTCCTGGCTTTGACCAGTCATACCGCTCGTCGGTCCACATGGGCCCGGTGCCCTCACGCACGTATGCGGAGGTGGGACCAAGCTCGTAGACACGGTACTGTTTGCTGCTGATGGCAGGCCAATAGTCCGGGCGTCTTTTGCCAAAGTCTGTCACGCCGGCGAGCACCTTTTTAGGGGACATACGGCTCTCAACCACAAAATCCCAAACTTTTCTGACGCGCATAGTGGGCTCCTTCTTTAAGAACTTCAGCTTATAACAACCCCTCATAACATGTCAATAGTCCGATGAATTCTCATTTTGCCAAAAAAGATCAGGTCAAGCAGTTTATCATCCTGAGTTAAAAACAAATCACATTCCGCATCTATCGCGCTATGAAGCTGGATATTATCTTCAAGATCAGATGTAGGACCAAGCAGTGCCTGATTAAGTATAGTTTCGGATAAACCCGCCAGCTGAAATTTATCTCTTTGTTCATACACCTTTTTGTTGGGAATTTTTATTTTGAAGGTATAGCAGTAAATGTGGAATGAAAGTGGCGATACATAGATAACATTTCCTTCCAAATCTTCAAGAATATGCTTTTCGGGAGCTCGATGAATTGCGTCAATAAAGATGTTAGCATCAAGAAAGATCTTTGCCATATTTTTCCATAAGATGCCTTCTGTATCTTCTCTCCCGCTCTTTATATGAAAGTTTTGGTAAATTAAGCTCCTTTGCTAACTTTTTAATTCTTGCGATACCTTCCTTTGTTAGGGGTTTAGGTTCCTGTGCAGGTTTAATTTCTCCCACAATTTTGGAACGATGGATCAGAGAAACCGAACCACCCTTTTTAAGGGTTTCAATAAGCTCGGATGATTTTGTTCTTAAGTCTGTAGTTGTTATGTAATTCATATGTATATTTAAATATACACTCAAATGTACACTTTGTCAAGAGTTTTGTTACTTGCTTTTGATTTTAAATATGCTATAATACAATTCTGGGGATGTATAGTCTCGACAGGATTGCTCTTTAAAAACTGCAAGCCGTTAAGGAAACATGTAACGTTAAATATTGTCTCAAAACACAAACGGCAACAGAAATGATGCACGTTTCGCATACGTCGTAGCATAAGCTATTGGTGTGGCGATATCTTGGATAATCTTTTTCAGGCCAGATTACCAGGGTAAGTACCCGGTCTGAATGCAGTTGTGATATCTAATCCATATTCGCAACAAAGAAACTTGGATTAAGTGTTAATCTTCCTGCTTTTAGGTTACAAATTAACACTCAAAAATATATAAAAGCTAAGCTTGTAGAAGTTTTTTAAGTTACAATTTTGGACGGGGGTGCAAAACCCCCCATCTCCACCCATTCGACTTTTCTTCCTCGCTCAGGGCAAGCCAAATAGCTCCGACGTAACGTCGGAGTTTTTTGTTAAAATGGTTTGGTGAACTTAATATTGGATGTTTTATTTCCCAAAAAATGCGTAGGTTGTGGTAAGTTTGACAGCTATTTTTGTTCCGATTGTGTTTCAAATATCAGGCAGGGGGAACTGATTTGTCCTGTTTGTGATATCCCTTCCGTTTTTGGAGAGACCCACCCCTTTTGTAAGCGGGTATTTGGCCTTGATGGTTTATGGAGTTTAGGGCTGTATCAGGGGTCTTTAAAAAAAGCCATTCAAAAACTAAAATATAAACCCGCTCTGGTCAGGGATTTTGTCCCGGTTTTGGTAAATATTATAGTTGAGTATTGGACAAAGTACCAGCCTGTTATTTTTGATGAAATATGTTTTGATCAAATAAAAAAGGATAAAGGGCAGGGGTGGGTAGTTGTACCGGTGCCTCTTTTCTGGTGGAGAGAAAATGATCGTGGTTTTAACCAGTCAAAACTTATCGGACAATTATTATCCAAAAAATTAGGTTTGGATTACTGCGAAGGTCTTAAACGCATTCGTTATACCAGGTCTCAAGCAAGACTTAAGGAAAAAGACCGGCGTAAAAATATCCGCGGTGCATTTGAAATTTCTTCCAACTATACCCTATACCCTAAACCCTATACCCTTCTTATCGACGATGTCTGGACCACAGGTTCAACCCTTAAAGAATGCTGCTACGTTTTAAAAAGAGCTGGCGCCCAAAAAGTCTGGGCTCTAACTTTGGCTAGATAAGGACCAAGTTTTCTGGTAGAATTGAAGCCGCTTGGAGGAGTCGCATAGAGGCCGAGTGCCGCTTCGTGCTAAGAAGCTATACCCGTAAGGGTATCGTGGGTTCGAATCCCACCTCCTCCGCACTTCGACGCGCTCAGTGCAAGCCAGGAGGGGTCGCCTAGTGGCTTTATGGCGGAAGTCTTGAAAACTTCTAGGGGCTAACGCTCCTCGTGGGTCCGAATCCCACCCCCTCCGCATAGTCCCGAGTTGGCGGGTCCGCCCGTAGGGCGGACCATTGATTTAGAGCTTCACAATATACTTTTCTGTCTTTTAGTGTGCTGTTCGAGCCGAAGATTTTTAAAGCAAGTACCTTTTTCTCATCCAAGTCTTTCCCTCTTGCGATATTAGCTACGTTAGCAGCTTCCATAATCCACTCCTTCATTGGTTCGAGCCAAACATTTTGGGTTTGTTCAAAACTTATGATTTGTTCTTCCAGCGTCTTTTTTAAAGATAGTAGTTCTGACTTTTTTGTAAGGTAGGAGTCTTTATCAATTACTTCATCTAAGTAGGAATCTAAAAGACGCTGGAGCTTATCACTAATAATTTTTATCTCATCTTTTTTAGTTTGAACAAACACCTGGCAGGATTGGGCTACCTCTTTTTCTTCTAAACATAATTTATCTAGCATTTTATCTGCCCAATCCTGTCTCAAAGAAACTGTTAATAAATTATCAGAAAGTTGTTTATCTACATCTTCTTCCCTGGTAAAAAGCTGGGTACATTTGTGAGTCTTAGACTTTTTCGTACATCTATAGTAAGTGAATCCTTTTTTAATCTCGGCTGTAATCATATAGCCACATTCACCACATTTAAAAAGTCCCATGTATGGTTTGTGTACCCTCTCTTTGGTAATAACCTTACTTCTTCTTTTAACAACTTTCTGCACAGCATCCCACAGTTTCTTTGTAATGATTGGCGAGTGTTTTCCTTCGTGGAGCTCGCCTTTAAATCTAAAATGGCCGTAGTAAAAAGGATTAGTTAAGATTTGATAAGTTATCTGGTCAGAAGGAATTACTTTACCACCTTCACCCTTTTTAGTTCTTCTGGTGGTAATACCATGTTTAGCCAAAAAGCTACCAATATCCATAATTCTATAGTTTCCGGTGGCAAACATCTCAAGAGCCTTTACAACAACAGGAGCTTTCTTTTTATCAACAATAATAGTCTTTCTTCTATCACGAATGACATTAAGATAGCCTACAGGAGCCCAACTGGGAAACTCACCTCTTAGAGCTTTTTGGCGTAGTCCTCTTTTGGTATTTTCAGATAAGGAATCCACATAATATTTACTTTGCCCAAATGCGATTGTCAACATAAATTTACCTTGTGGCGTGGGATCAAACCAGAATTGGGGAAATTTAAGCAATTTTATCTTACCAGTATCAACAAGGTAGATGATTTTACCTCCGGCTGGTTCAGCCATCGAACTACTGCCATCAACTACCAGATTGACATCAAAACCACCATAAAATTCTTCTTTTTTTCGTACAGTTTCCATCCGATTAAAACCGGTTGGGTCGAGTATTCCAGTTTTTATATCTAACCTGGCTGCTACTGGATCTTCTAGTTCTTGCCCTTGGCTCATTCTGACCAATCCTACCATCCTATCTTCTTCTCTAATATAACTTTGAATAATCTTATCAATCTGTTCCTTAATCCTTTTAAGAATATTTCTGCCTTCACTATCTGTCATCTGATCTACTTCATCCAGCGTGTCTTTTATTTGGCGTGCTTCTTCTATGGGTAAACCTGTTTGATCTGCAAATTCCATAAGCCATTTTTCTTCTGCAGAGAGAGATTTTTCTTGAGGTTGTCTTTCCTGGGCTTCTTTTTCAATTTGATCTAGACCATCTTCTGATAAAAGTTCTGGGGAGGTATCTTGGAATTGTTCCATCTGATTTTCTCCCTCTAACTGTTCATCACCTGGTTGTTTGACAGGATCACCCTCAGGTGTTGGGTCAAGGATTATCCAATCATTTGATCCTATTAACCTTACTTTGGCCCAAGCATGTGCATTGCCTGAATGAAGATGAGCAGTACCATCCTTAGATTTACCAGCTACGTAATATCCATTAACACTTCGCCATTCCAAGTCACTAAGGTTTAATCTTTTTAATCCTGCAACAAAGAACTCGCGGGCCAGATAACAATCTGTCAGCTTACTATTAACTATTGTTTTTAATCGATTGGAGGCTTGACTATCAACATTACTGTACATACCCTCAACTTGCTCATCTTGCGGATAAACAAAGTAGTCGTGTACAAAGGTTTGCCAAACACGTGCTTTTTCTAAGGAAGATCCAGGCAAATTTTTAATTCTCTCTATCTCACTATCAATATCTTGAGAGAGAGTTTCAACAGTCCGAGTATCTCTTGATGTAATACCCCTTTGTGAAACGTCTCCTTTCCCAATTTCTACCTCATATGGTTGGTTAATGTCAGATTTCAAGAAGATATGACCTTCTTGATCGGCAAAAACCTCAATTCCCATCCCTTTCATATCATCTAATCCCTGTTGGGTAAGTTGATAATGAGATGTTAAAGGCAAAGCAAAAAGGTTAGTTCCGCTGTACCCGCTTATTTTTCTATGCGGATTATCTGGTTGCTCAGGTTCAATTTTAAGTTGAACTGATTGTCCCTTGATACTTTGTGTTGGTGATTTGATTAACCTACCTGTTGCTTCATCTATGAGATCAAAACTGTCGTCTTCGTGATACCCTCCTAAGTAAGGCCCAACCTTAAAAATTGGAGGGCCGCTTTCTCCTTTTTCTTCTTTACCTCTATGTTGCTCGTATTCATTAGAAGAAGTGGGTGGAGTAGGAGGTTCCTCAGGTGGTTTAGCTTCTTGTTGATCCTGTGGTTGTTCCTGACCTGGTTGCTGTTGATCTCCCTGGCTTCTATTCGCTTCCTGATTTCTTAAAAATTCCAACCAAGGTAGAAAACGATTTTCAAACCAAACAGCCTTAGCTTCAAAAGAAAGATTAGGTGATTCTAAAGCGTCCATTGGAGACACTGACCTGCCTTCAACTTCCTCTTGCCGGGATAGACCTTGTGTCGCTCTTTGCACAATTGGTTCTACCTGGACATTAGTATTCATTTCTTGGGATAAAATATCGGCAAAAAGCTGCTCTGGTAAACTATTCCCCCGACTGCTTGCAAATTTTGCTAAAAACCCCTTCGCTAATTCTGCCCTGGCAGGATCACGTCGTTCCAGTGAATTTAAAGCGGAAAGTCGTTCAAATAGAGTCTGAAAGGTTTGTATTTGACTATCTTGTCGGCCAATACTTCGCCAATTACGGAATGCGGATACTGCTTCAGGTGAATCTAAAGATACCTGTTTTATTATACGTTCTCCTTCTAGGGCAGATGCTCCTTCTATTTCCGTGCTGGTAAAACCCCGTAATTGCAGAAAGTTTCTATTTACCTGAAGTTGCCATTTATTATCTTGCTTTACTGCTTTAAAAGGGGTAGCCGCCGAATCATCAAAAGTTACCTCAATTGGAGTAGTGGACATATATCCTTCCCGATCTATTTCTAGCATATAGCTGTCCATTTTAGCTCACCTTAAAAAACTGAGCAAATCTTAATCTATAAAGATTCTCAAGAAAATCTGTGCCAGCATATCCTGCAAGCAAAGATATTCTCCAATCATCTCCATCTACAATATTCCAAACATCATGTAATTTGTTTTGCATTGCTTTTCCTTGGTAAGTAATTTTCTTGAGAAACGATTGAGCGTTTCAGACGCTTCTCAAGTTTTTTTCTTGCTCCTCCGGCAATATCACCTCCGGCTTTGGCATCACTTTTAAGCTTTGGCATGCCTTTTGAATCTTCATTACGATGAATTTCAGTGGTAGCTCTTTCCCCAAGCATGGTAAAAATTAGCTCAAAATCATCCATGTGATCACGTAAGTTTTGCTGTTTCAAACCTTTCAGTTTTTTATATTGGCTTGGAGTTATACCAAAAGTAGCATTGGAGATTTCAGCTGTGAGAATTTCATAATCTTTCTGCAACTCTGCTCCTCTTTTTTGCCATTCATCTGTAAGTTCCTCACGAATAGCAATACCTCTCATCCGCTTTTCAATCCAGTCATCGGGATATCCTTTGGCTTTATACAAAGCTCTGGTTCTTTTTGTTGCCAACTCCGGGTCTTCAATCTCTTGAATTCTTTCATATCCCACTCTTGCTAACCAGCGCTTAAAAGGTTCTGCTTTGGGGGAAGGGATTGACTGGATAATTCGGAAAACCCCTTCTGTATTAGCACAGTTCATCCTCTGTTTACCACCTTGAGTTTCAACTGGAAGGGTATGGACAATTTGTCCATACCCCTTGGATAATTCATTGTCTCGACGGCGCATTTTGTTAATATAGTCTTTTGGATTTGATGAATCTGTCAAAGCAACTACCACGTCTTCTACTACAAACCACCACTCATTGTTATGAATAGTTTTGCGAATTGCTTTATTTCTAAAAATGGCAATTTTGGTTTCCTCTGACATTATCTCAATTCTAGCACAGAATCGGCCAATTTCCACCATTTTGGCCAAGTTCCAGATAATCTTGAGTTGTGGCGGTCCGCCCGCCCCCGCCCTGTTTGGGATAATTTCCCTTAAAGGAGGGCTGCCGTCAGAAAAATATTCAGTATAGGAATTTTTAATAACTGGTTTGGATAGGCAGCCCGACCATCGCGAGCCCCGAGAGAATTACTAAATGATTTTTAAAAAGACGGGGCGAGCCCATCGGAATTAGTTGCGTAGCGTACTTCTCGAGAAGTACGCGAGCGATGGGAAACAGATAAGGGTATAAATTGCGGCGGGGGAGGTAGCGGAATTACCCCCGCAACGGCAGGAGAAAATAAAACAGAATAATGAGAGGCGAGGAGCGGCCGAAGGCATATTTTGTTTTTCGCTCCTCGCCGAGGTAGAGACTGTAAAGCATAACTAGAAAACCCTGAATATGGGAAAGGCTCCCCCTAGGGAGCCCTCTCGCCCAAAAGCGGGGGTGCCGCCACAAATAATTTGGGGGGGAGGGATGATATGGAATTTTTAACAGACTACATTAATTTCTTTTTGTTTGTGTTTCTTTTTTTGAGGGAGTAAAAAGTGTCCGCGTATGGGAGGGTTGGGACAAGGACACTATAAATAATTTTTTCCTTTTCTTCCCCTTTCTTTTTTAGCGAAAATTTCCAACGCTGATGGAAGCGAGCCATGTACCAGACGGTACGTGGCGACTGTGTCCCGCCGAAATCCCGAGCGTAGCGAGGGATGAAGGCGGAGCAGCGACAATTGTTTTTGTTCTGGCGGTTGGGTAATGCAGAGAGGTTTGAATTTAGGTTGAGGTCGGATGCGAGATTGAGGTTGGCGTCGTAAATGGTTGGAAGCGAGAGAGTTTGCGACATTCATTTTCCCCTTAACCCCTTTTTCTGTCGCAAACTCTTGAGCGACTGTCGCACTATGAAGCGTTAGTAATTTTTGGTAAAATATGTTCGAGCGATATCATATAGTCGCACAGGTAGTCTAATTTTCTTACTAAAAATATACTTGACAACTGGAATAACCCTGCTATAATAGTAGATAATATGGATTTTATACAACGTCAGGTGTATTTTCAGCTGTTACAACATCTTGACAAGCCGGAGATTTCAGTTTTACTGGGACCAAGACAAGCCGGTAAGACCACACTTATTAAAAGATTACAAGAAGAGCTTAATACACAGAATCAACCCAGCTTATTCTTAAACCTTGATATTATCGAGGACAGGCAGTTTTTTACCAGTCAGCATACATTGCTTGATTTTATAGAAAAAAAGGCCGGTAAAAAGGCTTATGTGTTTATTGATGAAATTTCCCGATTGGAAAATGCCGGTCTGTTTTTAAAAGGGCTATACGACTTACAATCCAACCATAAATTTGTGGTAACAGGATCTGGTTCTTTAGAATTGAAGGAAGAGGTTATTGAGCCTTTAACTGGGAGGAAAAAGATCTTCTATTGTTTTCCTTTATCATTTACTGAGTTTGCTGCCTATAAACTGGGTGTATTAAGCAAAAATCCGGATCAGGCATACTCGGAAGTAACTAAAATTTTGATTACCCAACCTTTGATAAGAAATAGGATAATCAGCGAATATGTAAATTTTGGTGGTTACCCGCGGGTGGTTTTGGCTACCACAGAACAAGAAAAAACTGAAATACTTAAAGAGATATATATCAGTTATTTAGAAAAAGACATTGGGTTGTTACTAAATGTAGAGAAAGAATACGCATTTGGAAACCTGGTTAGGGTTCTGGCATCACAAGTCGGGAATCTGGTTAATCGGGCGGAAATGGCTTCAACATTAGGTTTGACCGAAAAGACTGTTGAAAGATACTTATATTTATTGGAAAAAACCTTTGTGGTTGGGCTGGTCAGACCTTTTTATCGTAATGTACGCAAAGAGCTTATCAAATCCCCTAAGGTCTATTTCGTTGATCTTGGGTTTTTGTATATAGCTCAAGAAATTTTACCGACAATCCAAAGGCAACCAGCAGG
Organism: Microgenomates group bacterium Gr01-1014_7; assembly: GCA_007376405.1. Taxonomy (GTDB): domain Bacteria; phylum Patescibacteriota; class Microgenomatia; order Daviesbacterales; family UBA10151; genus VMGD01. Next base: position 56,913 of record VMGD01000004.1, read on the forward strand.
CAATGTATTCGAAAATGCCTGTTTTTTAAGATTAAATGAGTTGGATTTGATCAAACCGCCACAGTTTTGGCGAACCAAATCCGGCGCAGAAGTAGATTTTGTGATAACTGACAAAGAAACAGGCAAAACTATTCCTATAGAAGTGAAAACTACTTCTAAGAAGAATTTAGGTAAAAGCTTAATTAGTTTTATAAAAAACTATCAGCCGGAAAAGGGGTTTATCTATTTTCAAAGCGGCCATGGAAAGCTTGAGTTTAAAGTTTACAAAAAAACTACTGTGAATTTCATTCCTTATCATATTTTACCGGATAAAGCGATCGCTTAAATTAAGCTGCCCAGATGTTGGGGGTTAATCCGGAGACATTGAGTCGGTGGGATAGGCAAGGAAGATTAAAGGCAATAAAGATTGGTAAAAAGAGATCACAAAAACTTGGAATTAAAGTACCCCATAAGGATTTTTCTTGGAACCAATTCCTCTTGGAGCTTAAACAGCTAAACTCAATTATACCAGCTTCCACCTTATCTAACCAAACTTATCTTACTAGTAGGTATTAGAACCATTATGTTTGTTTTGACGATAACCTTATTTTTTTTGAAATAACTACTTACTTTTTTAGCGAAAACTTCCAACCTGTCAATTCCTGCCAATCTCCTGGTAAAGTATCCAGACAATATTTCCAGTTCGCCATTAACTTGTGAGTATTTTGCTTCCAAAGTCGGGGAAATTGCAGAAAGTGTGTGCCAGAGTAAATATTTCCAACCTTCAGGGTCAGCAGCTTCTAACGAGAGTCTAGGAATCTTTCTTCCTTCTAAGATTTGTATTCTACCACTCATAATTGTTTCTAAATATTTATTAAACTCCATTTGTTCATCCTCTCTCTCAGGAAATTGTGGCAGGCCATCATAAAATATTACCTCCCCTCCATTTCTGGAAAATCGAGAGATCTCTCTGGCAACACTCACAGGTATTACCATAGCCCTCGGAAGGTACAAACTGTCATGATCAGGGAGACTATTTAAAACTCCGACGTCGTTTAGTAAATCAAATTGTAAATCTAAACCCAAAGAAGTTCGGGCTGCTTCCAACCGACCGCACACATCTTGCATAGCTCGCGAAATTCTTTTGGCCTCTCTTTCATCTGCAGGGTTGTAAGAAGCCTGGATTGCCGGAACAGGATAGTAAACCGCAAATCTTGAAGTCTGATCATTACGCAAAACACCATCTTTAAACTCCCTAGTAATTTGACCAAAACTATCCCAATAAGGAGGTTCCATAAGAGAAGGCGGTGCATCATGTCTTCTTTCTCCTTCAATAGAAGAAAAAAGTGCATGAGGGATTAAAACAGTAGCACCGTTTTTAATCTGCCAGCGATTTACTTCCCTGATATGATCTACCGTTAAACCCCAACCAAAAGAACCGAAGGTTTCTGCCATAACTTCAGGCTTACCGTATAGTTTGGCAACAGATTTAGCAAACCTTGCACTTATAACATCCTTTTGTGGAGAAAAACCACCAATAAGATCGTATCCTGCCCAATCGAAGTTACCCAATGCAGAAAAAGGATCAGCCTGACTTTTTACAGCAGCTAAAGGATCTTCCTCACTTAAAAGCTGTCCTATGAAAAGTACTCCGTGACTTTTACACCAGTTATGCAGCTGATCTAAAAAATTATTATTATAAAGATGCCCGAGAGTTTGAAAATATCGTAACCTTGCCGACCTATTGATCCAATCCTGTCTTCCCCAGATATGAAGAAAGTCAGAATCCAGAGGCACTCCGTGCATCCTACGGTAAACCTCGGGTAATTCCGAAGTATAGGGAACAGCTCCGCCGTCAACTACACCAAAAAGGTTGGCATACATTCCCGGTTCATCACAATAAAACCCTGCTATTACTCCATTTTCAAAATAGTGAGGAAAACGATCATAGTATGCCTGATGAGTTGATTGAATAAAAGTACCTGTGGCATCCTCTGATAAAACATCCACATAACTTCCAAATGAATATGGCGGGTGGAACCTACTCTCTCTTACCTTAAGATTACCTTCTCTATCAGGCTTTACAACCTTGGCTATAAACTCTTTTTGTTTAGTAACCTGCCCTCCTGCAATGCCAGATGGCCAGTCCTTTTCATCTGTAAACCAAACTCTCATCCCCAACTGTTCAGCTCTACTTAAGGCATATCCTGCATGATAAAACCATTCCTCATTAAGATAATCTGTTAATCCAAACCTTGGATGAATGATAACTTCTGTTATACCCCTTTGGGAAATTTCATCCATCTGGTGACCTATTTTCTCTTTATCTAATTTCTTATCATTCCAAAACCAGAATGGAATAACCCTCCCGCCTTCTATATTATTCATTTTTTTATACTACGCGGCAGTTGTAGGATCTTACTACCTAATTCTAAAAATATCAATTCCTTTTGGTGGAGGAGTTTGTCCAGATAAATGTCGTTCTCGTCTAGTCATAATAAATATTCTGTTGATTATACTTCATCGAATATCTCTTCTTTATTGTTACTGCTTTTCATAAGTTTTACCTTTAAGTTCTGAGTTCTCATTTTATTTTCATCACTTGTCCAAATTCCATTATATTTAATTGAGACCTTTGCGAATTTTGGACTAATATTATCAGCAAAAATACTGAGATAGAATTCATATTCACCATTAGGATAAATATCAGAGAAAGTATTTGGTTTAATAGAACAGGTTCGAAAACCCTTACTGAATTCTCTATACCTTGTTCCATCCAGTGGATTAAGGGGTAGTAATTTATCTGCATAATCACTTATCTTTTGAGGTTCTGGTACCTCAAACAGATCTAATGTTCTAAATGTTTCTTGGGGTATTCGAATAACTCGCTCACTCCCAGCTTCCCCAAATGCCCAATGTAGGTTTAATGGTAAGAATGGTCTTTGTAAAGGTACTTTAGTTTTAGTCTTTTCCACAACTACTTCAACATTTTCTAAGGTTACTTTGCCTCTATTCCATATTTTTAGCCGAATGTAGTAGGTGGGAACAAATTCCTGAATCACATAACTAGTATTATTTTGAATATACTGAGCAGCTATGTTCATAATAGTTGAGTGGTAGTTGTCTTTTTCATTTTCCTTGAATTCAATATCTAAGATTGGGCGATCTCTGTATTTTGTAGGATTGTCTTTTATTAAGACAGAATAGAAAAGAGTGAAGAAAGTGGCTAGGAAAATCAGAATTTGAATAAGGTCAGCAGTTTGTATAAATTTTTTGGGTAATAAGAATTCAATCGCAAATATAGTGAAACTAGCAATTATTAAAACAGCAGTAAAAATTAAAACTCGGTCGGAATTGGCCTTGAAAAAATCCAAGCAGTAGCTTAATAAAAGTCTAAGTGTTTTTGAAGTTAAAATTTTCGGCAAGATTATTCTGCTAAATATAATTCCAAGGGAGTAACAAAATAATCCAAATACCAGAAAAAGAGTTCTGTCCATAAAAATTGGGCAGAATTTATATAATTATAGCATTTTACAGGGTTAATATTTGGACAATCGGACACATATAAAAAAGGCATCAATTATACTTGACAGTCTAATTTGAAAGTAGTATAAATTAGACAGTGAGGTTCAATTTATGCTACTTATTTCAGATAATCTTCTTATAAAATATCTTAAGGTTAATGAACAGTTTAAACTTGATGAGTTTATCAATAAGAAACTTTTTATTGAAATAAAATAATACTAATTATTCACTTAAGTGGATTTTAAAGATAAAAAATTGTATAATCCAGCCATAGAATGAGAGATGCAGAATAAAATGGCAACTGAACAAAAGGGACAACAAAGTCCAGCTACCTACGAACGTACGATCGGAGGTACGGCTGGTTGGAAAATAGGAGTAGATGCTAGTGAACCACTTCCAGAATTTATTCAAGAATATACAAGGGATGTTCTAACTTGGTTTAATCCAGCTCAGGGTTGGCAAATAACAGAGGTAAGAGCAGTGTTACTTGATCCCGCTCAAATTAAATATGCAGCAGAGCAAAGAACAGACGCCCCAATCGAACTTTCTCCTGACCTATTAACACTTGGTTTTTCACTGAGAGCCGCAAATCCTCCCTTAAGAAGAAATTGGAGACGTAATCCTATTGGTTTAGATATGGGAAAAGTTTTTTCTCCAGATTTTGAAGGACAAATTGCTGTAGGAGAAGATGGTAGATCAGCTGATCTGTTACCTAGAAAAATTGGAACTTCTTATCGTCTAGAAGAAGCATTAAGAGAACTTTCCAACACATTTTACTTATCAGGTGTATTGGTTCATGCAGCCTATAAACAACCAGTTAGATTTAACTTTGTGCCTCCGCACACTCCACTAGAAGAAGACGCTACACGAGAGCCTTTCCCCAAAAATATTTCTATGATGGTGATTTTGAGAAATTTATATACAAAAGAGGATGGATGACTTAAATAGACAGATTATTGAGTTGAAAGCCAGGAGAGACCAAATAGCTGAAAAGAATTTTAGAGGAGTCCTGAGTGATACTTTAGCTAAAGAATTATTGGATAAAAATGAAAAAAAGGAATCCGAACTCACCCTAGAATTACATAGTTACCAAAATAACCAGGAAGATATAATGAAGATTGTAAGGCATAGCCTATCTATTTTAGAAGATATAGGCAGTGCGTGGCTAAGAGTTGATTTACAGGTGAAGAAAAGGTTCCAAAAATTCCTTTTTCCCCAAGGGTTGCCTTTTAATGGAGATAATTTTGGAACCCCTATTTTAGCCTATTGTATCAAGCCAAAGTGGAGCATAACTCCTCAAAAATCCCTAATAGTACCAGCTAGAATAAGAACTTTTTGATTTTGTCCTTGATAAACCTTAACCTTCATTGAAATTAATACTTGCAAAAAAATTACAAAAATATGGTATATTATCAATATGCTGATATCAAATATTCTTAATTCATATATAAATAAATGGGTAGCACTTACATCAGATAGAAAAAAGGTAGTGGCCGCAGCACCTGATCTTAAAAAGCTTGATATTAAGGTTAAGAAGGCAAAAATGGGAGATGTAATATATCATTACGTTTTACCATTTGATAAATCTTTCTCACCTTAATGTCGAAAATTAGTTTTTCCTATTTTGTACAGGATAAATTAGATCCCAAAACTAATAAAGTTATCGGCCACATTTTAAGACCATATATTCCCATAAGGCTTTCTCTTTATCATGGTAATCCTACAAATCATGTAAACGCCTTAGTGGATTCCGGTTCGGATAGAAATCTATTCCCTAAACATTGGGGAGATATCTTAGGGATTAATTTTAGAAAAATAAAGTCGGTTCAGATTTCCGGAATAGGCAACATAACTGTTATGGCTTATCCCGTTAAAATAAATATCTGGGTTAATAATAAAAAATATGAAACTGATGCTGATTTTAGTCCGCAACAACAAACTCCATTGTTAGGAAGAAGCGGATTTTTTAATTTATTTAAAGAAATCATTTTTGAAGAAAACAAAAGTTATCTGCATATAATCATATAAGGTGCATAAACTAGATATACCTTGGAGATGTATCAGGAGCAGTTGCAGGAATTGGAACTTTTAAAACAATCTGTTTTACACCAAGCATTTCAGGGGGAATTAGCAGATGAGAAAAAGGAGAAAAACTAAGCCTAAGTTTAAAGTAATATATGAGTACATTCCTAGTCCGGATGCTGCAGAACGGGTTATACCCAAAATACTTCAATTTGTAATATTCAATCAAGATTTTGGGTTCAAGGTTATCCGCCACAGGCGGATGTTCTTATATTTGGCTGTTAAGGTCTCAAGTTGCAAAATAAGCTCCTTATCAACACAGGCACCGCCCCTTTACACCTTAACTTTTTAGGGTTAAACTAAAGATAAATGCCAAAGAATAAAGTTTTGCATCCTAAATTAGGTGAGGCAGGGGAGGTGAGAACCTTGCTTTCCTGGGAAGCTCCTTCCCGCCCTTTTAGAAAAAAAGACCGCTCTTACTATACCACCTTGGCCATTATTGTCATTTTACTGGTTTTGATTCTACTTCTGGCCAAAGAGTTTCTCCTGATTGCCACTATTTTATCTTTGGCTTTTGTGGCCTATGTTTTGGCTTTTGTGCCTCCTCACCATATTCAATACAGGATCTCCACCCAGGGTGTAACTATCAATGAGGATTTTTATTTCTGGCATTTTCTGGATGCTTTCTGGTTTAAAGAAAAAGAAGGACATAAAATTTTGATAATTCAAACAAGATTCCGTTTTCCGGCACAACTAATGCTGGTACTGGCAAATCACGAAGTAGAAAAAGTGAAAAAGATCGTAGCCCGCTTCTTGCCTTTTGTGGAAGTGCCATATAAATCATGGATGGAACGCTGGAGTGAGGGTCTTCAAAAAAACTTCCCCCTGGAAAACGTCCATCGTTGATCATTCTATAACTCAATTGTTGTACAATACACTTGTTTGTGCCCGTAGCATAATTGGATAGTGCACGAGATTGCGGATCTTGAGGTTGTGGGTTCGAGTCCCGCCGGGCGCGCACTTCGACAGGCTCAGTGTAAACCGGGAGGGTGTACCGGACGGTAAGGTAATGGTCTCGAAAACCATCGGGCGAAAGCCTTAGCAGGTTCGACTCCTGCACCCTCCGCCTTCGCTCGCCGAAGCGAGCTACGGCGGACAAAGTCCGCCAGGTAGATCGCGAAGGCGAGATTCGGACAAAGTCCGCCAGGTAGATCGCGAAGGCGAGATTCGGACAAAGTCCGCCAGGTAGATCGCGAAGGCGAGATTCGGACAAAGTCCGCTATAACAAATGCATTACGTTTACATACTTAAATGTGCAGACAATAAAACTTATGTCGGCTGTACAGATAACTTGGATGGTCGTTTGAAGCGTCATCAATCTGGTTGGGTACCAGCCACGAAGGAGAGATTACCGGTAGACTTACAAACCTACATAGTGTTTGGAAATAAATATAAAGCTTATGAGTTTGAGAAATATCTGAAAAGTGGTTCCGGAAGAGCATTTCTTAAAAAGCGATTAATTTGATAATATGTGCCCGTGGCTCAACGGATAGAGCACGAGATTCCGGATCTTGAGATTGGAGGTTCGAGTCCTCTCGGGCACGCAGCAATTTGATTTAGCTGTCTTATAGCGATAAAATAGTATGCTTGGATTATACTATGCAAGAAAAAGATGTTGGTAATACCGGTGAACAGGCCTTTACAGCTGTTGTGGATCAGGTATGGGGAAGATTAGAAGCAGCAGGAAATTCTCCTCAAGCTATAACAGCTGCATATGAACTCTACGGTACAGATGATCCGTTGATAGTGACTGAACATGTTATTAAGGTTCATATACTAGATGGGGCAAATATTGAAGTCAGAATGGCGAATTTTGAAGGAAATATGGAGGCCGCTTTAATTTCTAGGGGTAAGCGCCGAAGGTTAGTTTTAGCCGCGAGGCTCGACGTACCGACACGAATTTATTACTACCTCCATAGTCTTGGTCATATTGCAACTGGGCACCCCGCCCAGGCAACACTCCCAGTTGTTGGTATAGGTTTAAGATATGAAATAGTGGGCAGAAACGTTTTGAGGAGTCTTTTTCAGGGACAAGAAATACTAGCAGATGAATGGGCTTTAAGAGTTACAGACAGACCACAAAATCCTGGCAATCCTTTCATTACAGAAGTCAGAAATGCTGTAGTTGTTGCTACACGAAGATTTAAACCTGCTCCGTCTAATTAGTCGCGCTCTTGACAACCTGTTATAACTGTGTAATAATTATTACATCATGAACATGTTGCTTAATGAAGATTTTACCAGCGTACAAAAGGTTCAGGCCGGCGTAAGCAGGATACTTAAAAATGCCGAGAGAGCCGGTAAGTTTGTTAGAATTTTAAGAAATAATGAACCTGTTGGAATATTAATTCCGAATAATGTTTGGGAATCATATCTGGAAGCTTTAGAGGCGTTATCTTCTGAAAGATACCTTAAAAGAATAGCAAAATCACGGGCAGATAAAGTTCGTTATTCTTCAGTACAAGTGAAAAAAATGCTGGGAATAGATTAAATGTTTGATTACCAGTTTACTAAAACTTCTTTTAGACGCTTTAAAAAATTGCCAAAAGATATTCAAATAAGAATAATTAACAAATTAGATTTTTTTTGCAGTCAAGAAGATCCGCTGGAGTTTGCAGAACCGCTTACACAGAGTAATTTGGGGCATTACAGATTTAGGATAGGGGATTATAGAGTGGCTTTTGATATGGAGGATAAAATTCTGGTTATACATGATGTTGATAACAGAAAAAATATTTATCGATGAAAAGAGAATTTAGTGCAGGTGGAATTGTTTTTAATACTGCGGGCCAGGTGCTTTTGACAAAGCACTCACAGAATAAACACTGGAGTTTTCCTAAGGGATTGCTTGACCTGGGGCAGACGAGTGAACAGGCTGCAGTTCGGGAAGTAAGAGAAGAAGGCGGGATAGAAGCAGAAATAGTTAATAAGGTGGGTTATTCAAAATATGTCTATACCCTAAATGGGGAAAAAATATTTAAAGTAGTAACTTACTATTTAATGAAATATTTACGAGGTGATCCCAAAGATCATGACTGGGAAGTGGAGGAGGCAGGATGGTATGACGTAGAAGCTGCTTTAACAAAGCTCACCTTTTCTCAAGACAAAATCTTATTAAAGAAAGCTAAAGAAATTTGCCTGACATCTCCTGGCGTTAATTCTACTGCTTGTCCCCATACTCTAACAGGGATAGCATCGTCCGACAAAAGATAAAGATACTTTCTATCCATAGCAACTTTCACAATGTGGCCCTTAAAACGAATTTGAGAAGAGATACTTTCCCATTTCCAAGGCAGGTTTGCTGGATTGAATTCGAGCACGTCTTCATGAAGTCGGACTCCCGGAAGTCCGAGTCTGAGCGCTTGATCTAGTCCTCCAATAGCGGCAATGTGTGAACCAACACTATTGTTTTTTTTCTTATCCCGCAGGTCAACATAAAGAGTGTTCTCAAGATGTCCCTCTACCCCTTCCATGTCGCCCACCCGCATTGCCATGATTGCGTGAATAGGATCACTTAGAGACGACCCGTGTGAAGTACGCCTAGAGTAGTAGTAATAATTTTCCCTCTCAGCTGCTGGATCCTCTTCTCCCAAAAGGTATGAAGCAAGAAGCACATCTGCCTGTTTATCTGTATCCTGCTGCCAAGGTTCCTTTCCTTCTTCTTTGTGAACTACATCCATAGTAGGTTTGCCTTTATATTGAGGAAGGTTCAAGTCAGTATGTGCAAGGCCAAAATACCCCTCAAACTGTTCATAGAGCTTCGTTCTTTTATCAAATGGGAGGTACAGCTTATCGGCAACATCTCTCCACTCCTCGATAGTCTCAGATGTCAAGCCCAGCCACGGTGCAACTGCTGGGTCGTCTTTTGCAAAAAGTTCCCATACCCTGATTGCTTTTTGGATATTCCACTTAGCCATTCGATTCGTATACGCATTGTTATTCACTCCCACTTCTCCGTCTGGGTCCTTCTCATGATACTCATCAGGACCGATGACCCGATTCAGTACGTAGTATTGGGGATTTTCTCCGCTGTCCTGCTTTGCCTTTGAGACCCAAAACCGGGCGGTTTCAACAATCATTTCTAAACCAGCCTGACGCATAAACTCCACATCATTATTTGCTAAAAAATGCTGCCATGTACCATAAGCAACAGCCGCACTAATATGGTATTCCTTCTCACCAGTGTAAATTGGTATGAGCTTACCATCTTGTCCTCGTACCCATCTCGGAGTAGCTTCGTGTCCTGTATCCGCACTCTCCCACGGAATAAGTGCTCCTTCGTATCCAAGCTCTCTTGCTTTCTCTCTTGCGGCATCGAGACGATTGTACCGATACATAAGAAGTGCTCGTGCGGCATCTGGGTTAGTATGAATATAAAAAGGCAACATGAATATCTCAGTATCCCAAAACACATGGCCGAAGTAGCCATCTTTGGGTAAATTATCAAGTCCCTTCGCGGCGATACTTGTGATACCTTCTGTCTCCTCTTGAGGAGTAAGTTGTATAAGCTTAAAAATACTGTGCCGCACTGCTTGTTGCGCATGTTCGTCCCCCTCTATTACTATATCGGCATGTTCCCATCGCTCAGTGAACCAAGAAACATTTGTCTCTAGAAGTTTTGCAAATGAAAGTTTCCTTGTACTTACAATTGCTTCTTGACTTTTTGCCAATGGGTTATTGCTCTCATGGGAAGAATGAATTGCTACTACGCCACTATATCTGCGCCTCGTTGGGCTTGCAGGAGATTGCAAAACCTCGTTATAACTGCTTACAATAGCGATTTGGTGATTCCTGTCGCCATTTGTTCTCGCTAAATGATAGATAGTTGAGTGGTTAAGTACACCCTTTGATTCTTCCTCAAGGTATCTTGTTTCTTTATTCGTCACGTCTGACTGAATTCCTAATACAAGCGTAACTTCTTGTGGCCTTTCGGCTATTATCTCTGCCTCAAAAGCAGCAAGATGAGGCTGTGTATGACTTGGGAGTTCTCGTATTCTAAGCCCTACCTCTTGACCATCACTATTAAGGGTTACATTATATGTAAGTGTTCCATCTCGCATATTGAGTTCTCGAATAGTAGGGTACTTGGTCGTATCAACAGTAACTTCCTCATCTCCAGTACGGAGGGTAAAATCTTGGAAGTTTGGAATATTAACAAAATCTGGAATGGTGCTTGGGTTTTCGATTCCTTCATCTGGAAGAGACGGTTCCTGTTCGTAAAGGCCATTAATGTATGTTGCGGCATGTTTCCCAAAGGAAGCTCTCCAACCCATGTAACCGTTGGCAAGTGAACAAATAACTTCACCGTGGCCTGGGTTCTCGGGATCGTGACCTATGCGAATAATCCACTCGGATGCGGAATTTTCTTCAACCCCTATAAGTTTTTCGGCAAGTGCCATATAAAATTACCTACGCCAATATAATCAGCATACATATATTTCTTGAAAAAAGTCAACTATTGGTTGACAATAAATCCCTTAACCTGATGGTCCCACATTTTTTTGAAAATACCTTCTTGTTTTGTAAGCAGCTCATCAGGTGAGCCGTCTTCCGCAATTTCTCCGTTTTCAATAATTACTAATCTATCCATCTTTTTTAAAGTAGATAACCTGTGGGCTATTGCTATAACTGTTCTTCCTTTCATCAATTTCTCCAGGGAAATTTGGATGGCATGTTCGCTCTCACTGTCCAGGCTGCTGGTAGCCTCATCCAGTATAAGGATTGGAACATTTTTTAAAAAGGCCCTGGCAATGGCAACTCTTTGCCGCTGTCCCCCCGATAGCTTCACTCCTCTTTCTCCCACCAGGGTGTCATACCCCTGTGGAAGTTTTTCTATAAACTCATGAGCCTGGGCCAATTTTGCAGCAGTCCTTACTTTTGCGTCAGTTGCTTGCGGGTTAGAGTAGCGGATATTTTCCCGGATGGTCCGGTGAAACAAACTGGTATCCTGGGGCACAAAGGCTATCACGCTTCGTAAACTCTCCAGGGTTACATTCTGAATATTTTGGTCATCAATTCTAATTTCACCCGATTGCACATCAAAATGGCGCAAAAGCAAAGATACAAACGTAGATTTACCCGCACCGCTTCTTCCCACCAGCCCTATCTTTTGCCCCGCAGGTATTTCCAGGGAAAAATTCTTAAAAACTTTAGTATTTTCATAGTCAAAATCAATTGATTCAATGGAAATTGCGCCTCTTAAAAATTTAAGGTTGCTGGCATTTGGAGCATCCACAATTAAGTGTTCTTTCAGGATTTCATCCAGCCCTTCACTGGCCTCACCATAAAGCCTTGCAGCTTCTTTTATCTCCTGGCCGATAAACAGGAATTGATGTGATAAATCTGTAACCATTGCCAAAACCATAATCACAACACCAATAGTAACCAGATTGTTTTGTAAAAGGAGCACCGATCCGCCAATCATTAGCAGGGTAAAGATAAATATCAGGACGCCGTTTATAACCAGTATCCATTCGCTAAACCACCAGTGTGAAAGTCCCGCGTCATATTGTTTTTTCACAAACCCTCCAATATATTCCCGCTCTCCGGCAATGTAGGCATATTCCTGTACTAAAGATATATTGGAAAGCGAATCAACAATCCTGCCTTTAAGAGTGGAGAGGGATTTGGCAAAGCGGTATGAATAAACTTGCAATTTCTTTGCCAAAAATATATTGGATCCCACAAACACCATTGACCACACCAAAAGGATTGCTCCCAGCCTTAAATCGGCAACTGCGGCATAGATCGTATACCAGATTAACCCAAGAAACATCGGTATAAACTGCCAAAGCGACTTTTCAAACAAATGTTCGGTGCCGTCAACAGCATGTGATATTTTATTGGCAAGTGCTCCTGCAAATCTACTGTTAAAGTAGTCCTTACTATGAAGGGATAAGTAGTTGTACAAAGCGCCGTAAGCGCTGGTGCGAAGCCCCATAAACCATCTCATGCCGGAAAATCCGCTTATTCTCCATAGAATCCTGGCCACAAAATGCAAACTGGGATAGCCCAGGCCCCACAGCCAGATAATGTTCCAGTTAATAGTTGGCGCTGTCAGGGAGTCTGTTAAATTGCGAAGGAAAACAACCATCAGCCGGTCCAGACCTGTTGCTACAAATATGGCAATTAAGGAAATAGTAGCCCAGCCCGCATGAGGTTTGCTGGCAAAAATCCCAAATAAAAACGGTTTCTTCGGAATATCCATAGATTCTTAAAATTATATCAGAGAAACGATAAAAATAGTCTGGCAGGGAGAAAATAAAGGATCTTTGTTTCTAGTTACTTCTTTTGATATAAATAAATACTATTAAGCAAAGAGCAATTAAGATTATTGAACCAACAGTAGATAGTAGCGAAATCAGTTTGGATTTAGCAGTATAGAAACTAAATCCCGTTGTTGTTATTACTGCAATAATAAATGCATAATAAATAGGAGTAAAGTCTGGCAAGAAAAATGAAGTCTTGGGTGTATATATGCTGGAAATAAAAAATGAGAGCCCAATAAAGATTACCCAAAATACAGAACCAGTTATTAATGAATATTGCCAAAGCGGAAGTTTTTGCATAAGACCAGTATGAAGGAACTGTATTAAACTGTCAATTTCCTGGCAGGGAGAAAACACTACACTATCACACTCACACCCCTGGGGTGTGATAGCTTCACACCGTACCCATCCCGGTATGTCGCCTCAACCCGAACAAATCTCAAAGAAATTTGAGCGGGTTAACCCATACCGGGCATGGGTTTAGTTTGTCTTGGAAAACGCGGACTTTGTCCGCCGAAGGCTTCGGCGAGGCGAGCATAGCCTTTCTCGGCCTTCGTAGCCACTCCGGCGAAGGAGGCGGCGACGTACGACAAGTCAAACCGGCACTCGAGACCTTAACAGCCAAATATAAGCAAAGCTTGCGAGCTAATCGCTCTTAAACAAAGTTTGTTACTTCGTAATAAAGAAAAGCTTAATAAATTTGGCCACTTGCAACCGTCTTGATAAGTGGTATAGTTAAATTAACTTAAGCTCTCTGTAAGTGAAAGCAGGCTTCATGCCTTGCGCGAGGAAACTCGCCTAGCTTACAGGGGGCTTATTTTTGATACATCAAATTTATTCTTAGAGTGATAAAAGTTCTTAGGATATTTATCCGTATCGTAAATATCAACTAAATAACGTATTTTCTCTCCGATAAATTTATAAAACCGCATATCTTTTTTAATAAATGCTCTTTGTACTGCCCAGTTGACATAATCAATAACCTGTAGACATGGTTCGCCTGAGGGGGATTGTGGGTTCACCTTAATTGAGGACTCTACCTTTTTGCCCCATTTTTTCTCGAAACTTTGAATTGCTTTTTGAATTGCATTTTCCAATGGAATCTGGCGGGTTTTACTCCCCCTCACGGCAAAGAAAATTTCATTATGTTTTGATAAGTGAATCTTATTTTCAAATAATTTACTTATTAAGTCGTCATAAAATTCACTTTCGTTTTTATGATGCCTTTTGTTAAAGATATTTTTAATTTTCCTTGCAACAAAAATTTCAGCTGTAAAGTCCAATTTTACAATTGTTCTATAGACTCTTTCACGAACTTCTGCGCAGTCATCCTTTGCATGGAAAGCTACTGCGCTTTTTTGAAGAGAAGGAATACCCTCTAAATATTCATCAGAGATAATCTCTTTCCTTAAATTCTCAAGTTTCTGCCTAATTGTCCTGGGATCGTCTGTTTTAATAAACCCAAGAATAAGAATTTTAGAGACACCTTCTTGACCGACGATATAATTGCCATATCTATCGTAAAAAGTTGGATCTCCGGATTCATCAACGAAAAAATATGTAGTTTTCTCTTGTAATTTTTTCATCTTGCTAAAATAACCCGTTCTTCAGCATCCGGACTATGAATGTACTCATATATTACCTTAAAAGCTAGTAAATCAATATGTTTCATATAATCTACAGCGGTACAATTTTAAATCCCCGAATTATTGTCCCTTGCCCAGGATGCCCTCTGAAACCGATCATGCCATATTGTTCTCTAAACAGAATTTCCTGTACAACTTCTGTCACTGCCTTGCCTGTCCGACTCCTAATTAGCCAAAATTTAGTGCCAAGATTTAGTGCGGGATTTCCAGCCAAATGACAGGTTCACTGCCTGTATTCCGCAAATCGTGTCCGGCGGGGATTACTCCGACTTCGCCGGGGCCAAATTCAATTTCATCACCTCCGGGCATACGGACATGAAATTTACCTGAAACTACGTATAGCATATGGTCATATGGACAATCTTCCCCATGATACCCCGGCTGTGCCGTATTCCTCTGCAATTTAAGACCCTCTCCCACATCAAGAATTTCAAGCTTCATCGTTTCTTTTGGATTATAGACTTCATCCGGAGACGTAAAATTCTTCTTAATAATAGTTTTCATTATTTTCACCTCCCTTACTTATGACATACTGCTAAAACCAAAGTACCGTTCTGATCTGCGGTGTCTGGTTGACTATGTTGGAAATTATTTCAAAGAGCAGTTAGAACAACTTTCTGCTCCTTACCCTCAAGCCAAACCGGCACTTGTTTACTCTAAATTATAGCAAAAAAAGGATATAAGTGTGAGTGAGCTTTACGCTTGCTATAAGGGGTTTACAGGGTGCCACAGGGGCTAAAAGGAGGCTGTTAGGTTATGAGTGATAAACCAGTGAGAGAAAATATAAGACAGCATCAGGCATTATTGGCATACAGCAGCATGCCCGATCCTTCACTTCAAAAATTGCACCAAACATGGGCCGAATATGTACCAAAATTCAAAAAACCCGCCTTTAGGACATTAAAAAGCTGGTCTGCAAAATACCAATGGGTAGAAAGATCCCAGGCAATCCATCAGGCGGCAAAAGATGAGGCAATAAAGAAGATTATTGCTAATCTAACAATGGGGAAAGAGGAAATTTTGGCAATTACCCGGGCTGTGATGATCCGGTACGGAGCTCAGTTAAAGGATAATCTACAAGGGAGGCTTACCATCTTAGACTTCGAAAGGGCATGGAGGATTCAAAGGATAGAGCTGGGTTTACCAACAGAGATTGGCAGTCATGAAGTTGCTATAAAAGATTGCTATGAAGGAATAAGCGATGAGGAACTTATTTTGCAGCTTGAGGAATTAACAGCTAAATATAAAGAAAGGCTTAGCAGGCAACAAGTAGTATAAATCACTATTTTAAATTTTAGCTTGGTTATCTCCCAATATAATCTGGCAAGTATAATTGGAAAAAAGAAAAAAGGCAGCATCTCGTTCTTCCAGGGAAGATTTACTGGAAATCATGTAACTAAAATTTCTTCTCATATTCTCTTGGGATTTTTGATATGCCTCCTGGGTACTATTTCCCTTGATTAAGGTAATAGGTACCAGATTTGATGGCTCTAAAAAGAGTTTGGCGATTGGATCAGTTAATGGTTTAGTCCCTCGTTCTTTTGAGCGGATTAGCCAGAAATCTTTATTGTAACCAATAAAAGCAGCTGCACCTTTTTCTATGCTAAATGGACCCAAACTTGCTCCTGCCTCACAGCTTCTGGCATAAATTATTTTTTCTCTAAGCAGCGCTTCGCAGTTATCCTCATCAAGCAATACCTCATTATCATATCCTGCCACAGAGTTTTTTGATCCATGACCATTTAGAAAGATTAGACGCGGATTGTTTCTGCTAATATAACTACTAAACTTTTGTTTACTTGCCTTCTTGCCATCTAAATCTAATACGGTAATACCCTTACTCTTTGCCTCATCTATTACTAACTCACTCCAGAAGTAGAGGTAAGTTGTAGGAAAATCATGATTAGGTCTGGTAACAAGGATGGAATTATTCACTCTGGTAGATTTTACCTCTAGCAATATCTCTTAGGAATTTTAACTGCATTTCAATGATCTCTTGCCCAAGCTCATTACCCTCTTTAACACTTTCTACAATCTGCTCTCTGGTAATATTTTCACCACCGACTGAGAGCTCTAAATCTTTAGAAAGAGCGTTAATTCTGGCTATTACCAGCTCTTTAATGTATTCCTGAAGCTTTTTGTCTTCCTCACTTTTGTCCATGTTGATCCTCCGTATTTTCTTTTAACAAACCCAGTCTATCAAGTTT
>VMGD01000018.1 GCA_007376405.1 Microgenomates group bacterium Gr01-1014_7
CTTAAATGCCGCCGGGTGGACTCTTCGTATTTTCTGATCCATAAAGACTATTTTAATTTAGTCTAAGGTCACTGCACAAATTCCTGGGTCCATCATATAGAGTCAGATTGGAAAGAGATAAATGGTTTGCTTTACCATGAGTGTCTAAAGTATTGTCGGAGATTAGGAATAAAACTTCCGTTCATCTGTGCGATCTCTCTTTCCCAAAATATGCTTACAGTAGACGCATCAAGGAAAGACATAGTTGATTATTATTCCCAGTTTGATGAGGTATCCGCATACTTAATTAGGGTTGATGCTAAGGAGCACAACACTTCAGTGCCTATTATTAAAGCTACTTCGAAGCTGATTCAGGAGCTACAGTTTCATAAACCCGTTATTTTAGCTGACGCTGATATAGTAGTTTTTGGATACTTGTCGCATGGTTTGTCCGCTCTGTCTACCTCATTTGCCGATAGCAAGAGAGAGCATGATTTAGCCGCCAAGTATGTTGATAAAAAGGATGGAGGTAATTATAAGGAGAAATTTTTTGTTCCCAAAATATTTCAATTTGTTAAAGTTGATGGAGAATTAGCTGCGCTCGTCGGCTTATTAGGGCCTAATGGGTTATGCAGTTGTTCAGTGTGCAGTGCCGCTAAGGTAACTGGGGAAGCTCTCAAAAAAGAAGATATTAACAAATTAATATCTCGTTGGAGCAAAGATGATCGGAGCAATCACTTTCTATGTTGCCTAGTTGAATGGAGGGATAAAATGGCTAAAATTTCCACTCCCAGCGCAAAGTTAGAAGAATATAAAAAGATTCTTGTTGAAGCTGAAAATATTTACGACTCTCAGAAAGAGAATCTTGTGTTCGAGCAAATGATAAAGCAAAAAGACTATCCAGCTTGGGAGGCAGCTTTCTTTTCTAAGTAGCTAGAGAATATTCTCTCAAATGTTAATGCTGTAATCTCTCTTGAGTAAGGTTTTTCATAGTTAGGTCTATGAAGTACTTCTAAGTTTTTTCTGCTTGTACTTACAGTCAGCAAGCCTATGTTGTACTTCTTAAAAAGTTCTAAGTTCCTGATTGATGGTGATGCATATTTTTCATGGATCGCCAAGAAGGAATAGTGAGAAAACCACTTATATCTGTATGCCTGATAGAATCCTCTTTTCCATGATGATATTTTAGCTTCAATTGAGTATAGATTATCAAGGCAGCTTACATATTGTTTATCAATCCAATAAGTTTCACTGTTGTTAGACTTAACGAGGTAATTATTCTTAATTAAGTACCTCAATATCATATTTTTGATTTTGTCTTTGTTGTAAGGTAGGGTTTTTTCTAAAAAGGATAAGGTTACCTTCTTTTTCCCTTCAATTAAAAGTAAGGTTTTAATGATATCTTTAGAGAGGATAGGGAGTGGGTTATCACTCACTCTTTTTTTCAGAGCATACTTATTCATATCACTGAACACCAAATCTGGTATACCGTAGGGAGACCTTAGTTCCTCATAAACAGCCATATCGGCGATTGGGTTATTTGTACTGAGCAAGGTTTCTATGAAGTTATCTTTTAAAATGGGGATTAATTCAGACTCTAAGATTAAAAACGTATTCCCCTGCATATTATTCATTGTAGGCAATAGAGTTTTGATAAGCAACTAGTCCTTATATAACAAAGGATATTAAACCCATTTAATAAAATCAATATGGAAGATTAAAAACTATCTACCCTTTGGTGTACTTCTGTCATGAGTAAATAGATATAGTATCACTTCCCTTAAGAGTGCAATAGATTCGGTAGTGTTTAGCTAGATCTTGGGTTATATTCCCATCTCTTTTGCGGCCCAATCATCAGCTTTTTCCTCTTCTTCTTGAGTCATTTTCTTGACTAAGTGGGCAATTTCATGAAGTGTTAAGTGGGTAATGAACGATTCTGGGCTGTCCAATTTTTTACATCTCCTAGTTCCAATGGAAAAATCGATGCGAGATAAGATTGAGCGAACACTGTTATATGGCATGATTTCACTAAAAATAATTAATTTTCGTTCAGAGGGATGCTCGGTTGTACTAAAAGCAATGTCCCAGATTTTAATATTTTGAACGCCTTTATCTCGTGCCCAAGTTCCTGGGTTTGGAGTAAGTATAAGGTTTTTGTCTAATGCGAGTCCATACTTAGATAGAATTTCGGAAATTTTGTCAATGTGATTTTTAGTAAGTATGTCTGTTGATATCATTTTTATATTACGGCTAGCCTTGTTTACTATTTTAACATCTTAATCTCCTCCCATCTTTATTTTAACTCTCCGACTCAGGGAGCCAATGGGGCCTACTAGAACAAGCTAATATATATTTTAGAGTAGGGGAGTAGTATAATCTGTATGTGGGAGAAACAAAGTATCTATACATCTTTAAAGGTCGAAAGGGTTTTTACAAAATAGGTATTAGTGATAATGTTCACTCGAGACTAGCTTCTATTCGTACCTCAAATCCCGATCAAGTAGATATTATAATAGCAAGGAAAATACAAAATGCTTTTGCATTAGAACAAGAACTTCACCGCAAATATTCCCATAAAATATCTAGAACAAGTGGGGAGTGGTTTATGCTGAGTAGCGAAGATATTATAGATATCTGTATAGAGGTGCATAAAGCAGACGGAGAGAAACCGAAGATAGAAGATCGTTCAGTAGAAAAAATTCTACAGAGATTTTTATCCAACCAAGAAGAAATCAAGAACAGTTTAGCATTCCTAAAAACACAGCAAGCTCGCTCAAGTCTTATTGAGAGAAAAAATTTAACAATGGATTCAGATAACCGTAAATCCTTGCCTGAATTTAAAATCACAAAAAAACATGATGATTTACTTATTAAGAATGCTACGGAGATAGTTATAAAAGAAGGAAGAGCTTCTGCCTCCTTATTACAAAGGAAACTAAGTATTGGATATGCTCGTGCTGCTAGAATTATAGATAAGCTAGAAGAGCTGGGAATTGTTGGTCCTCTAAAGGGGTCTTTACCTCGTACAGTCAAATCACCTTTTGGTAGCCAGCTTAGTTATGGCGATATGCTTATTTCCGATGAACCAAACAATACATATAAAAGCTAGCCAAGACTTCGAAGAAGAAATTAGTACTAAAGATTTAAATTTTCACCCGGTTTTAAAAGATATAGAACACATCTTTCTGCTTTTTTTATTGTCTGCTAAGGCGCTTTCTCTTTTTGAAACACAGAATATTCTATCATCAGATATTAATTTTTCTCAAATTTTAAAAAAATATAATGCATTGACTGGCTTAGAAATTAAGAAAGACCCAAATAGTCCTATTCACACTACCAAGCTAAACATATTAAAAGAAATGATTTTTTTGGGAAAAGCAATGGCAATTCTTATGTATGATTTTATTTTAGCTTCTAAATACAATTCTATTCTAAATAAAGAAAGTGATATTCAATTTCTTAAATATATTAGAAATGGTGCTGCGCACAATAATAAGTTTAATATGAAAGACGAGCAGGGAGCCTGGAAAGTAGATGAAGGGGAAACTATCGAATGGCATAATAAAAAAATAGATAAAGACCTGCATGGTAAAAAAGTTTTTCCTAATTTCGTTTCAATAATAGATATGATTCTACTAGCTAATGAAATTTCTAAGAAGCTGACAAGAATTGATAAAAAACAATAAATTTATAAACTCATATTTAATCTTTTAATCTCTTCCCACCTTTGCCTCATTTTTTTGATTCATGGAGCCAACAGGGCTTATCAGAACAAGCTAAATAAATACTTTTGAGCAACTAACCTATATAGGTTGTAATTCTGGTATAATCCGAGCAAAGTTAACTATAGTTGATCCTAATAATAAAACTGTTATAATTCCTTTTGTGTCTAAAGCAGAGATAAGTTACATAAAATATAACAGAGGGGATGAATTGAATTATACAAATCATACTCTTCAATCTAACGGGACTTTGAGTCGTCATTCCAGGCAAGATACTGTTGTAGCTGTTCGAGGGGGAGGATTTTACGGAAGAGTCTTACTTCTAAAAGATCAACCCTATGTTGTTAAAACTACTCAACCAGGTCCCACTCACGATTTACTTCGTACTGCTGCATGGGGATTTAGACAATTTCCCTCACAAGTTTCTGAAAGAGCTGCTCAATTAGACTGTCTCGCAACTAATTTAATCAGTGATGTCCTACCAATTGTTACCGAGGGTCAGTTCTACAGTCCAAAATCATTTGGTTATGCCCGTCTTCCTAATGGATATGCTCAACTGATAGAAAAAGTTGAGGGTAGAGGACCGAAGTTTGCCCCTACAAATGAATTTGAAAGTTTTAGAGCTGCCCAAAGGAATTTAACTGCTGTTGCCTATAGCTTAGGTTTAGAGCAAGCTGGACAAGTTCACCCAGATAATCCTTTTGCCCTTGCTAATTTATGGTATAGCGATTCAAGAGATACCTTTATATGGTTGGATACTTTAGCTGCATTTAGGCATGAGCCTATCTTTGGAGTCATTCCTTATAAGTTTCATCAAGATATTCATGATAGGTTTTACCCAAATGACCCTACAAAAGTTACCTACAACCGCATTCACGCTGACAGATTTGCTGACCGAGTAAAAGGACTTGAAGGTAAATTTGAGGCGACTGATTACAGAAGGATGATGGATAACCTTCACCTTTACCAAGAATTGTTAAGCCAAGAGGATGCAGAACAACCAACTACTAGAGATTTAAAACCAGCTTTATCAGATGTAAAAGAGATAGCTAAGGGCATACCAGCAAAAGTTGTGCATAAGGTTTTAGGAGCAATTGATTTAGGAAGGTCAGTTTTTGATCCAAATGTACGGAAGAGGCTTATTTTAGAGGGTTTAGAAAAAGGAGTAGATATCGGTTATGTATCCGCTGAGGAAGCATCAGAAGCCAGAGGTGAGCTTGAAGCCTATGAACAAGTTCGCAAAGGTTCCTTAAGGCTGCGTTTAGCAGAAACTGTTTTGGCAGGAATCTATGCTGGTACTTTTTTTGGGACTAATTCTCTGAGAGCAGCCGCTTTAGGAGTCAGTACTTTTTCAGAGCAAGAACTATTAGTAAAAGGTCTTACTGATATAGGTATCCTCTTAGGAACACAGTTAGTTTCATCTGGTGCTAGATTTTTAGGCACTAGTGCCATTGGTTTAGTTAGCAGGGTTGATTTAAGAGCTGCTGCAAGGGCATCAGTTATCCCTATTGCTGGAAATTTCTTACCTTTCTCAGCTCAAGCATTAGTTAATACAGGTAGTGAAAATGGTTTGATCTGGCACTATGCGGTTAGAGATTACATTGCAAAGCTGTCTGCTTTGCATCCTGCTGGTGGTTGGGGTACGCAATATGAGGCTGAACTTTATAATAGATTTGGACCACACATAGAAAATCTTGCTGTTAAAAAGAACTAGTTTTATTTTCTCCTTACTGACAGTAAATAAAGTTCCCTAATGGAGAATAATTAAGAGTTCTACTGATATAATCGGTATATGAAAGATAAAAAACTAATAATTCAAATTGATAAGCCTGTTTCAGAGGTGTTTACGTTTACTACAAATCCCAAGAATACCCCTCTTTGGATTGATTCTATTGTTTACGAAGAAACAAATGAATGGCCTGTTAAAAAAGGAACAATTTATAAAAACAAGAATAAAGAGGGAAAGTGGTCAGAATATGTAGTAACTGAATTTAAAGAGAATGAAATGTTTGTTTTTAGTAAGAAGAGTGGAGATTATCATGTTCGATACATCTTTAGGTCAATCGCAAATGGTACAGAGCTTGAATATTTTGAATGGGTGGATAAAGGAGATTTGGAAGAACCATTCACAATAGCAGTGTTAGAAAAGCTTAAATCCGTAATAGAAAATTAAGCTAGAGCAAGCGAGGGAGAATATTGCAACCTTTTTATTT
The DNA here is from genome assembly GCA_007376405.1 of Microgenomates group bacterium Gr01-1014_7. GTDB lineage: Bacteria > Patescibacteriota > Microgenomatia > Daviesbacterales > UBA10151 > VMGD01. The sequence continues at coordinate 5,915 of VMGD01000018.1, forward strand.
CTTCCCATCTTTGCCTCAATTCTCCAATATAGCTTAAATTTTGGAATGTTTGAAGGATAGAACCAAAGGCATTTGGTGGTATAGTAATCCAAGGCTGGGGGAGCTGATTATGGATTAGGTTGTTAGAATAGGCTAGTCGTATTTTTCTAAAAATTCTTTTAGTTCTTCTTTCTCCCACCAGCCAAAATCTTCTGGAACATTCTCCTTTGTAAAAGTTACTACCTCAACTACATCATTACCATAATTTCCAGGCACTGGAAGCTTATCAACTTCTACTAAGACATAAGGACAAAAAGACCAATTATTATCTTTTTCCTGTAAGTTAGAATCAAGTGCAATAATTTTATAACTCTTTACTCCCACTCCTATCTGTTCTTTAATTACTCTGTTTAAATAATCCCCCACACTTTCTCCATAGATAAATAGATTATGGACAAAGTACAGGCAGCCCTTGGGGAACTTTTTAGCCTTAGGAGGAGATTCGTGCCCAGGAATAGAAGATCTTCTTACAGCAAGGTACTTTCCATCTTTTTTCAAAATAACTTCACATGTGATATGAGTACCACCCTCTACTTGCTCCTCTATGGGGGAGCCAAAATTAGCCTCTTTTCTTTTCCAAATGTAGCTAAAAGACATAACTATAATATTATATCAAATATGTTCTAACATCAGCCACCAGCTGGTACAGATATAACCTTACCCGAAATGTCGTGGTACTAAACAGTGGTAGATAATAAGTCTTGTGTTTGTTGCAGAGTCAGTTCTGGGTATTCAATCTCTGTAATCCAATTGGTCTTTCTAAACTCATCCCATGTTACAATTAGTTCTGAAATCATCCTGTCGGCCGAGCCAAGCATGTCTTATTTGAACTTTTGACATTTTCCTATCTTTTGTGCTTTACTTAATCTAATGCCCTTAAAAATTCAATCAGGCCTTGCCACAATTTTTATTGTTATTTTTGTGGTTGTTTTAGCAGCTTTGGTTTTGGATAGTTGCTGATGCTAACAAAAGATGCGGAGCTTGCGCGTGATGTTAGGAAGGCTGGAAAAATTCAAACAGAGGAGCAATTCTATTGAGAATCCTACCCAGTAAAGACTGGCTGGTTTCTACCACTTGGCCATTTTCAGCGGAGATAAAGGTTTCCACATCAGTTTTAAGCGGGATAACACCTAACAGTTTATGAGTTTTAGTGCCTTTGACTTGATAACCCAGTATTCCATTTTTAATTTCAAGCCTTACCAGCTCTGGCACGCTAGCCAAACTATTGTTGACCTTTTCAGAAATAACATCATCCATAATGTGAGCAGCCAGCATATTATTAATGGCCTTTTCCGGCAAAACAGCCACCACTTTAGAGCCGGCAGGAGTGGTCACGGTGAGCTGTCTGGTTGTAGGATTAACTGATAAAGGAAAGTTCAACAGTGCCCCTACCTTTTTATTAACTAAAGCAATTTGTCCTGGAGCAGTGGCTACTTTAATCTCTTCGTCTCCTTCCTTAGCTAAATATACCCCTGCCACATTGGATTTCCCATCATTGTACTGTCTAGTAACTGGAATTATAGATGAAACGACTAAAGTGCTAATGATGGCCACACCTAGAATAGGCAATAGATGAACAAAACCTTGTTCTTTCAAAGTATTGGGCATTAAAATTAGTTTAAATGAAACTTACCTCCTTTGTCAACCGTTGGCAAGATATTCCTGGAGCATAAAATGATCTATTCCAGATAATCTCTTAGTCTCTTGGCCCTGGTGGGGTGTTTTAGTTTTCTAATGGCTTTGGCTTCAATTTGACGGATACGCTCCCTGGTGACTCCAAATTCTTTCCCCACTTCCTCAAGAGTCCGCTGTTTCCCGTCCTCCAACCCAAATCTAAGCTGCAAAACCCTTTTTTCCCTAGGTGAGAGAGAATCCAATACCTCATCAAGGTGAATCTTTAGCAGCTCACGGGTGGCCTGTTCATCCGGCTGCAGACCCTGATCGGCAATAAAATCCCCCAGATGGGAATCTTCCTCATCCCCCACCGGAGTTTCAAGCGAGGTTGGCTCCTGCGACACTTTGACAATTTCCCGGGCTTTGGTGGGGTCTATTTCCAAAACCGCTGCCACTTCCTCCGGGGTAGGTTCCCTACCCAGCTCCTGCATCATCCTTCTTTGAGTTCTGTTAAAACGGTTGATGGTTTCCACCATATGAACAGGAATTCTGATAGTTCTGGCCTGATCGGCAATGGCCCTGGTTATGGCCTGACGGATCCACCAGGTGGCATAAGTGGAGAATTTATAACCCCTTCGCCAATCATATTTATCAACCGCTCTCATCAAACCAATATTCCCCTCTTCTATCAGATCCAAAAGGCTCATGCCCCTGCCCACATATTTTTTGGCAATGGACACAACCAGCCTCAAATTGGCAGAAATTAACCTGTCCCGGGCTTTTTTCTCATTTTTTTCAGCTCTTTTGGCCAGTTCTATCTCATCCGCAGCTGTTAAAAGCGGTATTTTACCAATATCCCGCAAGTATTGACGAACCGGATCCGTAACTGAACCCTCCTCCAGAGTTGATAAAATTTCCAGTTCTTTTTCCAGCTCGGTGGCGGTTTTGCTATCCGTTTCCAGCTCCTCAGCAGTTGTCTCAAAAACATCAATATTTTCATCAATCAGCTTAATATAAAATTGATCCAAATCCTCCAAAGTTTCCTCAGGTTTGGGGAAAACCTGCAAAATTTCTTCCTGAGTAATAAACCCCCGGTCTTTACCCAACTTCAATAATTTTTTAGCATCCAATAGTACTTCTTTTTTGTGTTTAGCCATAATTTTATAGATTCTTTAATTTAACAGACAAATCTCGAAATCTTTTATTTAATGTTTCCACTATTTCCATCTTGCCAAATTCCTGGGCATTTTTAATCTCAAAGGAGAGCTTTTCCAAAGAAGCTTTTATTAGGGCTTTTTTAAGCTCGCCTATTACTCCATCTACTTCTTTTTGCCACTTTTTTTCGTCAGCTAATTTGCTGTCAAGTTCTGTCAAATACAATCTGTCAACTTCTGAAGTCAGCTCTTTTGGCAAACCTGAGGCAAACTCATTGATGTCAAAAGCCTTGCTTTTAAAAGAAATTGAATCTAAGTAAAGCACTAAAAAAACATAAATTTGCCTTAAGGTTTCCCTTAAAAACAAATGGAGGGTGGTTTCAGGAAAATTAGGCACAAAAACAAAATCTTTGGGAGAATGCAAAAGTAATGCTATTAAATATTCTTCCAAGAGTTCTCTTCTAGACCTTGAGGTAACAATATTATCCTGTTTAACTGGCTGATGCAGGACAGAAGTATAACTTTGTTGAGGAGTTTTTCTCATCCGCTCCACCGATTCTCTTAAAACCTGTTCATCTGTTTTTAAAAACGCAGCCAATTTTTGAATATAGCGGTCTCTTACCAGATCATCCGTAATTTTGGCCCAGACAGGGATAAGCTCTTCTCCGATCCTTTTTAAATCAGCTATTTTTTTAATATCATATCTTTTTGCAGTTGAGTACAAATAGTAATCATAAATCGGCACGGCATCTGCAAGAGCTTTTTCCCACTGCGCTACATCCTCCTTTATCACTTCGGCAGCATCTTTACCGCCATCAAGTTCCACCACTTTAATATTTAATCCGGCTTTATCTGCCATTTCAATACCCCGGCGGGAAGCACTATCCCCTGCCAAATCCATGTCAAAACAAAGGCTTAAGTTTTCCGCGTATTTTTTCAATAAATCAATTTGCCCCTCAGTTAAGGCCGTTCCCTTGCAGGCTACCACAAATTTAGAGCCGGCCTGATGAGATAGAATCACATCCGTTTCTCCTTCTACCAAAACCGCCTCGTTTTTATTTCTGATCTCCTGCTTTGCCAAATTAATGCCAAATAAAAACTTGCTTTTATCAAAAATTGGAGTTTGGGGGGTATTAATATATTTTGGCTCAGCAGCATATAAAACTCTGCCGGAAAAACCACGCAACTTCCCTTGCCCGTCAACTAGAGGAAATGTGATCCTGCCGCGGAAACGGTCATAGCCCCCTGATCCGGATGCAACAGCCACTCCCGAGGCAACTACTTCCCCAGCTTTAAAGCCTCTTTTTAGTAAAAAACCTGTTAAGGATTCCCAGGAATTGGGAGCATATCCCAACCCAAATTCTTCAATCGAAGCATCGCTTATTCCCCGACCGGTTAAATATTCCAGAGCCTTTTTACCTAATTTATGTTTGGTTAAAATGTAGTGAAAAAATTCCTGCGATTTTAGATTAACTTCAAACAACCTTTCCCTGTAACCTGTTGCCTGTTGCCTGTTGCCTGTTAACACTACTCCTGCTTTTTTGGCTAAAATTTCCAAGGCCTCCTTAAAATCCATCCCCTCTTTTTCCATTAAAAAAGTGAAGATATCGCCACTGACATTGCATCCAAAACATTTAAAAATTTGCCGCTCGGGGGAAACTACAAATGATGGGGTTTTTTCATTGTGAAATGGGCAGCGGGCTTTAAAATTGATACCTGTTTTTTTTAAGGGAAGATACTCTTGAATTAAATCTACAATATTTAATTTCTCTTTGATCAGCTCTGTTTCGTCCATAATAGCAACAATAATCCCAAAGGCCCCTGTACCGTCCGGTACGGGGTGGCTTCCAGGTATTGTGAGCGGATTGTACTCCAAAGGAGTCCCGTAAACAAGGGGTAGAACCCCAGTTATATTTAGATACTTTTTACTACATCTCTAAATAAATTATCCAAAGAATCAGCATTAAGAGTTTTAATGATGAATGGAAGATATCGGCGAATAGAATTTAGGCATTAATGCTCTTAATCTTTGAGCAAACTCTCCCTCTTCCAAATAAATAATGGGCGATTTTAACCATTCATAAAGAGGCGGGTTTGAGTTTTTGAAAAGCTTTAGGGCTTTCTTTATATCCCAACCACTAATATCTAACTTATCAATTATTGGCAGCTCAATTACATCCTTCTTGTTTTCAATTGAAAGATACCAGTCTAATGGATGGGCATATATAAACCTGATATCATAATCACTATCTTCTGATTCAAATCCCCACCCCCTGCTCCCAGATTCAACAGCATACAGAATTTTTACTTGTTTTTTGTCTTCAATCTCTTTTAACTTATTAATGATTTTACCTCTTATATTTTTCATACTCTGTGCGTACCTTCACTCAAATAACTATTAAACTTCTCAATATTTTTTTCATTATTGGACTCATTTTTTCTATCGTAAATTCTCTCAGGAATTGGTTTTTACTACCCCCTCTTTTTGCAAACGGCGGAGTATAACAGCGTCAGATACTTTAAAAATTTCAGGTAAATCCTGAACCGCCGGTGCTAAAATTTCAGGAGATTCCAGAGAGGGAATGCGACCTAATTTATTTTTTAATTCTTTTAATAAAAGTTCCTTTGGAACCAAAACTTGACCGGCGAAACTATATGCCTGATATTCCAGCCAACCATGTTCATCATCTGTCATTTTTTCTGCTAAACTATTCAGGTCCTCAATTGAATTAATCTTTAAGTCTTGGAAAAGTTGGCCATGTAAAATAAAGTGTCCTGCCTCGTGAGCAATGGTTAGTCTGGTTCTATTTTCAAACTTCATATACAAATCGAAATCAACAAAGATCCTGGTTAAATCCGAAGTTAGAAATCCATCAATGTCATAATCTTTTTTCAAATTCATCTCTTCGATAATTTTCAAATTAAGTTTTGACTCAGCTATTTCTTCAATAGGTATTGGGAGCGAGAAACTGGGGTGGTATTTGGCCAAAAATTGGCTTGCTATATCACCAATTCTCTTATATGAAAGACGCTGTATGGGAAGACTCATGCATTGTTAATCAGCCTAACCAGTTCCTGGAGTTTTTTCCTGGATAGTCTTTGACCGCGAGCAGTTCTAAAAAGCAGAGGCAAAAATTTAAGTGCCTTTTCACTGGATAATATGTCAGCAGGTACCCTACCTTTAGCTGCATGAGCTAGATCAAAAAATATTGTCCATTCTTCGCTATCGCGTGGTATTTTTAATGCGGCTGCATAGCCTTCAAGTTTTTGCTTATCAACACTGGGAGAGAGGATATTTCTTTCCAGCCTGCTAATATTCCCCGGATCGTAATTATATCTTTCGCAAAATGATCTTAGGGTAAAGCCTAGAGATATTCTTTTGAGTCTAAAGAATTCTCCAAATGATTGGAAACTATCTTGACTTTTAGTCATAACTGTTGTAATAATAATACAACAAATTAGGGTTGTCAATAACCCTGTTTATAAACTTATGGATTATCAGGAAATTAAGAAGTGGCGGGAAATTGCCCAACTTAACAAACTACTTGATCTGTCAACTCCTCCCAAGACACTTTTTCTTCAAGGCAAATGGAACCCGAAAATATTTGAAAACTGCACAGCCATAGTTGGCAGCCGGAAAATGACCAGTTACGGACAGCGGGCAGTTGAAAAAATTATTCCTCAACTCATCCAAGCTGGAAAAACCATTGTTTCCGGGTTTATGTACGGGGTTGACCAGTATGCCCATCAAGTTTGTGTCGAATCCGGAGGACTGACCATTGCTGTTTTAGGATGGGGAATTGATACTAAACTTTCCGGTGAAGATGTAAAGTTAGCCAAGGGCATTATTGAAACCGGCGGGATACTTCTTTCCGAATGGCAGTCCCAGCAACCTACTCACTGGACCTTTCCGGCCAGAAACCGGATTGTGGCAGCGCTCTCCCAAGATATAATTATTGTTGAAGCGGCAGAAAAAAGCGGTTCACTAATAACAGCCCGTTTGGCCAATAAACTAAAAAGAACACTTTGGGCAGTACCCGGGCCAATTACCAGCAGAACCTCAAGCGGAACCAATAACTTAATTGCCGCAGGTTTGGCAAAAATGTGGCTCGGGACCGCCACTCAAACTCCATACCTGACAACTGATGATCCAATCATGGAAATTCTTCTTAATGAGGCTTTAACTGCTGATGGACTTGCCAGAAATTTGCAGCTGCCGGTATCCGAAATAGGAGCCAAACTTTCAATATTATTGCTATCTGGTCAAGTCATTGAAAAAGATGGAAAATACTATATAGCTGATGTTAGTTAAAATCCGCTCGATTGCCAATATTGGTCTTGAAACAGTACCTGTGGATGTGGAGGTTGATGTAGCATCGGCAGGATTTCCCGGATTTACCATTGTGGGGCTGGCCAGCAAAGCGGTTGAAGAAGCGCGCGAACGGGTAAAAACAGCCATCATCAACTCCCACTTAGATTTTCCGCCCAGAAAAATTACCGTTAACCTAGCTCCTGCGGATTTGCCTAAAGATGGGGCCGCTTATGATTTACCAATTGCCATTGGAGTACTTTTGGCCAGCAACCAGCTAACCCTCCCTGTTGATTTTGACTTAACAAAGTCGTTTTTTTATGGCGAACTGTCTTTGGATGGAACGCTTCGACCAACCAAAGGCATCCTACTGTTAGGGCTTTTTGCCCAAAAAAATGCTGCCGGGGGTTTCATCTTTGTTCCTAAACCCTCCGCCGCGGAGGCCAGTGTGGTAAGCGGCATAAAAGTAATAGCACTAAATTCGCTGTCTCAACTGGTTGACTATTTATTATCCAAGGAAAAAATCTTACCCATAAAACCATCAAGGGTTGAAGAAAACCTTGAAGACGCGCCTGTGGAATTTGACCTGATGGAAATTGCCGGGCAGGAACAGGCCAAAAGAGCCTTAATTATTGCCGCTGCGGGCGGACATAACCTGAAAGCGTGAAATAATATATAATTGACCTGTGGCCAAAACTAAAAAAATAACATTCATAGACCTTTTTGCGGGTATCGGCGGATTTCACATTGCTTTTGTCAATTTGGGGGCGGAGTGTGTGTGGGCCTGTGAGTGGGATAAATTTGCGAGGATGACTTATGAGGAAAACTTCAAATCCGAACACCCCGAACTGTTCAAAGACGGCAACTTTGCGGGCGATATAACCAAGGTTGACCCTGAGAGTATTCCGGACTTCGACATTTTAACTGCGGGTTTTCCGTGTCAGCCTTTCAGCCAGGCAGGTAAGAAGATGGGATTTGAGGAAATCAGGGGAACGCTTTTCTTCAACATTGCCGAAATACTGAGAGTCAAAAGACCCAAAGCCTTTTTTCTCGAAAATGTACGTCACCTGAGAAACCATGACGGAGGAAGGACTTTTGCCACGATGAAAAGAATTATAGAGGAGCTGGGATATTCCTTTAAGGCAGATATAGTAAAGGCTTCCGATTTCGGGTTGCCCACCCACAGGCCGAGACTCTTCATGGTGGGCTTTTTGAACCAAGATATTCCTTTCAAATTTCCGGATAAACAACGCCTTACCCTTACCATGTCCGATATTTTCGGGGGGGAATGTGACAGAATAATAGGTTATACTCTCAGGGTAGGCGGTAAGAGTTCCGGTATGGATGACAGAAGAAACTGGGATGCCTATCTGGTGGACGGCAAAGTCAGGATTATCAGCGTACCCGAAGCCAAAAAGCTGATGGGATTTCCGGATGAATTTGTGTTTCCGGTCTCGAATACCCAGGCCATGAAACAGTTGGGAAACAGCGTTGCCGTATCTGCGGTTCAGGCAACCGCCGCAAAGGTCATTGAGGCATTGAAAAAATATGACAAATAAACCGACAAAAGCGAATAAAGGCGAATGGAGTGAGTTTTATACGCTCTTGAAACTGCTTGCTGAACAAAAATTGTATGCAGCCGACGAGCATCTGGAAAAATTGAAGGACATTTTTTATCCGGTGTTGAAAGTGATAACCGCCAAAAATTCGGACAGGGAAATATCCTTTGAGTTGGATGACGGCGAAGACATAAAGGTATTCAACCCCCGAACCGCCTCCATTACTTCAGTAAAACGTCTGGTTATAAAAGAGAGGATCGGCAGAATATTTTCCGCCATCAAAACGGCAAACGTATCAACTTTCGAGATTCCTCTGGCCGACGAGATTCTTGAAAAACTGCAAAAGCCGGTAATCAAGGGCTACTCACATAGAAAGTCGGACATAGTTTTGGTAATTCACGACGTCCGTACGGGAATAAAACCGGAAGTCGGTTTCAGCATCAAGTCTCAGGTGGGAGGGGCTTCGACACTGCTCAATCCTGGTACTACAACAAACTTTATTTTTGAAATAAACAATTTTAACTCAACTGCTGAAAAAATAAACGGTATCGAGACAAGGGCTAAACTGCGTGACCGCCTGAAGGCGATTTACGATTCTGGAGCGTCACTGAAATTTGCAGGGATGGAAAGCGGTATTTTCGAAGAGAATCTGATCAAAATGGACAGCCTCCTGCCCGATCTGATTGCGGAAATGGTCAGGATTCATTACACGGGAGTTGCAAGCAGGATAACCGACATAAACAACGAGCTTGAAAAAAGCGGTTACAATTTGGTCCCGGGACATGCGTCACAGAAAGGATTTTATGAATTTAAAATAAAACATTTTCTCATGAATACCGCCCTGGGAATGACACCGGGCAGGAAGTGGGACGGTCTGCTGGAAGTTCACGGAGGATACATCATAGTCAGGGAGGACGGTGAGATAGTCTGTTACCACATTTACAACCAGGACGCTTTCAGGGAATATCTTTATGTAAATACCAGATTGGAAACCCCCAGTTCTTCCCGTTACGGCTACGGCTCGGTTTACGAACAAAACGGGAAACATTTCATAAAACTGAATCTGCAAATAAGGTTTACGGACTGATAGCAGCTTGAGTTACCTTTAAGATTTTTTTCAGCTCCTTCTCGGGGTTTTTCTTCAAATCCTTGTCCCAGATTCTTATTACCTGCCAGCCTTCTTCCTTGAGCAATCTGAAATTCCTTTTGTCCCTTCTGATGTTGCCGCCGATCTTTTTTAACCAGAAATCCGATAATTTATGTCTCCATTTTGAAAAATTCCTCCCGTGCCAGAATTCACCGCTGATGAAGACGGCTATCTTCTTTTCGGGAAAGGCCAGATCGGGTGTGCCGTGGGTAGGATAATGTTTGCGGTAGTCCATACCCATCCTGGTGAGTGCATCGCACACAAAAATCTCTGGCTTGGTATCCTTCGATTTAATTTGAGCCATGTTACGACTCCTCTGCTCCTTGGTTAAAATATCCGTCATAATGATAAGTCAGGCATATTTTACTACTTTATTTTAAAATAAGATGAAGAATATTTAATGAATGTAGGTTCGTGCTCAAAGGGAGTAATATAGTTTTAAGTACATATTTAATGGAACAATTCAAATACCGCATATTTTTAAGAATAGGGATACTTTTAATCATTATAGGAATAGCATTGGGTGGATTAAAAGGATTAGAATTTATTTATAGGTGGATTGTTAGACATTTATTCTAAATTCTCCTTAAAAATGACTCTTGCAAAACAAATAATCCAAGGGTATAGTTTGAATAAATGAGGAAGACTTGTCCACGAAAGGGGGTGAATTAAATGATTAAGAAATTAGCAACAGTTGGAATCTCAATAGCTCTCTTTGCAGCCAGTGCAGTGCCAGTATTGGCAGCAGTGCCGCCTGGCCCACCGACACCAGCAGTAGTAGGATGTCCTGGTCGTTCTGTAGTTGATCCAGGTTCGGGGCCACAGGCGTCACAACCTGATTTGGAATTAATGGCCGCTGGCGGATGTCTCACACCGAACAACTAACCTTAAGGTATCAGTAATAAGCTCCTTGATTGTTGCCTATAGCTGATTGGGAGAGGTGTTTTTGTCCTAATAAATTATGAAGCAGAAGATCATAAGTATTGTCTCTGCGTTCTGTTTTACTATAGTGGTACTTTCACAAGCATCACCTGTCTATGCACACCGAAGTGATGCTACGAAAAGCGCTTTACCTTGAGTTTGACTTCATCTTCTCAATAAAATCTTCGAAGTCCTTTTTGTCAATTCTTATAAACTTTCCGCCCAGCTTAATTGCCTCTAACTTACCGCTTCGAACATATCTGCGGATACTCTCGGCCTTAACCTGTAATATCTTGGCGACCTGTTCCGGTGTATAGAATTGGGGATCATTTTTGTCCATTTTTTTCAAGTTCCTGTAATTGTGTTTATCGGAACTTCACGGCTAATTTCAGTCAAAACTCAATCCATCAAATGCACTGTAAAATCTGGGTAAATCTGCTTCCCTCTTAATGGCATCATTGTACACTTGCAGCATTTCCAGTCCTTTATGACGGGTGTATTGGGCCACTTCTAGTAAGTCACCTTTGTACGTTTTGATTAAAGTCGTAGTGAAATAATGTCTGAACCCGTGGACGGACTTCTCGATCCCGAGCTCTTTCAGTAACTTAACAATAATTTTCCTGACTGCTCTGGTAGTCAATCTCCCATTCTTATGGTAATTGCTGATCGAAGTGAACAACGGGCCATCCGCCACTTTGCTTATTTTCAGATATTCTTTTAATGTTTTTACTGTCTCCGGGTGCAAACTCACAGGCTCCTTATCATCCCGACCCTTACCATGAATGAATGCTAGTTTTGCCACAAGGTCTAAATCCCCCACATTGAGCCTGGTAATTTCAATCTGCCTCAATCCTTGCAACGCCAAGAGAGCTAGGAGGGCCTTTAATCGTGCGCTTTGAGGCGTAGATGGTAAATCCTTCAGCCTCAAAATGAGCCTGGACATCTCTTCACTGGTAATTCCCTCCTTCTTATGTTTCTTGTCCTGGCTGAATGATTTGATATTCAAGGTAATATCCGCAGGAAGGATCAGACGTCTATTCAGCTCCTTCAAGAAAATTTTTGCCGCTGCCAGATATTTGTTTTTCGTGCTGACGCTGTAATTATTCTTATCTGCAAGGTGGCGTTTGAACTCAAGGTAACTGTTGACGTTAATACCATTTCCACTTCCACGAACAAAATGCAGGAAGAGACTTACTCGATACTTGTAATCTTTTCTCGTTTCTTCGGAAACATCACGTAGGTCAAACACCTGTTTTGCTATTGAATGGGGATTTTGAATGGGGAAATTGGGCAACAATGACATTTTATTGTCCATATATACACTTTAATGCTAGTAAATACTACTTGTCAATACTCAACCGTGTTCGCCAGGCAAATACGGCGTGGGGAAAGTTAAAAGGTGGGGTTCGAGGGGGCGGTAGGAGCTTCACTAGCCTTTATCGCCTGTAAGCGGTGGAGGCGGGTCGTTCGGATTGGCGAGTTTTGAAATTATAGGGAGAATGTCTTATTTTGTAAAAAGAATTCTTTTTATTTGGTGTGGGGTGTGCTGTGTGTAGAGTTGAATACCCGCCCACTGGTTTACCCTTAGAGGAGCTCACTCTGAGTACAAAAGGTGCCCAGTCGCATATTATGTTTTGAAATATATTTTTTATATTTTTGGGAGAGATTAGGGATATTTACTATAAGACTTCATTTATATTTACTGGTTTTATCTGCATCCGGCAAGTTGTTGATGTAGTGATAGACATGGAAATAATAATTGAAAAGTGTTAATATAAATTTAAATTCTGCCCAAACAATATGAGATTGGGCAATGTTAAAATAGAAAACTTCAGGTCTATTAGTTCTTGTGAATTTGTCCTAAATTCAGGAGTAGTGGCGTTAGTAGGAGGAAATGAGAGTGGTAAGAGTAATGTTCTACTGGCGATAGAAAAATTCCTCAACCAAGATGATTTTATTGATGAAGATAAATATCAACTTGCCAATTCAGAACCCATTATTGAGATTACTTTTAATACTTTCGCCCCCAGTGAAAAAGAACAGCTGGGTACTATATTCGGCGGGGATGAATTTACTGAGTTAACTATAAGAAGAGTTGGTGCTGTTTATGACATTGTATCCCCCACATTGCCTGAACCAGTTGAAATAACTGAACCGATAGAACAACCGGAAGAGTCTGAAATAAAGCCAGAGCCGGAGAAGACTGAGGAAATATCGGAAGATTCTAGTGTTAATGATGCTCCCACTGCAACCGAAGAAGCAACAGAACAACCCCTTGAAGTTACACCGCCAGTTGATCCTGAAGAACAAAATGATTCTTCTGAAAACCCTGAACCGGATGATTCCTCCAAACCACCAGAAAAAGCGATTAGCAAAGAAGACCTTGTAAAGCAAATTATAGAGCATATACCAAACGCAGAGATGATAAATTCGTTGGAAGATTTAATCGTTGGTAACAATGTTCCTATAAGTGAACTATATTCAACCGATAGCACTAACAAGAAGGAAGAGAAACCGATGGTTGATGGTAGTTTAGAGACAGTCAGGAGGTTGCTTGAACTCGGGGGTATAACCGAAGCAGACGTTAAAGAGTCAAATACCAGTATAAGAGCAAAAAAACTAATCAAGGGGGCAGCTTTAATTGCTCAAAAACTTCGTAACTCATGGCAACAAGAAGATATTAAGATGATAATTACAGCCGATTCTAAACATTTAAGTCTGTTGTTTCGTGATGGGAAAAATATTCCAGAAGATGACAAAGAAGACGACACAAAATGGATTTGGACATTACCAAGGGATCGGAGTACGGGCTTTCGATGGTATGTAACTTTTTACGTCCGATATTTATCAAAAATTTCTGAATCTGATAATGTAATTTTCCTGATAGATGATGCTGGACTTGCTCTTAATAAATTAGCTCAAAATGATCTTCTTAAAGAGTTTATGAAACTGGCAAGTGATGAGAGAAACACACAAATACTGTACGTCACACATTCAAAATATATGGTGGATTGGGATATAAGAAATCAGATACGTCTGGCTATCAAGAAACCGGGAGAAGGAACAAAAATTGAGGACATGTGGTGGGAAAAATACTCCAAAAATGAACTTCCTGCTCCTCTTGATGAGTTAGGAGTAACTTGGGTTGATGATTTCTTAAACCATGACAATTTAATTGTTGAAGGCTACACTGATGTATTTATACTACATGAGCTGGCCGAACTTTTCTCAGATAGTATTCCTTCTGACCCTTTCCATGGCTATAAGGTATTACCTGCTGGAGGAACATTCAGTCAAATACCTTTGGGTAAATTATGTAAAATTCATGATAAGAAAGTTTTTCTTTTATTTGACTCGGACACAGAAGGCCAAAGAGGAAAAACTGAAGCTGAAAAGCCGGAGAACGACTTGCAATGTGAGGATATTCAAACATTGGTAGGAAATAGTGGTTATAAAGTAATCACAATCGAAGATTTATTACCCAGAGATTCTTATATAGATGCTCTCAATAAAGTTGGTGGGAAGCAGTTTAAAGATTCATGGCCGAATATTAAAACATTACAAAAAGTAGATTCTGACGGGATAATTAAGGCCACTAAACAAAGACTGGAAAATGAGGGTCTAAGCGAACAGGATATAAAGGATTTTTTTAAAACTTTTAAATATGATATTGTAAGAGAAGTGCTCAACTCAATAAGCCTTAAATCTTATACCAATATTTCACAAACCCAGTCAATTATAAAAATATTCTCAACTTTATCAACACAACTTTCAAGATAATTTATGATTCGGATTAATCTAGGCTTAGTATCCTGTTAACGAAGGTTAACGGGAAGCAAAGTAATTCACAATTCCATCATGTAGAGCTTGGGCAATTTGCTGTTGGCGATTGCCTGTACCATCAGTTAATAAGACACATTCTTGAGTGTTGGAGATAAAGATTGCCTCCTGTATTGTGGCAGCCATTTTTGACTTAAGTAAGACTCCAGAGGCAAAATTAGTAGTACCTAGGTCAGACACACCCAGCTTTTTTGCTAGGCTGGCATGGACTACCTCGGTAAATGTCTTGTCTTTTTTGGGTTGTCCATACAGTCCTTTGGTGCCATTTTTTGAGTGATCTACCGAACCATTTAAATGAATCGAAACAAGAGCCTCTCCACCGAAGTTGTTGGCAAAAGTGTACCTACCATTGTTAGATAAAGTCGAGTCATCATTTCTTGTCATGCCGACTATAGCTCCATCAGCTTCAAGAAGTGCTTTTAATCTGAAAGCTATGTCTAAATTGGCATCTTTTTCTGGTAAACCCAGACATTCAGTTGAACCACTATCTGTCCCGCTATGGCCCGCATCCAATACTATCCTTTTACCTGTAACCGGGGTTTGAGCAAAGACAAAGGATGAGGTAATTAGAAAAGTAAAAAAAGTAAAAATAGTTAAGAATATAAAAAACAATTTCTTCATTGCTTTAATTTAGTATAACAAACTCCAATATATTATTAATTGTAACATTTTTGACTAATTGATAATTTATCTTTTATCTGTTCCAGTTGTTTCATCAATCTGGTTTCCAGCCATTCCTTTCTATAATACCTTCAACTTCACCTGATAACCCGTTCATTTTCTCAATTATCTGATTCCTTTCCTTTTCCAGCAATTGTAGCTTCTCTGCCCCAGCTTTCAGATCACACACCTGAGACTCAAACGTACAATCATACAAAGTTACGAAAGAGTCGTGATAGTTGGAAATCAAGAATCGCTGCTGACCGAAGAGGTCACGGGAGGTGAAGATCAATTGCTCCAATTGCCGATTTGACCTCTCTAAATGATAGTTATATCCGATTAAGACCCCTGCTAGGAGAGCCACTAGTCCTAGTATTAAATACTTAAAGTATATCTTCAATCTTATCATAATATTTTAGTTCACTAATACTCATTTTTTCTTTCAGCATCAATGCAAAACTGTCAATTTCTTTCCTCTCTTTACCGTTAATTCTGTCATTATCTAAAAATACATTAAGATGCCCAAATTGTTCATTCTCAGGCAGATTCCAGCAGCGGTCAAGAAACTGTGCAAAGATTCTCCCAGTATGGGCAGAAAACCTTAGGTGCATTTTAAACATACCGGCATCTCTTTTTATCCCCAAAGACATGGGTATCCGTAACATAAGATACATGCCTTCAAGTTTTTGTTTGGTCTGTTGGAAATATGTACCGACATCAGCCACAAAAGGGGCAGCATCAATTCCTGAATTCGCTTCAAATAATTCAAATAGCCTTCTTTCAAAAATCAAAGCTAAAATTTTCTCATTCTCACTAAATAAACGAGCCTGAAAGTATTTCTGAGCAATATATAACAGGGTGTAAGATAGAACAAAATATAATATACCTTTCTTCACTTCATCTAAATCTTTTAGGGTATCAACGTTCTTTGTTAAATCATCAGCAATGACTTGGGTTACAACAATTACCCCATTTAGTACCCCAGCAGCTTTTAATTCTAATTTATCCGCTTCTTCTGGTGTAAACATATTGGCTAATCTTATTGATACCCCGCATCAGACGAGCATTTTTTTAGAGCGGTTTGATAGTCATTAGTGCACTTAGCTTGGCATTGTGAGTTGATATCGGAATTTTCATCAATGCACTCGCTGTATCTTTCGGTACTACTTTCGATTAGTGGACTCTCACCAGTGTACCCAGCCGCACAAGCATCTTTATAATATGCCCATGTGTCATTGCATTTTTTTCCGCACTCATCCACATCAAATTTAGCTTTATAAATACAAACGGAATAACCGCTATTGGCGGCATTGGCTTTAACATTATCCCAAACCCCCTGAACTAATTTATTTTGATTAGTTTGCAGCTTCTTCTCATAACAATCCCAATCACCTTGAGTCATAGTGTAAGTCTTCCCATCAGTTGATTTTTTAGTTATGAGTTCGTTTTCATAAATGCTGATCTGCTTACCACCACTGCACCATTCTTTATAAGAAATAATCTTTCCAGTCCTTGTACCCGCTTGATTGGCTTGTGGTGTTGGCTTTCGAGCTTCTTGTTGAGCAAAAGGGGTTGAAGCGGGTGTAACTGTAGGTGTTGGGGGTGTCTTTTGAAAAGAAACTGTTTGAGTTCCTTGGACATTTTCAGTTTTTTGCTTGGTATCTTTATCGCTTGCAATTTGAGTAACTGTATCTATTGAAAAAAACAGAACAACCAATGCCCAAATTATTAAAAAGGGATAAGAAATGTTTTTGGGAATGTATCTGTTTTTATTAAACAATTTTTTTATATTCATTTTTTGATTTAATAAACTTTTTGGGGAACAAAAAGCCCCCCGTAAGCGGTAGCTTTCACTACCTACCGATCTTTCGACCGATAACCGATTAAGGATGCTCTTACGAGGAGCTTTCAGCCCTTAATCGGTTTTTATGCCATGCCCCATTTTGAGAGGTTTAGACAACTAGCTGGGGTTTAATCCCCCTTAATTTATAGTTTAGCACTTTTCCCCTTGATTGTTCATTATTTACTTTATAGTTAGTAGTTTAATATATTTATTCATAAATCTTTAATGATGTCGGTATCCTAAAATTAACATGGAAACTACACAAACAACCAAACCAGAAGCTAATACATTAGATAGAATCGAAGTATGGGAGTTAAGACGAAAGAGATATTTTGATGCTACCTACACCTCGGGCGAAATTTCATGGCCCAGCGGGGGACTTGTGGCCCATGTTGAAGTTTCAACCAGTAAGAATCCAAATATTGAGCTAAGTTACACATTGAAGGGTCAAAACGGTGATGTAAAAGATATAAATTACAGATTAAGACTGGCAACCAGCCCATGTTATTTTGGCGGCAGGAGATGGTGGATTGTTTGTCAGTGCGGAAGGAGAATCGGGGTACTTTATAGGGGAGATAATTATTTCCGTTGTCGTCACTGCTACAGCTTAACCTACCGCTCAAGAAATGAGAAAAAAAGTTTGAGAAGTAACCCATTATTTAGAACCTTAAATGATGTGCTTAGGATAAGTAATCTAAAAGATAAAATAAAAAGAGAGGTTTATGGCGGCGAGCCAACCAATAATCAGCGGGAACTTAATCTTTTATACGCTAAATTGCTCCTGACGACCCTTCCTCTATCTGACAACATAAAACGCGGTTGACAAGTAATTATTTTTCTGTTATTCTATTCTCAGTTTAATAATGTCAGTCGTAGGGTGCCCAATAAATCCCTAAGTGCTCAATCTTTGATGGTTTCCATCGCTTCTTGAGCCACGATTGCTTTCTAAGTAAAAACTTAGTTAGCTCGTGGCTTTTTTTAAACCCAAAAAGAAGGAGATGGAGCCATGAATCCACAAGAAGATAATTTAGTAAAAATCGCCGACGTTAACTTAGCTGCTGCAATTTTATCCACTGGAAAAGTTAAGCTATTGGGTATTGAGTCTGACGATCCCAATAGATTATTTTTTCTACTATCACCCAAAGCTATTTGTTTGGAGCTTGAACAATCCTATTACAACAACACTTTAATAACTTCAGCTCGAGAGATGACTAATCGTATTCGGGAATTGAAGGATTTGTTGTTTGGTGAAAAGAGGAAGAGAGAAGGAGAAAAATATGGAGGAAACTATGGCGATTACGATCGATAAAACTAGAGGCTACGTCATCATGTGGCGCTCAATTATGGATACGGCAATTTGGACAAACCCTAAACTGGAGCGGGTTTACCACTGGGTAATGTACCGAGCTAATCATGCGGGAGCTGAAATCTTCCCAACTACTGAAAAAGTAACTCTTAACCCGGGTCAGTTTGTTACCTCATATCCTCATGCTGAGAGGGAATTAAAAATGTCAGTTGGCTCGATAAATACCTACCTAAAAGTCTTAAAAGCTGAAAGCATAATTGAAATCAAATCTACTAACAAATATACCGTCATAACAGTCCAAAGTTGGAATGAGTTACAAAATCCTGAAAGGAAAAATGAAAGCAAACTGAAAACAGAACGAAAACAAACTGAAACAGATAATACATTAAATACATTTAATTCAAAAAACTATTTAACTATTAACCAAAACAACAATGGTATTTTAAAAAATCCCAGGGCTGGCAAAATGACATCTGCTCAAATATGGGATTTGGCAAATAAGCTGACTGAGAAAAAAATTGCTATGGAGGCAGCGGCTAAAAGAAAATGATAAATCTGGACTGGGCAAAAATATATTTAACAAAACACAAACTAGTCCCATTACCCAGCATGGGTAAAAAATCAAAAGGTAAAGAGCCGTTGGTTGAATGGGCCGGTATACAAGAATTACCTAGCGTGGAGCAAGTTGAAGCCTGGTTTAATAAATTCCCAAATGCTAACATCGGCACCAAGACTGGTAAAGTAGCTGGCATTTTAGTTTTAGATAATGATGGAGTAGAAATAACACAACTGATGCCGCTTACTCCAACCGCTACATCCCGACCCGGGCACTTCCATTCTTTTTTCAAAAATCCTGATTTCTATGTTCCCCCTTCTGCCTCAAAGATTGGTGAACACTTAGACATCAGATGCGATCAAGCCTTTATTGTCCTGCCACCCTCCAAGCATTTTGACAAAGTCACGGGGGAGATAGACGGAGAATATACCTGGATAGATGGAATGAGTCCCGATGATATACCTTTTGCCCCATGTCCCGATTGGCTTATTGCCAAACTCAAAGAAACAATTAGTCAAAACCACGGTTTTGATTGGAGTGGTGCTTTTGGTGTTGGTATAGGCGGGCGAGATGAAACACTAGCGAGAGCTGCTGCTTCTCTTGCTGGTAAGAAATTTAATTATGAGGTTGCCCTATCAATACTCCGGGGAATAAATAGTACTTACCCGGAAACTAAAGAAGATCCTCGTCCCGATGATGCTAGTTTAATCGCAAAATTAGATAGTGCATTTAAGAAATTTAAACCTTCCGATCCAGATGTGCAAAAATCATTAGTAGATTTACTAGACCGCTTTAGCAGTGTGCAAAAAGAGATAAAGTTTAAGCTGCAATCGGGTTTTGCTTCGCTTGATAGATCAATTCAAGGTTTCCGTTCGGGTGCCTTCTATGTTTTTGGTGGATTAAAAAAATCAGGAAAATCATCTCTCTTGATGAATATTTTAAGTAACTTACTAAAATCCGGTACAAAAGTGGGTTATATAGATACAGAGCTTCCCTTTGGCGATTTTGTGAATAGATTCACGGCCATTTCAACAGACAACAAAGTTGAAGACGTTGAAGCCAACAAAAAGATGGGTGAACAGTGGTTGCAAAAGAACAAAGACCTCCTATTCTATGCTAATAAAAAGGAGATTCAGGACACAAACGGTTTTTCTAAAAATCTACTAAAAACCCTCCTTAAACAATGGGTTGATATGGGAGTAAAAGTGGTCGTCTTCGATAATTTAACAACCGTCAATACTGAATCGGACGGAAACAAAAAGGGTTGGGAAAAACTGGCAGATTTTGTTGATGAATTAATTGATTTTGCTAGGGATAACCAGATCTTAGTCTTCGCTGTTATACACACCTACCCCAGTTTGATCTTTAGTGAAACTCCGGAAGGTATCCGGCATTTGCTGGAAAAGGAAAAATTAGAGGATGTGTTTAAGAAATCTATAACTATTAATCGCCGTCCATCAGCACGGGATTTATATGGTGGAGGTGGGGCTTTAAGTCAAATCTCTGGTGGTGTGCTTCTTCTATGGAGGCCATTTCAAGATTTTAATACACCTGCATATAGAGAAAGAGCAATGCTAATCCTAGAAGATTTTAGAAATGGCTCAATACTTTCTGAAATAGAAATGACGTTCAAAATGGAGAAACTAAAGTTTAATGAAGTCTACTCCCCTGAGATAAATTTCCCCTCGGAATACACACCAAGAAATACAGGAGCGGAAAATCCAAAACAAGAAGTGGGTGAAGCAGGAAAACCTAAGCAGGAAATGCAGGTGGATTTTATGGAGACATTCAAGGCCGATTATGAAATTCAAAAAGAAAAGAAAAAATTAGCTGATTGGAATAATCGCGCTAAGGAAGGTATATGAAAGTAAACAGCGGCAACACCAGTAAACTAATTAACAAAAATCCTACAACTCTGGTACGGATAGACGCCGAGCTGCACAGATTATTAAAAATGAAAGCGGCTGCCGAGAAAACTACCATCAGAAGTCTTATAGAGGGGGCCTTGGCCGATCTGTTATCCGTGGAAGGAAGCAAAAGAGAATGTTTGGGAGGAGGTGAGAAATATGGCACATAAACAATCAGGATGGGAGACAATCGGTACCGTATGTGTTGATTCAGGAACTATAGTTATTTGTGATCCCATCTCAACTGACTTAACTAAAATCCAGGAAAGTTTATTAAGTAAGTCTAATGAAGAATTTACAAAACTTTCATGGGAAATAAATAATGATGAGGAGGCACCCAGGTGCAAAACAGTAGTGTTTTGTCCCGGGATAGGTGATGGATTTTATCCAGTTATGGCAAAGGTAGAAACCCTTGAAGTCTGGGGAAAAAGAATTACCGAAATAAAAATAGATTTTATGGCAGACTTGAAGTGAGGAATTGCAAAACAGATAACTTAACTTTTGTACTCTCATCGGCAACTCCTGCCTTAGCCTATTCCTATAGAGGAAGAGGGTTTACCCTTAGCCGGAGAAAAACATCAATGCCCTATTTGTCTCAGTAAGGATTAGATTCCCCTCATTGGAGAATTCGCATTTTCCATACGGGCGGTTGGGACGTCTCGGCCATGATGACGGATGGCCCTTAACGCCCAAAAATTACCACTTGTAATAAAGATATAAAATGTATATAGTGGAATAGTCGGAATATATATTCTGGCTGGCTTGGAATTAGGAGTTTGATCCAATTTGCTTGTGAGTTGTTAACTTCGAGGGCGTAATCTTTACGCAAGTGTAATCACTATTAGCTCTTATAACAGAGCTTTTGCTTTCAATTAAACTACCCCACGGATTACCGTGGATAAAAACAAAAATAAAACAAACACCTTTAAAAACAAGAACAGTCTTGTTTGCGAGGGTTACAAACAAGTCCCTGATGAATTTGGTGATTTAAACAACCTGTGGAACTTCTTGTTCAAAAAAGTGGTAGAGTTACGATTAGAAAGAGCTAAATTGTCTCAATTGAAGGAACCGAAAAACGTAATTACAATAACATCACCACTATGAGAGTAGCATTACAAGGAAGAGTATCGACTGAGGAGCAAAAAGAGGGGAAAACAATAGATACCCAAAAAGTAGATACACGCGGTTATGCTAGTTTAAATGAACATGAAATTGTAAAGGAATACTGGGAAGAAGGGGTTTCGGGAGCTACCTTGGAAAGAGAGAAAATGGACGAGCTAAGAGCAGATGCAAAAGCTAGTTTATTTGATGCTCTTATTAGTGTTAGACCAGACAGACTAAGCCGAGAACAAGTAGACCAGTTAACCCTTCTTAAAGAACTTGACCAACTAGGAATAAAGGCAATATTTACTTCACAGCCGGGAATTGAAAATCTTGAAGGTGTACAAAAAATAATGATTCGTGGCAACAATGCCATGTATTCTGAGATTGAGAGAGTTGTTATTTTAGAAAGGACATCTTCTGCTAGAAAAAGAGTTGTAGGAGAAGGTAATGTAATGACATCCCGCTCCCCTTATGGTTTGAACTATGTGAGACACTCTAAAGATGACCAGGGCAGAACTATTAAAAGAGGGCACTTTATACCCAACCCCCAAGAAATTGAAAACCTAAAACTAATACTCAACTGGGCTAAAGATGGGTGGTCGCAGAGGAGGATTATTAAGGAATTGTTTGAAAGAAAAATCCCAACTAGAAATGGAAAACTAAAATGGCAGAAATCTACAATAGGTAAAATCCTGGGAGTTAACCTTTCAGTCTACAGCGGGATTTGGTACTATATGAAGTATCAACATACAGAGCCAAAGTTTAGAATTAAAAATACTAAATACCCCAAGACAAGAAAATCATCAAGAACATTAAGAGACAAAAGCGAATGGTTACAAGTAAAACTGCCACCTGAATTATCGATTATTTCCCCAGAAGAAGTTGAATTGATAAGAAGAAGACAGAAAGAAAATACCACACTTTCAATAGGAAACACGAAGCATCAATATTTAGTCCAAAGAAGGGTATTCTGTAATAAGTGTAATGGAGGCGACGGTTGTGACAACTTTCATGGTGTCTCTGTTTATAGATGCCGAGATAAAAAAAGAAGATTCCCAGAACCCACAATCTGTAGTGGTGGTTCTATTAAGTCTGAAACTTTAGATGATGCAGTGTGGAGTGATATTAAAAGATTAATTCTTCAACCGACCTTAATTAAAGAAGCGGCAAAAAAGTTTGTTGAGTCTAAAAAAGATGATGGGGTTGTAGGAAATTATAAACTCGAGGAACTAGCAAGAAAACGTAAGGAGTTGGAAAGACAAAAAGAAAGAATTGATGATGGTTTTAGGGAAGGATTATATTTAGTGGCAGAAGCAAAATCACAAAAGGTAAAAGTTAATGAACTGCTTTCTCAACTGGACCAACAAGAAAACGAAGAGATGGTAAACTATAAAAAAGCTGGACAAATAGATTACAACCAACTCACTGTGGACATTGAGTCCTTATGCAAAGACTTAGGAACTGTTTTACACAGATTAAGTTTTGAAGAGAAGAAACAAATTGTCCAGTGGTTAGCATTAAAAGTTTCAGTAGGAGATCATCATTATTCCATTGAAGGAAGCCTCCCCATATATAATAATGTAGGTAATGCAAATTCTCGACCCCTTAGTTTTGATGTGGGGCCCGCCGGGCACAGGCAAGACCATGCTGTCCCGGGCTCTGCCGGGAATTCTGCCTCCTCTGACACATCTTGAGGCCCTGGAGGTAACC
>VMGD01000005.1 GCA_007376405.1 Microgenomates group bacterium Gr01-1014_7
TTTAGCCAAAACCTTAATCCTAAGCAGGTTAAAGAATACTAGCAGAGTTAATATTTCAGATGCAACAGTCACCCAGGCAGCAGCCAGATACCCATATTTGGGAATAAAGATTAAATTCAAAATCACATTAAACGACAAGGTTAAAATAGATAACCATAATACTGACTTTAAATATTTATCGCTTGACAGTAAAACCCCAACTCCCGGCACTTGCGCAAACATAAAGGGAATAGATAGAGAAAGTATCATAATTGCCTTTATTGATAGTCCATAATTCGGAAGAAGAGTTTTTATAATTTGTGGCAGAACAAAAATGTACCCCAGTAAAACCAATATACCCAGACCTACCATAATCTTTAAGGACTTAAAATATAATCTTTTTACTTGCGCTACATCTGATGTTTGCATTTTTGCCAGGGCCGGGAATATGGAAGCAAAAAAAGCCGAAGGAATAACAGTGACAGCTTCCAGAAACTTATACGCTACTCCATATATACCTGTTTCAAAACTTCCCTTTATATATGCTAGCATCACGGTATCAATCCTAAAATATAGCAGCCCCAAAATACCAAGTATGCCATAGGGAAGAGAGCCGATCAGGGCTTTTTTAATAATTGATAAATTAACAGGGGAAAAAATAAGGGCCTTAGTTTTATACAAAAATAAAATTAAAGTTAAAATGTAAATTATTTGTCCAAAAATTAAAGCACTGATGGCACCGGTTGGCCCAAACCCGTTGCCAACCAAAATCAGTCCCGCAAGAGCTGTTGATAATCCGGAAATAAAAATAGAGATGGCCGAAAATTGCAACTTCTGGAACCCCACAAAGATTGCATCAAAAGTTAAAGCTGCGGATTGAGGTAAAATTGCCAAAGTTGCCAACAGAATAAGGCTTACTCTTACTTTATCCGGGTCCAGTAAATATAGAGCCAGAGAAAATATGGCAAAAAACAAAGAAGTTAAAAAAAGCCTTAAAAATACAATGTTCCAGAGAAGTTCCGGGGCCCTAGATTTCTTCTTTGCTACTTCTCTTATTAAAAACCTGTTAAATCCAAAATCGGCTATGGACGAAACAATGGAAAAATATGCCAGGGCCACTGTAAGTAAACCAAAATCCGATACTCCCAAAGTCCTTGCCAAATAAATAATATAAAGAAAACTAATAACCCTTGTGCCCATTTGGGCCAACAACAACCAGGAAGTTTGCTTTAAAATCTGCCTCATCCCTAAATTGTACCACCAGCGCCATTTCTCCGCATAGCCAAACCCACCCTAATGGTGTGGTAGGGTAGACACCTAAGGATTTGTGGATGAGACAGAACTCGAATCTGTGACCTCTTCGATGTGAACGAAGCGCTCTAACCAACTGAGCTACTCATCCTATCCCACCCATTTTACCACCCCCCTACTTGCATCTCAACTTAAATTTTTGAGATAATAAGGAACGTGGATCAGGAAACTTATTATGAATACACTCCCAAAAAGAGTTTTTTTGAAAATTTAAGCTCTCACATAATTGATTTTATCCAAACCTTTGTAGTTTTTGGAGCTATCTTTGCCCTAATTTATCTTTTTGTGGCTCAATTTCACAAAGTTTCCGGTCAATCCATGTTTCCCACTATGCATAACGGTGACTTTTTAATTACTGAAAAAATTAGCTACCGCCTTGGGGATCCAAAACACGGCCAAATTGTGGTCTTAAAAAACCCCCGGGAAGAATCGCAGGATTTTATAAAAAGGATTATTGCCATCCCGGGAGATACTATCAGATTAGAAAATAACGCTATATTTCTAAATGGAGGTCTCCTGAACGAGCCTTATCTTCCCCCCGGCACCCCTACAAGGGGGGAATCTTTCTTAAGAGAAGGAAATACGTTTACAGTTCCTTCCAATCAATATTTTGTAATTGGAGATAACAGGGAGCATTCTTCAGATTCCAGAGAATTCGGGCCTGTTGGCAGAGAAAAATTGATCGGCAGAGGTCTTTTTAGATATTGGCCACCTCAAAGCGTAGGATTGCTCATATTAAAATAGCCTACAATTGCCTGACGGATATCCTCTATTATTGGAGCGGTTTTGCCCGGGTCCCCGTCAAATATTAGTTCCATTTTAGCTCTTTTACCGGTCTGCATACATTTAACCTGCGGATTTTGCGCTTTTTTGGATAAAGCTGCAGTTAAATCACTCTGAGCCCGGTCCAGGTCTTCGGATATAATTCGCATGCTCTCTACCACAGCCGATTTTCTGGGGCCAATTCCTGCTCTTCCCCTAAATCTTCTAACTAATTCTTCTGTCCCCCGCACAGACAAATTTCTTCTTAAAACTTCCTTATAGGCTTCAATAATTAAATGCGGATCCTCCAAAGCGCTCAAGGCTCTGGCATGACCCTCGGTTGTAGCCCCGGACATTAAGGCATCTTTTAGCGCATCCGGCAAGGTCAAAAGTCTAATGGTATTGGAAATATATGAAGGACTCTTCCCCACTCTGGTGGAAATTTCTGCATTAGTTAAACCAAACTCCTCCATTAATCTTTTATAAGCTTGAGCCCGCTCCAGAGGATTAAGATCAATTCTCTGGACATTTTCCACAATGGCCATCTCCAGCATTCCTTGAGGAGAAGTTTCACGGATTATGACCGGGACTTTGGGCAAACCAACCACTTTAGAAGCTCTCCAACGCCGCTCCCCGGCAATAATTTGATATCCGGCCGGAGTTTTGGCTACTACCAAGGGCTCCAATACTCCATGAGTTCTAATTGAATCCGCCAGTTCGGCTAATGACTCAGGAGTGATCAATCCTCTGGGTTGAAGGGGATTCGGTTGCAAGAAATCTATTTCCAACTCGTAAATTTTCTCATCCATAGGCTAAATAATATTTATTAAAGTTTTACCTAATCTCTTTTGAGATTGAACTTTTCCGGATGTAATTGCAAAAATTGTATAATCATTTCCCTGCTTTACTCCCAAACCCGGGTAAACTTTGTTTCCTCTTTGCCTAACTATGATATTTCCGGCTACCACTTTTTCTCCGCCATATTTTTTGACTCCCAGTCTCTTGGAAATAGAATCACGATTCTTTTTAACTGTACCGCCGCCTTTTTTATGAGCCATGAGTTGGAGTATATATTCTGTGAAAACCTAAGTCAAGAGTTTAATTTTTCACATCCGCAATAACTTTTGTTAACTTACGCCTAAATCCTATTGCTTTTCTGAAGTTTGCTTTGGCATGAAATTTTCTGACAGTTATCTTCGTACCCTTTTTATTCTCCAAGCGTTTTAGGATTATTTTATCTTTAAGAAAAGATTTTCCGATTTGAACTTTTCCATCCTTGACCAAAAGCAGCACCGCAACCTCTATTTTATTATCTTCCTCACCCATACAATCAACTTCCATGGATTTTTCCGGTAAAACTTTATATTGCTTACCCGCAATTTCACAAATAGCATAATCAAACATGCGGCTATTTTACACTTTCTTTGTTACCGATGCAACAAACCCCAAGCAAATATAAGTAGAAACAAGTGAACTTCCCCCATAAGAAATAAGCGGTAAAGTAATACCGGTAATCGGCAAAATCCCAACATTCATACCTATATTAACAGTTATTTGAAAGGCAAGCTGTGAGAAAACTCCGATAACCACTAGAAAATTAAAACTTCCCCCTACTCTATCCGCCACTCTTAAACAAAAGAAAAGCAAATAAAAATAAATTATAAGTATTAGTATTGACCCTAAAAATCCCATCTCCTCCGCAATCGAGGCAAAGATAAAATCTGTTCTATACTCAGGTAAAAATTGCAGTCTTGATTGAGTTCCTCTACCCAAACCCCGCCCAAAAAGCTGTCCTGACCCAACAGCTATAGTTGATTGAATCTGATTATAACCTCTCCCCAAAGGATCTACCTGAGGTGCAATAAAACCCATGAATCTTTGCCTTTGATAATCTTTCAAGAATAACCAGCCTGAGGGAAATATTAAACAAGCCACAATTGTTAAAATAACTAATTTTTTGACAGACACTCTTGATGCAAAAAGCATACCAGTCCAAATGGCTATTAGAGTAAGTGTTGTGCCTAAATCGGGCTGTCTGAATACAAGTAGTAGAATCGGTAAACTAAACCCCAAACTTTTAAAAATATTTATCCATGAGGGAGGATTTTTCATCCAAAATTGCGCCAGTATTAAAATTAAAACCGGTTTGGCAAATTCAGACGGCTGGATATTAAAAAAGCCCAGAGGTATCCACCTGATAGCACCTCTGGTTTCTACACCCAAAATTGCTACAACTGCCAAAAGTAAAATTATCAGAAGATATAAAGGCTTAACAAATTTTGCCAAAGCGTGGATATCAAACTGTGATAACAATAAAAAAAATATAAATCCAACTCCCGTAAAAACGAGCTGTTGAAAGGCAAGCTCTTTTGAGGACGAATAGATAACCAGTGTCCCGATAGAGATTAAAGATAAACTCGAAAGAGTGATCGGCCAATTAAGAACCTTTAGAATCTTCATCTTCTTTTATAATTTGTAAAATTTCGCTTTGCGAAATAGAAACAGAAGCGGTATTTTTTAAAATTAATTCTTCAAAATCTTTTGGCCAAACTGGTGCCAGAATTTTTGTTTTATCTGCCAAAGTCAAACCTTTCTCTTTGCGCAACTGTTGTATCTGTCTTATCAAATCCCGTGCCTTCCCCTCTTCTGCAAGTTTGGGGGTAATTTTTGTATCCAATTCGATTGCAGGCTCAATATTAGAGGACTTTTGATACCCAATTAGCTTAACGTTAACTTCATCCGCCAGAATTTTTTCCAACTCATCCGGCAATTTCTCTTTAATTTTATATTTTAGTAAGGGAAGTGGCTGTCTTAGCTTAATACCGTCTTCTTTTCTTTTAGCATGAGCCTTTTCCGCTATTTCCCTGACTATCCCCATCTCTCCTATTAACTCTTCATCTAGCATATTTTTATTACCAGTTGGGTAATCTTGTAGATGTACCGATTCTCTATCGGTTAAACTGCGGTAAATTTCTTCAGCTAAAAATGGGGTGAAAGGGGCCAGAAGTTTGGATAAAGTCAGCAAAACCTCATACATTACCGATAAACAGGTATTTCTGTCTTCACTGTCTGCTTCCGGGCCAACCCGATCCCTTGATCTTCTTATATACCAGGTAGAAAAATCCGAAACTACAAAATCCTCAATCGCACGGGAAGAATTGTAAGCATCATATTTTTCTAAACCATCATTTACCTTTAATACAACTTCACTAAGTCTTGCCAAAATCCATTTATCTAAAATGCTTAAAGTCCGTTTTTCTTCATCTTTCCAATTTGAGATCATTGCATAGTCAACAAAAAATTTATAACAATTCCAAAAAATCAAGTTAAATCTTCTGTGTTTTTCTAAGAGATGTTCTTTTGAAAAAAGATAATTCCCCCCTGCCGGAGCTTGTGTATACATATACCATCTCATTGTATCTGCTCCGCTGATTGAAAACATTTCCATCGGGTCCACAATGTTACCTTTTGATTTGCTCATTTTCTGTCCTTTATCATCCAAAATTAGCCCAGTGGAGATAACATTTTTGAAAGGGGATGGGGGAGTATCACCCAAAAGCATAGCTTCTGCCATCAAGGTAAAAAACCAACCTCGAGTTTGGTCAATACCCTCAACTATATAATCTGCAGGATACCACTGCTTGTAAATATCCTCATTCTCAAAAGGGAAGTGCCATTGGGCAAATGGCATGGCCCCGGAATCCATCCAAACGTCAGCAACATCCTCAATTCTTTTCATTTCTTCTTCACAATCCGGGCATTTAAAAATAACCTGATCTATAAACGGCCTATGTAAATCTTCAAGTACCTCTCCCCCAAATTCCCTAATTTCCCCAACCCCCCCTATTACCCTAATATGCCCTTTTGAGCATTGCCAAATAGGAAGCGGTGTCCCCCAAAACCTATTTCTTGAAATATTCCAATCAATTAAAGTTTCCAGCCAATTTTTCATTCTTCCGTTTTTGACTACTTTAGGAACCCAGTTAATTTTTTGGTTATCTTCCAAAAGTTTCTCTTTAACAGCAGTAGTTTTTATAAACCAGGAATCAAGAGCATAGTAAAGAATCGGTGTGTCACATCTCCAACAAAAAGGGTAAGTATGTTTTATTGTTTCTGCATTATTATAGAGTAATTTTCTTTTTCTTAGATTATCTATTATTTTGGGATCTGCTTCTTTCACGAACAAACCAGCAAAATCAGTTACTTCCTCAACAAACTCGCCTTTTGTATTTACTAAATGTTTCATTGGAAGGTCTAGTGTCTTGCCCAGCTTAAAGTCATCTTCTCCATACATAACAGCCGTATGGACAATACCGGTTCCTTCTTCCAGTGACACAAAGTCAGCAGGATAAACTTGATAAGCTCTTTCATTATCTGAAAAGAAATCGAATAGAGGTTTATATTTTTTCCCAATAAGATCACTACCTTTAAATTCAACATTATCTTTTGTACTTTCAGGTACACCCAAAGTGTGACCCTTGGAATAAATTAATGTTTCACCTTTCACATGTCCTTTAACATAGTAAGCGTCCGGGTTTACCACTAATGCTACGTTACCTGGTAGTGTCCATGGAGTTGTTGTCCAAGCTAAAAGGTAGGTACCTGGCTCATCTTCCAATTCAAACTTTACATAAACAGAAGGGTCTTCAACATCATCCTTGTAACCTAGCGCCAGTTCATGTGAGGATAAAGAAGTGCCGCAACGAGGACAATATGGCACAACTTTATAATCTTTATAAAGCAATCCCTTTTTGTAAACCTCGCTTAAAAACCACCAGACGCTTTCAATATAATTATTGTCATAAGTAACATAAGCGCTGTCAAAATCTATCCAGAAACCAATCCTTTTTGTTAAATTAATCCAATCATCAACATATTTGAAAACAGATTCCTTACATTTCTGGTTAAAAAATTTTATAGACTCAAACTCCGTATCTTTCAAAACCAGAATGTCTTGTTTTCCTTTTAACCCCAACTCTTTTTCAACTTCTATCTCTACAGGTAAGCCATGTGTATCCCAGCCAGCCCGGCGCTCTACCAAAAAACCTTTCATTGATCTAAATCGCAAAATTAAATCTTTAAGGGAACGTTGCAAAACATGACCCATGTGGGGTTTACCATTTGCAGTAGGTGGTCCTTCATACCAGACAAATCTAACTTTACCCTTGCGGTTTTCTATAGATTTTTCAAAAATTTTATTTTCTTCCCAAAACTTTAATATTTCCTCCTCTAAAGAGGGAAGATTAACTTGTGCCGAGACCGGTTTGAAACTCATGGAATTATTCTATCAGAATATATAGTTTGTAGCTAGCGGTTGGAACGTAAAAATGCCGGGATTTCCAGATCATCTTCTTCCTCTTCAATTTTCTCTTGCGGTTGTTCTTCCGGAGTTTCCTCGGAAGATTCTGTGGTTTGGGTTATTTCATCAGTCGGAGTTGCGCTCCATCCGGGTTGCAAAGAAGCAGAGCCTATTCCAGCCCCTACAAATTCTCGGAGTCTTCTGCGAGTCTCATCAAACCCGGTAGCAATAACCGAAATTTTAACCTGATCCAATTGGTCTTCTTTAATTGTTGCTCCAAAAATAATATTGGCATCAGGATCGGCAGCCTGGGCAATAATTTGAGCTGCCTCATTAACCTCGGTCATTGATAGATCTGATCCGCCTACAATATTAAATAACACTCCTTTAGCTCCCTCAATTGAAACTTCAAGTAGAGGAGAGGCAATTGCCATTCTGGCGGCGGCGGCGGCTCTGTTTTCCCCACCTGCCACTCCAATTCCCATCAAAGCCGATCCGGCATTGCTCATGATGGTTTTAACATCGGCAAAATCAACATTAATCAGTCCTGGCATGGTGATTAAATCGGAAATTCCCTGAACCCCCTGGCCCAAAACCGAATCTGCCAGCTTAAATGCTTCCTGCAAAGTCATATTTTTCTCAACAGTTTCCAAAAGCCTCTGATTGGGGATAATAATTAAAGCATCAACTTTATCCTTTAGTTTCTCCATACCCTCTTCTGCCACTACCATTCTCCTTGTTCCTTCAAAGCTGAAGGGTTTGGTCACAACCGCCACAGTCAGCGCCCCGATATTCTTGGCAATTTGAGCAACAATTGGGATACCTCCTGTTCCTGTACCTCCACCCATTCCTGCTGTCAAAAAAACCATATCCGCATCCTGCAAGACATCTTCCAGTTTTTGGGTTGATTCCTCTGATGCTTGTCTTCCAACCTCCGGATCCCCTCCTGATCCCAAACCCCGGGTTAAGCTTTCTCCAATTTGAACCTTGGTGGGGGATTGATTGTTCATCAAAGCTTGAGCATCGGTATTAACAGCCACAAACTCTACCCCTTGAATTTGTTGCAGGGAAATCATGGAGTTTAAGGAGTTTGAACCGCCACCACCCAGTCCCATGACCTTAATCTTAGCAAATCTTTGTACATCAGGTTTGATTAACATAAAAATTATCCTGGCAGCATATTAACAAAAAAAACTCAAAAATAGCAAGACCTTAATTTAAGTCTGCTATGGCAGAAGTGACTTAACTAAAGAAATTCCTTTTTGTATCATTCCCTTAATTGGAAGGTTACCGGACAAAACAGGGATATGCAGCTGACCGCCGGTCCTTTGTGTTGCTCCGTACATAATTAAACCTGCTCCACTGGCAAATGAGGGAGAATCAATTTCATCCACCATTCCGGAAAAACCTTCAATTTGTCCGATTCTTGCGGGAAACCCTAAAACGTATTTTGCCTGCTCCGGTACCCCCACAGTTTGTGCCCCACCTCCGCAAATTACCAGTCCTGATGGAATTTGTGCCCCAAAGCCACTCTTTTTAATCTCTCTTCCAACATACTTAAATATCTCTTGAAGCCTTGGCCGAATAATCCCGTCCACCACAGATTTGGTGGAAATCTTTTGAATATCCTCCTCAAGCCCCAAACTCTTAATATCCAAAAACCCTTCTTCTTTTTTCTTAATTTCCACCACCTCTGCCAAAGCTGGAGTTTTCTCTTTCTTACCCAAAGATAATTTGATCTTTTCTGCAGATTCTAAAGATACACGGAGTCCAACTGCCATATCAGAGGTGATATGGCGCGCGCCAATCGGTACAACCGAGGAGAAAGCAACGGAACCATCAATAAAGATCACCACATCTGTTGTTTCCCCACCAATATCAACCAAAACCACGCCCAGTTCTTTTTCCGTATCGGAAAGCGTAGCAACAGATGAAGCAATTCCGGAAAAAACCAATTCCAATACATCAATTCCCACCTCGGAAACACATTTGACCAGATTTTTCATTGACGTTGTAGAACCGGTAATAATATGAGTCTCCGTTTCCAGCCTGACACCTGTCATGCCGATCGGGTCTTTAATCCCCTCTTGGCCGTCAACAGTAAAAGTGCGCGGAATAACATGAAGAATCTCCCGGGAAGTTGATAAGGGTAGGGCTCTTGCCGCATCATTAACCCTTTGAATGTCACTTTCTTTAATTTCTCCTTCCGGCTCGGAAACAGCCACCACCGCATGTTGATTAACACTTTCAATTTGCGGCCCGCCCAAAGAAACAAAGGCAGAGGAAATGGAATAACCGGCCATCCTTTCTGAGGCTTCAACCGACTCGGTTATCGCTTTGACTGCTTCTTCAATATCAACCACCTGATTTTTTCTCACTCCACGAGAGGGAGTACTGGAAACTCCAATAAGATTTATTTTTGTTCCGGCAGAACCAGATTCATCAATAGATGCAATCAGGGTGGCGATTTTTGATGAACCAACATCTATTCCGCAAATAACTCGATCTTTAGCCATGTTTTTTGGGGGCAAATTTAACCACGGGTTTATCAAATCGTAAATCGATAAACTCCAATATCTCTCCGTCTATTTTAGCTTTATTCAGAATGAGTTGTAAAGATGCAATTTGAGTATCAATATTATCTGACAATTTAAAAATTATTCGGGGCATGGCACCAGTTAAAAGTAAGCTATTCGAGTATATTTTTGTTTCTTTAACATCCACTCCAAAACTCTTAAGTTTCTCCAGTATCTTTAGAATCTTGCCAATGAAATCGTCTTTTATTTTTTGACCCACCGTTAAATTTAGTCCACCGGCATAAATATACGGGGCATTAATTTGTTCAATACTATTGGAATATACTACTCCCTCATTATCAACTACAAAACCTTCTGCAGAGGATGAGGCTTCGGCGCTTGGAGTAGCTTCAGCAGATTCCGTAGCTTCCCCGTCTTTTAACACTATCAGAATAGCAGCCGGTTCTCTGCCAAAAATAAAAAGCTTAACTTTGTTTGGAAAATATCTCGATAGATTCACTTTGTGAATACAAACATACTTATTTTTTAAATCATTTTCCAGCTTAGAAGAATTTAAAAGGAAAAAATTTTGTCCCAAAAGATTGGATGCATCCCTGATTTTATCTGATTCTACACAGCCAACTTTTTCAATTTCCACTTCAATCGAGGTTATAGTAAATATATTAGAGCGAAAAAGAAATACTCCCATTGAAATAATTAGCAAAATGGAAAGAAACAAAATTAATTTGAATGGATTCATACCATAAGTATAGTTTCCAAGGCCAATCTTTTGGCAGCATCAGGGATGACAATTTTTTTAGCATTCTCTGCCTTCTTTTTTAACATATCCAAATTATCAACCATTAGTCTAATATTTTCCAACAGACTTTTTCCGGATAATTTTGATTGGGGTAAAATTTTAGCTAGTCCCAAACCTTCAAAATATTTGGCATTTTTATTTTGCTCGTTTTCAAAAAGATAAGGGATAGGAATAACTAAAGCAGGTATTCCCAAATAAGCAAGTTCATTTAAAGTGTTTATTCCTGCTCTTGAAACAACCAAATCTACTTTTTTAAGTATTTGTCCCCACTCTTCTCCGATCCATTTTTTGACTATATATTTTTCGCTCCGGCGCTTCTCTAACCTTTCAAAATCACCAAATTTATTGTCTCCAGTTACATGAATAATAGATGCTATTTTAATTAATTTATCTAAGGACTCCTCAACTGCTAGATTAATAACATGCGATCCCTGATTCCCGCCTGTAACTAAAATATTCACACCCCGCTCCGCCGGCATAGCCTCTGGCGACGCATGGCTGGGGTGGGGTAGCTTCACACCGTCTAGCATTTTCCTCCTGAGAGGGTTCCCAGTCAAAATAGCTTTTGGGTTTTGAGTTGGAAAGGATACTGCAATTTTATCTGCAAATACAGAACTAATTCTGTTGGCCAAACCGGAAACTATACCTTGCTCATGAATTATTATAGGAATTGAAAAAAGCCAGCCTGCCAATAATGTCGGCACTGCCACATATCCTCCGAAAGATAAAATCACGTCAGGTTTTTCAGAGAGGATTATATATAAAGCCTGCAGTAATCCAATAGGAATTTTTAAAAGTGAAGGGATAGTATAGATTGTAAAAGATCTCTGCAGTCTCCCGGTAATTATTGGAATAAATTTTACTCCCAGACCGGGCAAGATTTGCGACTCCGCAGATTGCGCCTTATCCCCTTCCAAAGTAGTTTTTCTTCCAACGTACACAACTTCCGTATCTTTATATTTTTTTAGCTCATTTATAACAGCCACAGCCGGCGTAAAATGCGCCCCAGTAATGAGAACCTTCATGTTTTTAATTATATATCAGGGCTATGTAGTTTGCTTGGAAATGTTAAGAAGTATACCCACTGCAGTTAAGTTGGCAACCAGAGCTGAGCCGCCGTAAGAAATAAATGGCAAGGGGACACCGGTTAAGGGCAAAAGTGCTGTCATGGAAGATAAATTAATAATAACTTGTATCCCCAACCAACAGGTTAATCCCAGAGCTAAAATCTTACCAAAAGGATCAGTGCAATTTTGGGCAATTTTGAAACCTCTTATGATAAGAATTACAAATAAACTTATTAAAAATGTGGATCCCACAAATCCCAGTTCCTCCCCCACAATGCCAAAAATAGAATCTGTTGTAACCTCCGGTATGTATTCAAATTTTTGTCTTGAATGACCCAGTCCTAAGCCAAACAGTCCTCCCGACCCCAAGGCTATTAAAACTTGCGAAATATGATAAGTAAATCCCTGCGTGTCGGAAAAGGGGTCTAAAAAAGCCAAAATTCTTT
Source organism: Microgenomates group bacterium Gr01-1014_7 (assembly GCA_007376405.1). Taxonomy (GTDB): domain Bacteria; phylum Patescibacteriota; class Microgenomatia; order Daviesbacterales; family UBA10151; genus VMGD01. The sequence continues at coordinate 12,201 of VMGD01000005.1, forward strand.
TGCTTCTGTAATCAGATGTGAAAATTAACAGGGCCAGTGAAGCTGCTGCAAAAGGGATACTAACAAGGATCTGCCAAATCGGCCCCCCGCTCGCAAAATAAATAAGCGCTGATGTAGCCACAAATACAATTGTTGATCCCAAATCTTTTTGCAAAACCGCTGTCACTACTGTTACTACCCCAACAAGGATCAAAAACGGGATTAGCCTGACACCTTTTTCAAAAATAGCAGCCAAAAATATTACTCCTGTTAGTTTGATAATTTCTGCAGGCTGAATAGTGACAGGTCCAAACTTTAACCATCTATGAGCTCCTCCTCCCGATACTCCTAAACCCGGAATAAAAACAGCCAGAAGAATAATAAATGACATTAAAATAAGCGGCAAAGCCAGAAGTTTAAATCTCCTGTAATCAAATCTGTTAAAAAAAACCAAAGATAGTAACCCCACTCCTACCCAGATCCCCTGCTGCCTGATGTAATAATAGCTATCCTTAAAATCCTTTAACCCTTGAACAACCGATGCATCATAAACCATGATCAAACCAAAAATCACCAAGCCCAAAACCGTCAGCAGTAGGCCTAAATCTAACCCGCTTTTTTGTGACTGAAGGCGAGCTTTTTTAATCATCGTGAAAGAAGAGCTATCCAAAGACCAAAGATGGCAAAAAGTCCTTGGGCCAACCAAAACCTGGTGACTATTTTGGACTCCTCCCATCCAATATATTTAAAGTACATATGGACAGGGGTAATCGGCAAAATTTTCCTATGTAAAAATTTTTTGGACAGAATCTGAAAAAGTGATGAGGCAGCAATAATTACAAACATACCTCCAATAATTGCCAACGCCAAAATTTTACCTGTTAGGAGTCCCGCCACAGCCAGAGTTGCCCCAAAAGCCAAACTTCCCGCATCCCCCAAAAAGATCCTGGCCGGCCAGATATTGAAATAAAGAAATGCAAAAAGGGCACCAATCCAAATTCCAATAAATGAGGCAAGAGTTAAGTCTAGCGACCTGGAAGAAAGCGCCAAAAAGGCAAATAAGCAAATAAGCAAAAGTCCCGCTGCTAAACCATCCAGCCCGTCTGAAATATTATAAGCATTGGCAAAAGAAATAATAATGAAAGCAGCCAGTGGGATATACCACCCGCCAATTATAAAATTTCCCAAACCTGAAATGTAAATATTGTTTAGTCCACCCCACAGGTATAACATCCCCCCAATTGACAGCGCCAAAAGTGATTGTATAAAAAGCATCCTCCTTCTACTTAAACCGAAAAATTTTCCTGTCCTTTTGGTAATAATAGATTTAATATCATCAGTAAGCCCCAGGAGTCCGAATGAAGCCAAGCTGAGTAGCAGTATTTTTAAGCTAATTTTATCGGGAGTCCCACTAAATATTCCGTATCCTGCACTTAAAATAATCAGTATCAAGATAATTAAAATACCTCCGCCAGATGGGGTTTTTAAATCTCCTTTCATTAACTGATCATGTATTGGTGTTTCTGATTTTTTAAAATCTTGCAATTTTTTTTGAAATCTTCTTTTCAGAAAATAGAGCAGTTCAATAAAAGGGACCATAAAAACGCAAGTCACTGCAAATGATAATAGAACCAGACCCAGCAGTTGTGACATACTAGCCTTTCTTAGCTATTCTCCTTACAACTTCATCCAATCTTAGTGCACGGGAACCCTTAATTAAAACCACATCTCCTTTTCCCAAATTTTTTAATAATTTGCCTACAATTTGGGAATTTTGCAAATTAGACTCAACTCTTTCTTCCCAAAAACCTAAACGATTTAGTTCATCAGCAATAATTTGGGCATCTCCCTGACCCAAAAAACATAAATCAATTTTTTCCTTAAATATTTTCCGGGCAACTTGCCGATGCAACTCGTCCGAATATTTACCAAGCTCCCTCATCTCGCCCAAAACCAAAACCCTTCTTCTGGCGCTTATTTGCAAAAGAGTATCTATTGCCGCCTCAACCGCATCAGGGGATGAATTGTAAGTATCATCCAAAATTATAGAGCCGTTAGGCCCGCTAACAGCCTGCATGCGGTGTTGGGATGGCTCCATCTTCTCAAGTGCCAGCTTTATTTTGGTCAAAGGTATATCATTAACTACTCCCAAAGCCGCAGCAGCCAAAGCCGGATAGATAAAATGTAAACCTAACAGTTTAAAATTTACCTTAACTCTTTCAACTCCGAAATTTAACTCAAAACTGGTTTTAAAATCCTCAATTTTAATATTACCCGCCCAAACTGTGCAGTTCTCCTGATCTGTTCCAAAATAAAAAATTGCCCCCTTACATTTTTTTGCCAACTTCCTGCAAGAGGGATCATCCCAGTTTAAAATAGCCACTCCATCCTGGTCTAACTGTTCGATAAGTTTCCCCTTTTCTTCAATTATTTCATCCAAATTACCTAGATATTCACTGTGAGCAAGGGAGATTTTGGTAAAAAGTACGGTTTTGGGTCTTACCAGAGAAAGATAAAAATCCATTTCTCCCGGATACTCAATTCCCATTTCAAGCAAAACTTTTTTTACTGTCGGTTTTACTTTCAAAATAGTTGAGGGGATATTTAAAATCGGGTCCAAATTAGGCAGGGTAGCCAGAGTCTTATATTTTTGTGATAACACAATACCTGCTGCCTCAGTACAAGTAGTTTTCCCCACAGATCCGGTTACCCCAATAAATATTTCCCTGGATAAGAGTTTGGCATATTGCCTGGCCAGATAAATTCTAAGTAGGTGCAGGGGTTTTTTAAGGGCGGGAATTTTAGTTTTGTAGGGAGTAAGCTGCTCCCAAATCGGATGAGAAACAATATCCATAATGCCCCTTATTTTAACACTTCAATCTTTTTTATGTCTGCTCCCAGACTCAATAATTTCCCAACCACATCCTCATAACCTCTTTCAATCAGTTCTGCCTGATTGATCACGCTTTCCCCTTTGGCCACAAGAGAGGCCAAAACCAAAGCCATGCCGGCTCTTATATCCGGTGTTGCCAATTCCCGCCCTTTCAACCTGTCAGGACCATACACCAATACCCTGTGTGGATCTGCAATGGTAATCTTTGCTCCCATTGATATAAGCTTGTCAACAAAAAACATTCTTGATTCATACATCCAGTCGTGGCAAATCGTTACACCCCTGGACTGGGTTGCCAGCACAATTATTACACTCATCAAATCTGTCGGTAAACCGGGCCAAATATTGGTGGTAATCTTTGATGGAGATTTAAGTTTTTCGGCTGTTGCGAAAATAGCTTTGGCGCCGTGTTCTATCTTAATACCGAATCTTTTAAGAGGTTCCAAAACCGGATCCAAATCTGTTGAATCAATTCCGGAAACAATAATTTTCCCCCCGGTTATGGCAGCTGCCACCGCATAGGTTGCTACTTCTATATAGTCAATTCCAATTGTAAATTTCGTCCCTTTTAATTTTTTTACACCCGTAACTTTTAATGTATCCGTACCTATCCCTTCTATTTCTGCTCCCATTTGCAAAAGCATTCTGCACAGATCAACCACGTGCGGTTCTTTAGGACAATTTTTTAAAATTAAACTTTTATCCCCCAAAACTGTTGCTAAAATTAGATTTTCACAGGCTGTAACAGATGATTCAGAAAGAAAAATATTGTACTCCCCTTCCTTTCCGCCATTAAAGTTTAGAGTAAATTTTACATCCTCCCTTTTCAAACTTGCCCCCAGAGCTTTAAACCCGTCCAGATGCGCTTCGATACTTCTTTGTCCTATTACATCGCCGCCCGGATGATAAAAATGAACTTTTCCTGCTCTTCCCAAAATAGCGCCTACCAAAACCATTGAACCACGCAGCTTAGTCATTAACTCTTTGGGTAAGGTGGCAGATTTCAACTCTTGAGCCTGCAGTTTCAGAGTTGATCCCGTCTTTACAACCTTTACTCCCAGTTTTTTCAAAATTTGTATTAAAACTTCTGTATCTCTAAGATCGGAAATATTTTCCAGTATGACTTCTTGGTCAGTTAAAAGAGCAGCAGCCACGCAAGGAAAAACCGAGTTTTTGTTCCCGGATATACTAATTTTTCCTTCCAGTTTCTTTCCACCAGTAATAATATATTTCATAGTTACACTTTTGCCTTTATCCTAAAAACAGCTGATAGAATTATATGCTTTTTGGGACTTAAGGCTTCAGATGAAACTTCTTCAATTTCAGATACAAGATCTAATACTTTAATACTTTTAACCCTTGATTGCAAAAATCTGCTCAAAAAAAGATTGCCTCCAATACTTCCGGGCATCCCCTTAAACTCAGTTGCTGCCAGACCTTGAGAATCCAAATACTCACAAAATTTGTTTATACTCACTCCGGAATCTACCTCAATTAAAGCCTCTTCCACGCCAATTCCAAATTTGGAAACTTTTCCTTTCACGGAGACAGTCTTGATATTTTTGGTCCTGTTTTTAATAACCAGTCCGGCAAATCCATGATCGGAAATCAAAATTTTGCTGCCGGTGCCAAAAATAAAAAAGAGTAGTTTAAGTTGTCTGCACATCTCAATAATTTTGATAAGTTCCGGGACGGTGAAAGCTATAAAAAATAAAGAGACAGGCCCTCCCGCGTTTAAAGCGGTATAATCTCTTAAAGGCTCGTTAAATTTAAACCTGTCCTTGCCGAAAGAATCAATGATTAGTTTGTACTTGCTATCCATTCAATACCTTTTCTACAGCTTTTCTATCTGACCAGGGGATCTCTTGTTTCCCGTCTAAATTCATAGAATTCTCATGCCCTTTACCAAAAATCCCAATAACATCGCCCTTTTTTGCCAGCTTATTTATGGCAAAATTTATAGCTTCCTGCCGATTTTCAATGATGAAACATAGCTCCTTTAAAACTCCTCCAGCTTTTTTAATACCTGTTAATATTTGTTTATTAATTTCTTTTATTTGTCCCCGCGGGTCAACAGAGGTCACAATAACAATATCGGAAAGTTTTTGGGCAATCTCCCCCATCATTGCTCTTTTCCCAACATCTCTAAAACCTTCACAACCAATTAGTGAGATCAGTCTCCCCCGATGACTATCGGGGGAGCGTAAAGTCTTCAAAGCTTGTTCCAACCCATTAGGAGTATGGGCAAAATCAATAAAAATTTTAATGCCACGATTGTTTTTAACCTCCTCCATTCTTCCTGTTATGCCTTCAAAATTCTCAAGTGCTTTTCGGGCAACTGTTTTATCAATTCCCAACACAAAGGCAACAGCCATTGCCGCCAAAGCATTTTCAACATTGTATTCTCCCGGAATCTTAAGTTTTAATCTGGCCTCTTTTTGATTTAAATCTCCCTCTATCAAACCAAAAGTGACAACTTTGTTGTCATCCTGAGCGAGCGTAGCGAGTCGAAGGATCTCTTGATTTAGTACAGCATGCTTTACACCTTTAATAAGTTTTATCTTAGTATTAAAATAGTTCTCAAAAGTTTTGTGATAATCCAGATGCTCATGGGTAATATTGGTAATAACCCCGACATCAAATTTTATACCCCAGAATCTGTATTGATCCAGAGCATGCGATGTTACTTCAAGAATTAAATACTCGTCCCCGTTATCTGCTGCCTGCCTGGCAAATTTTTGGATCATAAATGGATCAGGGGAGGTAACATGAAATCCTGTGTCATAAGATTTACCTCCGACAACAACATTTATAGTTGAAACCATGGAAACTTTTTTACTTGCCTCGCCGCTAGGCGGGCCGGCAGCTTTTAGAACCTGATAAATCATATTAACTGTGGTGGTTTTTCCGTCAGTCCCGGTCACCCCGATCACCTTCAATCCCCTGGTGGGGGAGCCATAAAAAACATTGGCCAAAATAGCCCGCGGCAAATGATAAAAATTATTAATTGCGCTCTGTGGAAAAAGTGAACGTAATAGATTTTTCATTTGAAGCTAATTATAGCAGAAGTCTATCCAACCTCAATCAGGCAACCTGGGGTGTTGTACACCCTTAGGGTGGGTTAGCTCGACACCCTTAGGGTATTCACTCACTTGGTGCTATTTTGTAGTAGGTAAAAAGTTCTTTGGCTATTTCAGTAAAGAAATGAATGTATAACCTGGGAAGTTCTTGTTTCATTTAACACCTGACAGTTTACTGTTAAGTATTTTATGTAACTATACAAATGACAAGATAGCGCTATGGCGTAATAATGTCCAAGACTTAAACTCCGAAAAACTCCTTGAATAGTTTATCATTCTCAATTTTAGAAATGCTAAAAATTCTCACATATTCAACAACGCCTAAATATGCTCTTAAAAATTCGACCTGTTTTTCACAGGGATAAGCATGTAAGTAAACACTTTCATGCAAAGGATAAAATCCCCAAGCTTTTAAATATTCCTGTAAAATCCTCCTTATAGTTTTGAAGTTAGTAGGTATATCATAACTTACCAGCGTCCATTTACCATCCCAAAATTTTGGTTTCTCAACTGCCAGCTCATCAATAGCAAATTTCAAGATCTTTCGTTGTCCAGCTCCTGTAATCTTTATAGTCTGTATTCCGCTCTCTTCAGAAATTTCTACAAGCTTTTGACTCTCAAGTCTCCTTAAGGTTCGTTTTAAATTAGGTATATTAAATCTTTTCCATATTTCATATTCCTTCTTCCTTTGATTATTCAAAAAAGGTTTTAACGCCAAGGGTAAATTTGGCATAATTACCGATGCAGCAACAAAAACACCCATTCCTACAAGCTTTAACACATCTGCTGTACGGGCATACTTATCAGTAAAATTTTCCCAATCTATTTGTTTCGTTAGGGTTTTAGAAATATCTCTAAAAAGGGCTTCCGGTATATTTGTCACCAAATCTTCTATACACACCTTTTGCTTTCTAGTTTTTAATTTCTCAAAAGGCATACTGACAAAATAACGCTATGGCGTAAGTTTGTCAACTATTCTGTTGGAGCTATTTTGTAGTAAGAAAAAAGCTCCCTGGCTATTTCAAAAAAGGTGGGAGCGGCGGTTTCGGCGCCGAAAATTGAGGCAGATGGCTGGTCAAAACGAACCAGCATAACAAATTTCGGATCATCAGCCGGTGCAAACCCGACAAAGCTGGCAATGGTTTTATTGGGATCATAATGTCCGGCCACCGGGATTTGGGCAGTGCCGGTTTTCCCTGCTACCTTAAATCCTTTTAGTTTTGTCCATTTTGCCTCTCCTTCCTCAATTGCCGCCACCATCATCTCGGTCATAATTTTGGCAGTTCCCTCTTTTACTACTTGCCTTATTATTTTGGGTTTTATTTCAAAGCTTTGCTTTTCATCTCTGATTTCTTTAACTATATGCGGTTCCATTAAATAGCCCCCATTGGCAATGGCTGAAACTGCCCTGACCATTTGGATGGCAGTCACGGCAATCCCCTGCCCAAATGAAGCGGTAGCCAGATCAATTTCTCTCCAACTGCCTTTGGCTCTCAAATCCGGAGATGACTCATCCTGCAAATCAATCCCGGTTTGACTCCCAAGGCCAAAATTCTCAAGATATTCATAAAATTTATCAAGGCCCAGTTTTTGTCCGGTAAATACCATACCGGTATTATCCGAATGAATAATTACATCCTTCATTGTAGTATCAGGATAATATTTATTATTCCAGGTCCGGATTGAAAATCCTCCCAGCTGTATTGGACCACCGCATATATCACACTTCGTATCCGGCGCTACCTTATCCTCATTTAGCGCAGCAGACATAACCAACACTTTAAAAGTTGATCCCGGCTCAAATTGATCCGCCACGATTGGGTTTTTATAATATTCTTTTGGGAAATTAAAAAACTGAAGCGGATCATAGTTCGGGTATGAAGCCAGGGCTAAAATAGCTCCCGACTTAGGATCCATCACCACGGCCGATGCAGCTTTTGCCCCGTATTTTTCCAAACCCTCCTTTAATTTCTGTTCAACAATAAACTGAATTGACCTGTCTAAATTTAGCGTTAAATCTTTGCCGTTTTTAGCCTCGGAATTCAGAAAATTCCCGATCAAAATAGGCAGACCCAAAGCATCCTTTTCGTGCCGTAGTAACCCTGAAACCCCTCTCAGTTCCCCATCAAAATAGCCTTCAACCCCGAAATACCCTTTGCTGTCACCCTTAGTGTCAGATCCGACAAACCCTAAGATGTGAGCCGAAGATGAACCCTCAGGATAAAATCTGCTACTGGATGTTTCAAACCCGATTCCGGTCAAACTTAAATCCTCAATCTCTTTCTTTGTTTCAAAAGAAATCTGCTTTTTCAAAGGAATCCAGAATAAATCCGAGGAAAGTTTATTTATGAAATCTTTAGCTAAATCACCAACGCTCTCATCTTCTTCCGCCAAAATTTTAGCCAACATATAACCGGTATTGGTCTTCTGTTCTTTTGTCAGGATTTTAGGTTGTCCAAAAAGTAAAAAAGAAGGGTTGGAAGATGCAAGGATAGAACCGTCGCTAAAATAAATATTGCCTCTTTTTGCCTGCACTTTAATATCGGTAAAGTGCTGTCCCTCGGCCTGAGCCTGCAAATAATCAGCCTTAATGATCTGCCAGAAATATAGTCTGGCTAAAATGGCTGCAAAAAAAATCAGAAAAAAAACTTTTATCCAGAAAATCCGCATAGGAACCCTAGCGAATATATTTTATACTCTGTTGGGATGAAAAACCAAGTTGGGCGGATTTTGAAGATATATTAAAAAGTGAAGAATCTTTGGCAATCTCATTTTCCAGAATCTGGTTTTCCATCACCAGATTGGTCTGCAGAGCTGCCAGTTCTTCAAACTTTTCACCATAAACTACTACGGTATTACTAACCCAAATCTCAACTAAAGTTAAGACAAACAAAATTCCCAAAGTTAGTCCGATTATTTTTTTGGGAAATTTTCTTTTTGGTTCTTCCGGCTCAAACTTTTTAATTATAGTCATAGTCTAAATACTCTCATCTTTGCTGATCTCGCTCTCGGATTCTCATTTATCTCCTGTGCATTAGGTAAAATCGGCTTCTTGGTTAAAACCTGACCCCATCCTTGATCTTGCCACCTTGCAAAAGTATCCTTAACGATCCGGTCCTCAAGTGAGTGAAAACTAATAATCACAATGTGACCATTTTTTTCTATTAAATCTTTTACTTCCTCCAAACCTGTCTCTAAAGCACCCAGTTCATCATTGACTGCAATCCGCAAAGCCTGAAATACTCTGGTAGCCGGATGTATTTCCCAGTTCCTTGTCCCAACCCTCCGATAAACTCCTTCCACCAAACCAGCCAGTTCTTTTGTGGTCCTTACTCCACGGGAGCTGACCAAAGCAGAAGCCACCTGCCAAGAATACTTTTCTTCACCAAAATTAGAAAATAATTCATACAACTCCTTTCTTGTTAAAATTTTAATCAGATCCAGTGCCCTAACTCCTAAACCCGGATCCATTCTCATATCCAAAGGGCCATTCTTAGCAAAAGAAAAACCCCTTTCGGGGCTCATCAGTTGCAAACTGGATACCCCTAAATCAAAAATTGCACCTGCAAACTTCTGATCCGCCCTGAGCGAAATCGAAGGGTCCGTCTGCTTATTTAATAAATCTTTTAATTCTCTAAAATTACCCTGAATAAGCTTGTACTTACTCTCATCTATCCCTAAATCTTTAAATCTTTTTTGCACTCTTTTAAGGGCTTGCGGGTCAATGTCTAAACCAACGACCCTCCCACCCCGCGCGATTAGTTCTATACAGTGCCCTCCGTCGCCTAAAGTACAATCTATATACCAGGCATCTCGGACCGAGAGTGCATCTATCGCTTCCCTAAGAAGAACGGGCTTGTGATATCCTTCCATAGTCTCTTTCTATGTTCGCTAAATGCTTTTTCCAAATCTTATTATTCCAAACCTCAAAATGATCACCCGCGCCAATTATCGCCACATCCTCTTTTACGCTAGCGAAATCAAGCAGGGCCGACGGTATAATTATCCGACCTTGGCTATCAAGCTCCACCGATTCGCTGCCGGAAAACAGGTATCTGCGCAAATACCTGGCCCGTTCTTCCGTTGCTGAAATTTCAAGTTGCTTTTTCGCTTCTACCTCGAAATCTAATATGTCAAATCCCCAAATGCATCCTTCAAATCCCCTGCTTAAAATAACTTCCTTGCTTTTTAACTCTTGCCTGAATTTTCGAGGTAAAATTATTCTTCCTTTTCCGCTAAACTTTGTTTGATATTCGCCCAAAAACATGAGGTCATCCTCTTTTATCTCGTCGAAGTCCCGATCATTCGGGACAAAGGCGGACTTTCTGGGCAGAATATTGTGTCCCTCGAAGTCCCGATCATTCGGGACGTAGTGGGATCACCTTAAATCACCATCTATCTCCATTTTGAACCATTATAAACCCACTTGTCAAGTCCCAATTTTATTGGGACGCAGACCCTGAGTTGATCGAAGGGTCAAGGGGTATTTTTTACAAAAATATCCCGCAGACCCCGTAAAATCGCAGCACGAACCGTGAACGAATAGTTCTGAAAAGGTGAGTGCTGAGATTAGATGGGGTCAAGAACAGATTTATTATTTCTTGGGGATTAAAACAGCAAATATGCCGGCACCGGAGGCTTTCCCGGTAAACTTACTTCCATCAAGCGCTGCCTCCGGCTCCACCCATTTATTTTGCGAATCATCATATCTTGCCAGTTTTGCGCCAAGTGGCGGATTTTCAGCCAGCTCCAAGCTAACATTTCCTCCGGGCAAACTCTTGGCAATTGGCACATTCAAAGCGTAAACCTTTCCCAAAACTATCTTACCTTCCGGCAGTTTTGGCACTCCTGTTAAATCATTAATTATAGAAAAACCTATATTGGATAAGGCTTGCCTGTCTGCATTTATTTTATAAACAAAATGTCCATCTCCGGAGGTTAAATTCCCCAAAGCCACATCAGGTTTTTGCAAATGCCACTGTGTTACCATTCTGTATGCCTTACTACCCTTTCTAATGTGCAGAGTTAAGGTGCCATTCTCAACTCCTTTATCATATTTACAAACATTTTGACTGCAGGTCCCGAATAAAATCTCCTGTTCATATTCTCCTTTTTTATCTTTGGTATCAATTGTTCCCTGCACTCCCCTGTCAATACTACCGGAGCCCGTAGCGGATTCTTCTTCCCGGTTTCCGGCAACCCTAATCTCCATTACTTTTGAGGTATAGGCCAGCTCATATGTTATGGCATCATAACTGGCAGTTCTTTTAAGGTTTAAAACTAAAGCATTGCCGTCGCGGCGGGGGTAAAGTAGCGCATATGGTCCTTCCGCATCAAAAGTTAAATCAACTCCTTCCACCGGCCCGGAATCTTTATTAATGAAGTTTTGAAAACCTAATATCCCTAATACCCCCACTATCCCTAATACCCCAATCAGAGTAGCTGTAACCTTATGCGCAGCAAACCAGACTTTCAGTTTATCCATCTCACGTTATCTTATCATCCAGGTACTTCCTTAAGTCAACTATTTTTACCCTGTCCTGTTTGGCGCTGTCCCTATCTCTTACTGTCACCATCTCATCCTCCAGACTCTGAAAATCTACGGTAATACAAAATGGGGTCCCTATCTCATCCTGAGAAGCATACCTTCCCCCAATATTCCCCCTGTCATCCCAAACTACCATGAAATCTTTCTTTAAATCAAGGTAGATTTCTTTTGCTTTTTTCACCAGCTCGGGCTTATTAGCTAGAAGCGGAAAAACAGCTGCTTTAAATGGAGCAAGTTTTGGATGAAGTTTCAAAATTACTTTACCGTCTTTTTCACTATAAGCATCAATCAGGAAAAACAATGCAGCTCTGTCAACTCCGCCCGAGGTTTCTATAACCCATGGCAGATATTCATCACCCGAATCAGGATCGCGGTATTTCATACTCTGTCCGCTATACTGCTCATGGCGGGACAAGTCCCAATCACCTCTGTTGTGTATCCCTTCAAATTCAGACCACCCGAATGGAGAATTATATTCTATATCACATGCTGCTCGGGCATAATGAGCTCTCTCGTGTTCCTCATGATCTCTAAAGCGCAAATTTTCTTTTTTTATTCCCAGCTTCAAATACCAGTCCATTCGCATTTTTTTCCAGTATTCAAACCACTTCTCTCCTTCTTTCTCTTTTGGCTCAATATAAAATTGATTTTCCATCTGCTCAAATTCTCTTGACCTGAAAGTAAAATTTCCCGGGGTAATCTCATTTCTGAATGCTTTTCCAATTTGGGCAATGCCAAAAGGAATCCGGACTCTGGTTGAATCCAATACGTTTTTAAAATTAACATGCACCCCCTGGGTAATTTCTCCCCTTAAGTATATTTCTGATTGTTTCTCTTCTAAAACACCTAAATAGGCTTTCACCAAAAGATTAAATTTCCGGGCCTCTGTAAACTCATGTTGGGAATTACCCTCAATACATTTCTCTGCAACATCGAGCTTATCGGCCCGGAATCTTTTGTGGCATTTTTTGCATTCCACCAGAGGATCTGTAAAAGCTTCGACATGGCCGGATGCTTCCCAGGTTTTGGGATTCATCATAATGGCCGCGTCCAATCCCACAATATCTTCGCGAAGCTGCACCATATCTTTCCACCACTGATTCTTTATATTTCTTTTTAGTTCTGTTCCAAGTGGTCCATAGTCCCAGGTTCCAGCCAGCCCCCCATAAATTTCCGAGCCGGGGTAGATAAATCCCCGCCTTTTACATAAAGCCACAATTTTTTGCATTAAATCATTATCCATATTATTAATTTCATTCTACCATAATTGGTGCGTCTCCTAGAAAGACGCAATAATCTTTCACTATTATCTTAGTTGTTTTCGTTATTTTCAGGTTTTGCACCCTCATAAGGTTTAGTCATATCCAAGTTTAACTTTTCTACCGATTGATCTCTTGACTTATTTTTTTCATCAGAGAAAAGTCTTTGTCTAATTACTTCTTCTGATATACCATCATCCTCTAAAAGTTTAACTTCTATTAGAGTCAACATTGATGTCATACATCTAAAAGCATTAGAACATCTTATATCTGGACAGGTTGGTTGACGAACATTATCATCCCAACAAGGAAAATTCAGTTGGTACTTTCTTATAGTTGCTCTCGTTTCCTCTTCTGTCCTAGGTTTTGGCATTCTTTCCATCCTAAACACCTCCTTTCTGCACATAAAAATATGCAAAAGGGACGGAGAATATCTAGGATATCTGCGCGGTTCCACCCAACTTTAGTCTTAAATGATTTCCATTAATAAGACTACACTCTTTTTGCTAAAAATTACTCCATCATTGCCAGTGACTTCACAGCAATTTTCAGCAAAGTAAATATTTAATTGTAAAAATGAAAATAGGGACGAGGTAACTCGCGGTTCCACCCTAATTGTTTAACTGGTCAAATTGCTTAAGTTAAACCCCTTAATGTAGTATAGCTCAGGGGTGCCAATATCCCCATCAACGCTAACTATCTATTTATATCATATCTTTAAATTTTTTTCAAGAATTTTCTACTTTTTAATTGTCCTTCTATTACTCTTTCTACATGATATCTCAATACTCTTTCTAGTTCCAGAGCCTGTTTTTGATTTATTTCCATTTTCTCAATCTCATTCCAGGATTTTGTTTCCAATTCCTCCAGCAATTTTGTATTGGACGCCTGAAAACTAACAAAGCCCAAGTTGGATAAAATTTTAACTTCAAATGCCCGGATCAGAATTTGGCGGGGGTTGATAGATAATCTATTTAATACTTCCACCAGATGTTGATATAAAATCCTGTTTTCCTGATTTTCCGCAGTCATCTTACAAGTAAGTTCAATAATATGAAATGCATAAGTTGAAAGAGTCAAATTTGCCTTTAGTTTTGGATAAGTATCTAAGCTTTCCGCCTCTGTTAAAACCGGCATGCCTTTTCCCTGATGTAAATACAGCGAAACCCGGTTTAGAAGTTCAACATTGCCGGCCCTTCTGGAAGTAATCCTTCTTACTCCCTTACCAACCACAGAGATTTTACCCCGCTGGAGACTAAAAACAGTTAAAATCCGATCCGCCTCCCCAAAATTTTTCCTCTTTAAAATAATTCCTTCAACTTTAAACCCCGGCATGGAGAGAATTATATCCCAAACTTGAACTCTTTATCCTGATCTAATTTAAAATCAGCTTTTTGGGAACCGTTGATTTTAATTTTATACTGAAAATCTTTGGCTCCGGGTTGTTTTTGAATTAACAGCTTATATTGATCCTGTGGAGAATATGGAATTTCATATTCTATTTCCAGCTTTCTGCTATTTTGCGGCCTGACCTGGATAAATGCTTCAAAAACGGTTTTTCCCAGATCTGCTATGGTATTAACAGTATCCTCCGACCCTTTGGAAGAAATAAGCTTACTGCCAGCCGGCACATAAAATCTGACATAATCCCGGTTAATCCCGTTTAGCCAGATATTAAAAGCCTGGGGATTTTTATATTCAACCGTAATTTTTTTGGTAACTTTCCCCCCGCTTATTTTAATTTCCTGAGTAACTGCCTGCTCAACATATAAATTTGATTTCCCCCCGGCAAAATTGGAATCATTAATATGCAAATAGTCTCCGTCAAACTCTTTTATCTGCCCTGTCCAGTTTAACTTGGCCAAACCACTCTGCAAAGCTTTATCATGCATATAAAACATGATGTGCTTGTGGTTTGCCAGCCTTGCCACAGTTTCAATAAGGGCGGGAAGTTTTTCAACATCCGCTCCCAAAGCTTTGGCCAGAATTTGCTGCATCAAAACTCCCAACACTGCCTTTCTGTCCTTTTCTCCTTTGGCAGCAATTTCCGCATAAGATTCCAGTTCATAAATAACGTTCGGACAATTGCATCTTTTATCTATTTCTGCTGAGTATTTGGTTCCAAAAACATCAATAGGACCAGTTACTTCAATTAATTCTTCTACTACTTGCGAGTCTATATAAATAATCCCGTCAAAAGGTAAACCTTCTCCCAAAAGCTGATACATTCTTTCAAACTCTTTGGCCGAGGTTGGCACATCAGGAGAAATATTAGAATCCCTCATACTCCAGGCAGACCGGGGCTTACCGGAGACTTCAGGCAAATATTTAACAATAGGGGACGGGGGAGTCAGAGGACAAATTTTCGTCAGACAAACATTCAATAATTTTTCATCCAGCCTGTAAATATCATCGGAGGTGGTAGCACTAACTTGCCCGTTTTTAAGCTGCAGCGTGGCAAAAGCGGTCATAAATCCCCCTGTTGCCCGGATTTCTTTGTCATTTTGAAAAAGCAGCAGATAGTTTTTCTGGGAGGGAATTCCCAAAGCAGAAGGAGCCAGAGTTAAGGCTACTTTGCCCTCTTCCACTGCCACTGCCGCACCGGCTATAAAATTTTTAGCCAATTCTATGTTCTTTCTGATCTTTTTATTGCCAAAGCTCTCCGGGTATTTACCGGTATTGATATTTTTAACTGCCTGCGCGCCTCTTTTTAAATTATTTTCCACTTTATCCAAAAGAGTTACGGATTTATCCAGAATTTTAAGCGCTTGCGAAACCCGGTCCGGTCCGCTTTTTGGATGACCATCAAATCCCAACTCTACTTTACTTGATTCTAAATTAGTAAGGATTGTACTGAGCGCAGTTAAATCCTCAACCCCTCCTGACACTAAACCCTTAACATCTGAATAATAACCACCCACCAAAGGAACAGCCTTCAACCAGATTAAAAAGGTCAAGGCAAAATTCATTTTCTGCAAACCATTTTTTGTGGCTGTAGTTTCGTTTTTTAACTGGTCATAATTTTGGGCTTTGTATGCGGATATCAAACTTTTACTGTGAGATGAAACTTCTTTAAAACCAAGATAGATAAATATTGAGGGAATAATTAACAGTATTGCCAAAACAACCGGAATTCTAATCAGATTTTTCTTAAATCCGGACATCCGTTTCTTTTTAAAACTGTAATTTTGTCTATCCATTACACTGCTCCTTTGCCGGATAAAACAGCCGGAATAGTTTTTAGAAGAAGCCAAAGGTCATAAATGATTGAGCGTTTCTCTACATATGAAGCATCCATTTGTACTCTTTTATCAAAATTAATCTCCGATCTTCCGGAAACCTGCCAAATACCGGTAATTCCCGGTTTGCCGGATAAAATAATCTTAACATATTTTCTGGATGAGGGATATTTTACCTGTTGATGTTCCAGCTCATCCGGATAATACGCACGCGGTCCAACCATACTCATCTCCCCTCTGAGCACATTCAAAAGCTGAGGTAGCTCATCCAGCGAATGCTTGCGGATAAACTTACCAACCGGTGTAATTCTGGGATCATTATAAAGTTTATAACTTCCCTTTTTATATTCTTCATAAAGAGCTTGAAATTTTGGATCTTTGCGCAAAAGATCATGCGCATTGGCAATCATTGAACGGAATTTATACATTTTGAAAAGCTTGCCTCCTTTTCCCACTCTCATTGGGGTATCTGCAAAAATAGGGCCTGTCGAGTCAACTTTTATGGCCAGTGCAACTAGTAAAAGTATCGGCAATAAGAAGATTAAACCTAGAACTGAACCAATGACATCTATAAATCTTTTTACAAATTGATACATATGCAGAATAAAGACATTCTATATACTACACCAAAGATACAACTGCCTGCTTAAAATTTTTAACAAAGTTTTCTTTACTAAAACGGTCCGCATTTTCTTTGCAGTCAGCAGGGTTAATTTTCTTTGAATCTAATTTTTTAATTGCGCCTGCTAATGATTCTACCGATTGAGTATCAAAAAAAAGTCCCGTTTTATTATCAATAACGGTTTCCACAACTCCTCCATCACGAAAAGCGATCACCGGTTTACCTAAAGCCTGTGCTTCCAGCACGACTAACCCAAAATCTTCAATTCCAGGAGTAATTAATGCTCTGGCACCGGCCAAAATATTAACAACCATTTCATCGCTTAAATTTCCCTGTATAATTTTTAATTCTACTCCTAAATTTTTGCACGCTGCCTCTGCCAGATCAAATCTTTTATAAATATTGGGCCTTCCTACTACTACAAAATATCCTCCGTCCCAGCCAGGGGCTGGTCCGCCTCTGGTGGAAAAAGTTTCTATATTTTTAAATCTTGCTAGATCTATAAAAGGATAAACTACTTTTGAATCTAACCTGTAAATTTTTTTTATTCTTTTTCTGGCATTTTCCGACCCGGCTAAAAAGAAATCCACACGGCGTGCAGCCACCTGATCGTAAATCCGCAGCTTAGTCATTAACAATTCTCCAATTCCATAATTCCCTTCGCCTGAAAAATGCCATAAAAACCGTGGGGGGGTATGACAGTAACTTATATGTATTGTTCCGGGCTTTGTAATTACTGATTTGGCAAATCTGGTGGTGTGAGAAATTACCAGATCATATCCGGAAAAATCAAACTGTTCAAAAGCAATCGGATAAAAGGGGAGTAATGCCTTATAAAGACTCCTCCACCCGGGAATTTTCTGTAAAAAAGACGTGATAATTTTTTTTGATCCAAATCTTTTTACTAACTCCTGATTAGAAGCATCATAAACCGAAGTAAAAATTGGTGCATCAGGATATATTTCACAAATCCCCTCCAAAATCCTCTCCGCCCCACCCCACTGCACCAGATCATCATGGACTATTGCAACCCGCATTTTGTGTATACCTCCAAAGTCTGTCCTGCCATCTTTTTCCAGCTAAAAAGCTTCACTCTGTTTTTGCCTTTTTCTATTAACTTTTTTCTTAAATTAACATTTTTCAGAACCTGAGAAATTTTGTTGACCATATCGTCTATCTTATTAGGGTCAAAATAAATCGCCGCTTTCCCTGCCACCTCCGGCAACGAGGCTGTATTGGAAGTTACAACGGGACAACCAAGCGCCATTGCCTCTAAAACAGGTAATCCAAATCCTTCTTCAAAAGAGGGGATTATCAAACACTCTGCATTTTTATACAAAGCAACAAGTTCTTCATCCGTCACAAATCCTGCATAAATTATCCCTTTCTCCTGCTGATCTTTTTTTATTCTTTGCCAAAAATAACTATCCCCTCCTGCCAAAATAAGTTTCAAATCCGGATTTGTCTCTCTTAATTTCAAAAACGCGGTAATCAACCCCTCCACATTTTTATGCGGATGGGCATTACCAACATAAAATGTATATGGAGGTTTTATATCAAATTTATCCAAAACTTTTTTACTTTTTACTTTTGACTTTAAACTTATTATTCTTTCATCAACCGCTTCCGGTGTAACGACTATTTTTTCAGAATCCACCCGCCATTCATTAATTAGAAGCTCTCTCACGGAGTTTGATGGAACTAGAATTTTGCAGGATTTGGTTACAGCATTCTTAAAAACTCTTTTATATCCAAATTGCTTTATTTTAAAAGTAAAAGGATTAAGGGTGGTTGCTCTTTTCATCTGATGATGCTGGTGAATAAGATCATGAATTGTTACCACAAATTTTCCGCTGTAAAAAATAGGGACATTAAAATGGGGAAAATGTACCAGATCAAACCGGTGTTTTTTTAACAGTTTAGGCAATTGAAACTGTTCGGCAAACCCATACCATTTAAAATTAGCCTCTGACTTATTAAAGTTTCCTGCTTGTTTAAAATTATCCAGGTCTTTTGGCAAAAGAAATATAAAATACTCATTCTCTTTATCCAGCACCTGAAGATTACTAATAAGATTGCGCAAATACCTGCCTACTCCGGACTCATTTAAAAACCTGGCATCAATACCAATTTTCATTTATTTTTTGCCCAATTCTTCATAAATCTGAGAGAGTTTTCCGGCTATTTGATCCCAGTTGTATTTCTGTTTTACTAATTTTCTTGCATTGTCTGCAATTTTTTTGGCAAAAGATGGATTTTTAATTAGCTCAATTGCCGCCCTGGCAATATCTTCCGGGGTATCCCTGATAATTACTTCAACCCCATCTCTGGCATTTGTTCCCCCAATCCCAATCGATGTTGTTACAACCGGCAAACCGGAAGCAAATGCCTCAAAGTTTTTATATCTGGTACCACCTCCCCCGTAAATTGGTGCAACCAAAACCCTAGCAGCTTGATAAACTTCTCTTACATCTACTACTTCATCAACCCTAATATCTGACGACTTCAAACTATTAAAGAAATTTTTGGCATCTTTGCCAATGATCCATAGTTTTGCATTGGGCATTTCTGCAGAAATAACAGGCCAAATCTTACTTACCAGAACCTTAACTGCTTCTCTATTTTGCAGCCAGGTGAAATTTCCCAGATATAAAATAATTGGATTTTTTGATCTGTTTGCAACAGCAGTATTAAAATAATCTATATCCACCCCGTTCGGGACAATATCCGCATCCAGGCCGGGTAACTGAAATTTCATAGTTTTTTTGTCCTCCTCGGACATAGCCACAACTTTTGCCGATTTATCCCAGAATTTCTTCTCCCAGAATTTAAGCTTTGCCACATCCACATATAAAAAAGGTTTTAATGGAAAAACAGGAAACTCATCAACAAAATGTTTATAAACTAAATATTCAATAGTTTGCTCAACCAGCAGAATTGGAATTTGTGTCTTTGGAATATGCGGCATAACATAAAAAGTTTCCGCGTGAATTAAGTCAAAATCTTCTTTTTTTAATCTTTCCTCAATTGCTCCCCTTTCTCCCCTGGCCCAATTTCTGATAACTAAAAACGGGTAAACCGAGAAAGCAGTTCTTAAAATATTGTTTAATGTCCAGGGTCTTTCCGGTCTATTAAAAACTCTAACCTCTTTACAGAATTTCTCCAGTTCCGATACATACTCTTTTTCATTTTCATTTTTTACCAGACAAAAAAGGGTAATCTCATGACCCAAAGCAGATAATCTTTTAATCAGGTTATATGACCTGGTCTGTCCACCGGTCAAAAGAGGGTAAGGTAAGTATGGAGTTAACATTAACACCTTCATGGTTCTGAATCCTCTGGTGTCAGTGGATTAGTTATTACTCTTAAATCGGCTATGACAAAACGTGGATTATCTTCCAGTATTTTAAAATGCCTTAGTACCCAGTTTGTTTTATTATCTCTATTTACAGAAATATAGTGAGTAACTCCGTAATCCGTAACAAGTTCCATTAAGGGTAGTGCCTCTACAGCCCATCCGGGCCTATTAATCTGATATAAAAAAGCTGTGTCACCGTTATATGGAGCAACCACCATTGCTTCTTTTGGCAAAATTTGGTCGGCAAATTTTCCCGCCTCTATTATGGGCGGATTATTAATTTTATAAAGCTCTTTTACTTGAGTCCATGTAAAATAAAATGTAAGAATTAAAAATAAGGTGGCAAGTAGTATTGTCCAAATCCGGGGAAGAAAAGTATTTGCTCCTTTAATTAAACTGACAAATCCCAAACTAACAAAAACGGAAGCAATCGGAGTAAAGATAAATTGGTAATAATCATGACGGACATTGCCGGTTGCAAAAATTACAAAATATAAAAACATAGCTAGTGCCCAAACATGTAGAAAGAAACTGCCGTTTCTGGGACGCATAATAAGACCCAAAAAGAATAAAAATGCTCCGGTTACCCCCAAGATTTCCCTGCCTATCCTTTCCGATACAATCCACCACCAGAAAGCAGGACGGAAACGAATCCCGTCGCCATTCATAAGCCAACTTGAAGCCGGAATTCCCTCAGGAAAATTTAGTATCCAAAATCTCCATAATATAAACGGCATTAGAGAAAGTACTGCAAAAAGAATAAAACTCTTCGGAATTTTTTTAATAGAACCATATTTAACAAATAAAGAATAGATAAGCGGAGGTACAAAAAAGATCGCCCATGGTTTAATTAAGAAGGCAATTGCCGTAAAGATAAATCCCCAAAACCCCCATTTTCCCCCTCCTTCCCATATCCATCTATCCACAAAGCAAACCATCCCTAAAGCAAAGAATAAAAAAGTTGGCTCAGGAAGGGTTGTCCTTGAAAAAAATACATTAAATGGCAACAATGCATAAATTGCCGCCGTCAGTAAAGATACTGCAACTCCCAAATATCTTTTACAAATTAAATATAGAAAAACTATACTGCCCAGAGAAAACAGAATAGAAACCAGCCGGTCATATTTAATATCTATTCCATAAATCAAATACAGAGGATAAACTGCAATATTATAAACAGGAAATTCAACAAAACGGAAACGGTTTAAATTGGCAATAGGATTTTCGGAAACCCCTGACATATCATCATACTTTGGAAAAAAAGGATTAAATCCTTCCTTGATAAAGTTTCTGGTAACCGAGGCTGTATCCACCTGTCTCCATGAATGCCAATCTGCCACAGGTGAATCAATCTTATAAATCCTTACAATGAAAGCTAAAATTAATATTAATGCTAACCAAAAAAATTGATTCTTAAAAAGATTTAACATATTTTTCAAATCTGGATGCAGCCAGTGCAAGACCTAAAATCATCCAGAAAAGCGATGCCACCTTTGATGCCTCAAAAACATCAATGAATAACCCATTTACCAAAAATGCTATCAACATAGACAGTACGCCTGCAGAAAAAAATTTAATTAATTTATTTTCATTTTTAAGACTTTGAAAAATCCTCTTTGCTATTTCAGTTAAAATTAATATAAAAGCCAGAGTTCCCAAAATGCCAACTTCTCCCAAAGACCTCAAAATATCATTATCGGTTGCTATATCAATTGAGGAATATCCGCTGCCAAGTAGCGGATTTTTTGTAAAAGCTGCAATGGCCCTGGGCCATTCTATGTTAAGTCTTATCTGAAAGGATCTATAAACACCCAATTGTGTTGTATCTATAGGTTCTCCCGGAGTAATATCTGTAGCAATACCGGAAGATGTAGCAAATGTTGAAGTTTGGGCTGAAGTACTCGATGTTTTTACTGCCAAAGTGGGAATGTTTAGTTTACTTCTAATTTGTTGGTCTTCTGTTTTACCTTCATATCTTTGGCCCTGATGAAATAAATTAACAGTCACAGTAGAAACAAGTCTGTCCCGGAGCTGTGAAGGATAAATTAAAAGGGCTAGGGCAACAATAGCTATAACCAAAATATATTTTTTCTTTTTTGAAAATAAAAGGGCTGCAGCAATCCCTACAAAAGCAGCCACAAACGAGATCCTTGCCGCAGTCATTATCAAAACCAGGAGGGAAAATAAGCCTAATATTAAAATCCAAAATTTAATGGCATAATTTTTAAAAGCAAAAAACAAAGCTGTGACACAAGTTAAAACCATGGCCAGAAAAACTGCCAGATCATAATGTCCGGCAAAGGTTGAGTTAACTCTTGCATCAGGAGTAAGGCGCAAAATTAAACCCTTTGAAAACTCGGAATTGGTGGTAGAAATAACAGGCCAGTCAAGATATTGCTGACCCAGCGCGTATAAATTAACTGCCAAAACAGTTAGAAATAAAAATACCAGTATCCAATTAAATTTCTTTTTGCTTTTTATTACTGAGACCACAACAGGCAAAAGCATCATAAACTCCACTCTTCTTAAAAAGTGAAATATTGTCAGATTAAAACTAACAGTATGTGTTAGAAATACTGCGGAAAATGAGGAAACTGCGCCTATGAAAAAAAATACCAGTATCGCCTGATTTAGTTTATCCCTTAAAAAAACTCTTAGCTGATTTGATAACACTAAATAAATTCCCCAAAGCGAAACTGTTAAACCGATAATTAAATCCTCTAATCTTATGGCTACAAATGTGCCTTGGATATTTAATAGAGGAAATTTCGGATAAAGCGGAATAAAAACAAACAGGAATAAAACAAGATAAAATAATACATTTTCGAGAATTAACAGACGTTTTCCCATATTTAAATTAAAATTTTCCTTCCCAGTTTATAAAGAAAATAAATCGAAGCAATGATTCCCATCCAAACTATAATTCTGACAAAATAATTTGATGGATAAAATCTCAAGGTTGTCTTGGTAAACCAGCCATGTCCGTTAACCTCAAATTTAGTGGATCCCCAAAATTTTGGAGTTCCATCAGAGTAAAACGGTTCAAAACCATTGACATAGAAAGAATTTCTTAGGGGATACACTAATTCTTCAAGAAAAGTTGAGTCTGTATGTTTTTTTATGGCAATCCATGAATATTCAGGCGGACGGTTTATTCTAATGGGCGGGAAAGGTAGTCTTGATTTTTCCTGATAATTTGAAACATAAAAAGGTACTATAAATTCCCGGAAATTATTGGAAAAATATCCTGCAACATTTGGAATTTGCCAAGTATCTCCTGCTAAATCTGATTTATCAGAGCTGGGTAATGATTTGAAATCGGAAATTTTGGAGGGTCCCGGCCAAAGCATATAGACAAGAAGAAACGCTGAAAAGATTATATATAGCTTTTTTGTCATTGAAACAACCTTGCTCTCCCAACTCTATATTTGGGATCTTTTAACTTTCTTTCGCCTATTATCTCTGCCGGTATTCCTCCAACAATTACAAACTCCGATACATCTTTTGTCACTACTGCTCCGGCTGCTACAACTGCTCCTTTACCAATCCTGACACCAGGAAGGATAATTGCTCTTGGTCCGATAAAGACGTAATCCCCTATTTCTACAGAGCCGGTTATAGCACGAAAATCTTCCGAGTTTATATCATGTTCGGAAGTATAAATCATCACCTCGGATGCAATATCAACATGGCTACCAATCGTAATCTTATCTCGCCCATCCAAAAATACGCCATATCCAATAACTGAATCTTCTTCTATTTTAAGTTTTTTTAAAGAAAAAAAACGGCAATCCATGTGGATGCTTGAATATTTACCGATTTTTGCGCCGGCAATCCTCATTAAAAATCGGCGTAGGTGATGAGAAGGAATATTTACCAATAAGTGAAGCACGAACAGACTGAAATCAGCCATATAATTATACAATCTGTTGCCCACCTTTCCCTGAGCTTCTTCGAGAGTTAATTCTCTGCCCATCCGATCATGAAATATAGCCATAGGTAAATTATATCGCAAAGCGATACAAGAAGTGAAACGATTATATCAGTTCGAAGACTTTCAAAACAGTTTTCGTTGTTTTTTCCCAGGAAAATTTTTTGGCTTGCTCAATTCCTGCTTTCGAATATTTTTGTTGCAGCTTTTTATCGCTGATTATTGTTCTTACTGCCTGCTCTATTTGATCAACAGAATATGGATCAACTAAAAATCCGGCATTGCCCACCAGCTCAGGTAGTGAGGAAACATTAGAAACAATAACCGGGGTTCCACAAGCCATGGCTTCCAAAACAGGTATACCAAATCCCTCCCAAAGAGAGGGTAAACAAAAAGCTGTTGCACCCGATATTAGATATGGCAATTCCTTTATCGGTACAAAACCCGTAAAGATTACTTTATCCTCTATTCCTAATCTTTTGGGAGTCTGCAAAATATCCTCATACATCCAACCCTCTCTACCCTCTCCTTTTGTTTTTCCCACCACCACCAGATTTAGTCCCTCAATCCTTGAAACCGCCTCTATCAATCTTATTAAATTTTTTCTTGGCTGAATAGTCCCTATATATATTATGTAGCTATCTTTTATCTTATATTTCTTTTTTATTTGCTTAATTCTTAATTCTGAATTCTTAATTCTAAATTCTTCTCTATCATATCCCGGATAAGCCACAGTTATTTTATCTTTGCTTATTCCATATTGCTTCATAATATCCTGCTTTGAGAAATTGGAAATAGTAACAATATGATCGGCGTTTTCAATAGAAAATTTAGTCCAGTTTTTAAGCTGCCACAAATCTTTTTTTGTAAACATTTCGGGAAAATGCAGGAAAGATAAGTCAAAAATAGTACATATCCGTTTTATTCCTGATGGGCAAAATCCGGGAATATAATGAGTAGGAGAAAAAAGTATATCCGGTCTTTTGCGATTTAAATACAATGCTGCAGGCAAAGCAATTCTTGTCCAAAGTCTTAAAGGCTTAAGAATTTTATACTTCCATCCCGGCCGCTCTGGTGGCAGGTCCCCAAGCGGGGGAGAGGGAAGTAAAATTGTATAGTCATTTTTACTGTCAATACGCTCAAGTGTGCGAATTAACTCAAACGCAACCTGCGATGATCCAAGTCGCTGCCCCACATTAGCCTCATATCCATCAATCCAAATTTTCATCCTACAAGCCTCCTGTAAACTTCTGCTGTTTGCTGGGCTGTTTTTTCCCAGGAAAATTTCTTAACTTGCTCAAAGCCTTTTTTAACAAATTCTTTTCTCAAATCTTTATCCTCCATCAGTATCTCCAACTTCCTTTTCATTTCAGTGGTATTTAGTGGATCAACATAGATAGCAGCTGCTCCGCCTACTTCAGGCATTGAGGAAACATTGGAAGTTATAACAGGAATGCCACAAGCAAATGCATCAACTATTGGCAGTCCAAATCCCTCATAAAGGGAGGGGTAAAGCAGCACTGTTGCACCACTGTACAAAAGTTCCAGCTCATCAATACTTAACCAGGGGATAGTTTGCCCGGAAATTACCAGATTATAATCTTTAGCAGCTTCTTTAACTGCTTTTAAATTTCTCCTCTCCCCTATCCCTCCAATTGCCAAAATATAGGCTTCAGGCAATCCGTATTTTTTTCTAAATTTTTCTATTTTTACTTTAGCTTGAGGTTTAAAATCGGAAGTTGGCGCCTCATAAATAACAATAATTTTTTCTTCCGGAATATTGGAAACTTCCATCAGGTCTCTTTTTGTAGACTGCGAAACGGCAATTACAATATCTATTTCTTTTTCTACAATCTTCAGTCTTCTTTTATGAACAGCCACAATTTTGGGGTGTGACCACCGGGGGTATTTTAAGGCTACAACATCATGATAAGTAGTAACTTTCTTAGCTTTGGCAGGAGGCTGTGTCCAATCGGATGAATGAAAAATATCAAGTGGACCTAAAAACTTCTCAATAGGAACATTTCTCCATCTGTTAAAAAGCATTTCAAAAAATGTTGGAGGCAATCTATATCTCTTAACATTTTTAAGTTTTCCCGAGTATGGCTTTCTTAAAGAAGAATAAAAATAAACCATTTCCAGCTCTTTAATTTTAGAAAGCTCGCGGGTTAAATTTTGAGTATAGGTAACTACTCCACCCAAATGAGCAATTTGTGAAATGTCCATACCAACCCGTAACATCAGTCAATTGTATCAGATTACTGTGGTTTTCGGCGCAAAATATCCGTTGTTCCAACTTGGTCTATTGGCTCGTAATTTTGCTGAATATATTGATCAATTTCCTTTGCAAATTCGGTAATCGGCTGATCTTCTATCTTAACAGTTCTATCAGAAACTATAATTTCCGGCTGATCCTTCTTAATACCCTCTAAAATTCTTTTCTCCGCCACTTTATAAAACCATGGGAATTGAAATACAAAAACATCTCCTGCGGGTAAAACTTGAGACATCTGATAAAGATGAGGCGCTGCTCCAAAAACAAATATCTTATCATTCGGTTTTGTATGCTGCATGACTTTATTTGCTATTGCATAAGTTGATTGATCAAAAAAGAAAACTTTATCGCCTAAATGTCCTTTATAAGCGGAGCTTGCAACATCTTTGATGTTATAAAAAATATTTAACCACCATATTGCAATCAGCATATAGCCAATTATCAAAATTTTCCCTAATTTACCCAATCCCCCTAATTTCCCTAATCCATACACCGTTGCCAAAACAGCAAAAGGTAATGCCGGCTGAAAATGGACAAAATCAAATCTTGTTGAGAGTCCCATCAAACTACCAACCAAAAAAATCAAAAGTATCGTAACTGATCTCTCTTTGATTCTAAGTAGTGCAATAAAAGCGCTACCAAAAACCAAAGCTACCCTTGAAAGATGGGCAAACGAAGGCATTTCCCCTCTGCCATATTGGGCAAAAACTGTTAAGTTAAAAATTACTGTCCAATAAAAAAAATCACTAAACACTCCTATGCTTATTAAATAAATTATCATTAGAAAAATAGGTATCACTAAACCAATAAAAAAGTCTCTCATTTTTTTAAACTCTCTACTCTCCCACCAAACATAAAATGCTAATAAAGCAGCGAGGGGAATCATCACTTGCTTAAAAACAACTACTAAACCTATTAGTATCCCGCTAATGAAAAACTTTCTGTTATATAGAGAATAAAAGGCCGGTAATAAAATAAGTGGTAAAAAAGAGTCTATCCACAAAACCCATCCTTCAAAGAAAGGCTGCCACAAAAAGTATAAAAGATTTACTAATAGAGCTTTATAACCATTTTTTAAAATAGATCTTGATATAAAAAATAAAAATAGATGAGTAATTAATACAATACTTATTAACCAAATTCTTGCACTAATTTCATTTGTCATTCCCAGGTTATCAAAATTAATTGGCAAGAACATTAAACCCGGGAAATGCTGATCCAAAATTTGAAAGTAGGGCAGAAGTCCATGGTTTGTTAAATACGGATAAATAAAAAGTTCAGGATAGGGGAAAAATATTAGTTTAGTAAGTAAAAAGCCGTGAACCAGTAAGATTAAACCAAGTAAAAAATATTGTAAATTATTCTTTGACATAGTGATATACAAATCCTACTCCATGAAAATCTTTTGTCTCAGAAATCTTATAACCCAAACTCTTAAGTTTCCCATCAACCAATCTATCAGGATCACTAATTTCAACTAAATAATCAACTAAAAATATATCTTTTGAACTCTGAGAAATATCTTCCAGATTAATTAAATCCTTGTTACTTCCAGCAGGGAATTCTTTCAATGCCCCCAAAGCATTAATACTATTTTTGGCATAATAATCAAAAGGAGGTAAGGTACCTGAACTTTCAAATAAGACCTGGGAATTTTTCATAGATTTTAGGTAATTCACAACTCCTCTCCAATCTTCTCTTTGATATGAGCTATTAAACAAATAAACCGAGGCTGAGAATAATTGAACTGACAAAACTGCCCCTAAAAATAAATACCTTAGTTTAGATTGAAATGAAATAATACCCAAGGAAGTTAAAATAATAAAGGCCGGAAGAGTAAAGAGCATCCTAAAGTAACTGTATATAGGCACTGCAATTGAAATAACAGTTGCTAAAATTATGGGGATAGATATCCAGAATATAAGTAATTTTCTTTCAAAATTTTTGATAGATTTTATTCCTCCTAAGATAAGGTATGAAAATAAAACACTAACCGGTAATAAGACTATTGCATAAATTAGTTTATCAGGATAACTTATCCTTCCAATTACAAATTTGATAAAAGTTAGCGGTACGGCTTTAAAATCAAATCCTCCTACAATAAACTTCCATACTGGTAAATGAGCTGATGCTACTGATCCAACATTTAATTGATCCAAAAAAACTGGTACCCACCAAACCCCTAGTAAAATTGCCAGACTTAATCCTGTCAGCCATCTTTTAATAATTTTCTTTTGTTTAAGAAGTAACAAAAAAATCAGTTGGGCGGGGAAAATAAGATAGGCAACATAATCTGAGGATAATATAAGTAGATTACCAATTATTAAAATAAATAAATTTAATTTTTCTTCTTTGACTAATTTGATTAAAAGAAAAAAGTTTAAGGCAACAGCTAGAGTAGCCAGGGCATACATTCTGGCTTCTTGGCTATAATATATATGCAGAGGATTAACGGATAAAAGTAATGCAGCTATTATCCCAAGTTCTTTGGAGATTAATTTCTTGCCTATCAAGTAAATTATCCATATAGTTAAAACTCCAAAAATTACAGAGGGCATTCTGACTGCGATTTCAGAGTAACCAAAAAGTTTCCCCCAAAACCATAAAATTATAAACCAACCAGGTGGATGAAAATCGGCCCTGGCATATTGGGTTACTAAATCTACTAAAGAATAACTTTTAACAGCCAAGGTATTAATTGCTTCATCCAACCAAAGACTTTGATTTAAACTAAAAGATCGGAGTATTAATCCTAAAATTAAAATAATCCATATCATTTGTTTTGCTCCAATTCCCAAAGTTTAATCAAAACTTGCAATTGATAAACCATCATTAAAAAAGTTAGGGACAAACCTAAAAAACCATCTAAAAATCCTGCATGTCTTATGTATCTAACTATAAATTCCCTGAAGGGGTTCCAGAAAAAACTAAACCATGAAAATCTGACGCCCGACTCATATAAATTTTGAGCTTTAATGGTTGAGTATCTACTCTGCCTATCAATAAATTGTTCTATGCTCTGATAACCAAAGTGTATAATTGCCAAATCCTCTCTTGCAGGTAAATCTAAAACTTTTCCATCAACCCTGGGATAAAAATGAATTCTGTCTTCCCATTTAACTTTTCCTTTTTTAAAAAATCTAACATGTCTATCCGGCCACCAATTAGTATGAGCAATCCATTTACCAAAGAAAATATTTTTCCTGGGGATATTAACTGCTGCATATTTATCTTCTAAGGTTACATCTTTTAACTTTTTTGCTAAATCATCTGTAATTTGTTCATCAGGATCCAATACTAAAATCCAATCTCCATTTGCCTTGGATACGGCAAAATTTCTGATGATCTCAACATATGGCACAAATTTGTGTTGTATAAAAATTGCATTAAATTTTTTTGCCACTTGTTGAGATTGATCTGTAGACCCCAAATCCACTACCAATATTTCATCTGCAAAATTCTGTACACTTTTTAAACAGTCCTCCAGTTTATTACTCTGATTATAATTAATTACTACTGTTGAAATCATAATAAACCCTCAAAGGCCTCCTCATATTGTTTAGCAATTTTTTCCCAGGAAAACTTTTTTGCCTGGTTTAAAGCTTTTTCCCCCCAATTCATATTCAGTGCTTTGTCAATCGCCTGAGCGTATTTTTGCGGATTTGATACATCAGTTAATATTCCTGCTTCTCCTATTATCTCACTTCTGTCTGAATCATCAGGGGCAACAATCCCTAAACCTGATGCCATTGCCTCAAGATAAACTATCCCAAATGCTTCCCTATCCCAAGAGGGGAGTGTGAAAAGATCGCATGACCTGTAAACCTTTGGCATTTCTTCATATGAATAGGAAGAGATTTTAAATCTATCTGGTAGTAACTTCTCTCCCTTTTTTTGTAAATCTTCTTTTAAGGGTCCCTCCCCGATTATTAAAACCGATCCTTTATTTAGTCTTGATACGGCTTCTATGACTCTTTCATGATGTTTATACCAAACTAGAGCTCCTACAGATAAAATAATCGGCTTAGGCAGAGAAATTTTTATTGCCTCCCCAAATGGTGTAAACTTTTCTAAATCTATACCATTGGGAATTTTTACCACCCTTGATCCCCAGGCATATTTTTTTGCCCATTTTGTTAAATCATCAGTCAAAGCCACAAAAACATCAGGCTTAACCAAGATATTTAAAATATCATCCCAACCTCTTCCGCTATGACCTGTAATCAACATTTTACAACCGCCCAATAATCTTCCCACCGATATCTTTAAACTCTGCATTCTGCCATTAATTGGAATAACTACCTGTGGTTTAAAACTTAAAACCTTAGATAAAGAATCCGCATCACTGCCAGAAAATACTTTTACTTCGTGATTGTTGGATAATCTTTCCGATATTTCAAAGACAAAGGTTTCAGCACCTCTATCCATAATATTTTGATATCTGCTTAGAAAAGCTATTTTCATTAGTCTGTGAATCTATATTTTATTAAAGCCCATACTGCAAAAATTCCATCCAGCCAGCCAATTTTTTTACCTTCTTTATAAGTTCTGGGTTTTACTTTAATTGGAACCTCAACAATATCATAACCTAACTTTAGAACTTTAGCAGTTATCTCAGGTTCGAATTCAAAACGGTTAGACTTAAGATTAATTTCCTTTAAAACATCACTACTTATAAGTTTGTAGCATGTCTCCATATCAGTAAGGGACGATCCATACAATAAATTTACGAGTCCTGTTAGGCATTTGTTAGCTATCAAATGCATCGGGAGAACAGTTTTATCTATACCCCACAGTTTTAATGGGTAATCAATTAATCTTGTCCCATAAACCACTTTAGCTTTACTTTCTAATACTGGTTTTAATAATTTCGGATAATCATTTGGATCATACTCCAAATCAGCATCCTGAATAATAATTAAATCTCCAAGTGCTCTACTGATACCAACTCTTACAGCAACTCCTTTACCCAAATTTCTATCTTGATAAATATATTCAAATTTAATATTTTTTATAGATTTAAGGATTTTAGATGTCCCGTCATTAGAACAGTCATCAACAACAATTATTTCTTTCACCACACCATTTGGCAGTTTTACTCTATATACCCTTTCCAAAAGTTGCTTTATAGTTTTTTCCTCATTAAAAACTGGGATTATAACTGATAGAATCATGGCTTTTGAGCTATTACTAAAATTGATGTACCAAGTGGTGGTTCAAAAAGATTTTCCAAAGGTAGATAAAAGGGTGCTATTAGATTAAATAATGCGATATTTCCTTTTTTAACTTTATTATCTTTTAAAACATTCGAGAAAAACCACCAGCCTAATGCTCCAAGTAAATTTATTTTTCTATTTTTGATTATTTTAAAACCTGCAGCTATAAGTTTATTAATAATCTCTTCGGCCTCATAGCGTCTGTAGTGTCCAATTGATTCATCGATTTTCCCGTATAAAAATTTATGAGCCGGAACAAGTAAAATTAAATGTCCTCCTCTTTTTAAGAATTGGCATAGATTCTTAAGCGATTTTCTATCATTTTCTATATGCTCCAATACATTGATACAAACAATGCTATCGAAATCGAAATCTTTAAAAAAATATTTTCCCTTTTCAATATCTCCAAAACCTACATTTGCAATATTACCGACTAATTTTTTTGTTTCCTTCAGATAATCATCTCTTATGTCGATTGCCACAACTTCCCCGTACTTCGTAAGAGTCTTTGTAAAATTACCTATACCGCAACCAACTTCCAAAATTTTTCCAAAAAGATAATTATCAAACAAATCCAAAGTCCATTGGTTATACCAAGCCGCTTGACTCATGGATTCTAAAGTTGCTGCACCTGCAATATTTTTCATTTTAATTTCCTTTTAATTTTCCTTAGAGACGATAATAATTTTGCCTTTATTAGGTCAATGCCGGATATTTTATTAAAAGGAGCTGGAACTATTTCTGGATGAGGTTTATAAAAAATTTCAGGTAACTTATCATTTGGAAAATCTTGACCTAATTCAGATTTATATTTATCATATTTTCTTTTTACGCTGGAGCGTTTTAGGTGCGTAACATGTAAATAAGGCGCA
The DNA here is from genome assembly GCA_007376405.1 of Microgenomates group bacterium Gr01-1014_7. Classification (GTDB taxonomy): domain Bacteria; phylum Patescibacteriota; class Microgenomatia; order Daviesbacterales; family UBA10151; genus VMGD01. The sequence goes on from VMGD01000005.1 coordinate 44,473, forward strand.
TCTAAAAAAATAATTTTTTCTCTTTCCTGTACAGGTAAATTATTTTCGTCAAGATAACTTTCTTTGCCATATGGCCAATCAACATGCAAACCGGTTATTTTTTTATTTATTGCCCTTAGGCTGTAATGTCCAACTCTCCCTAAAAGATTATATTTACCAGCCTTTTCCTCTTGAGAGTGATAAATATCGCCAATAGATACAACCATTGGTACAACTATCCCATCAATTTTTTCTCCCTTTTTTTTAATCTCATCTTTTAATAATGTTATAGATTTTTCCCACCATATTTCATCGCCATCTAAGACTAGTATCCAATCAGCCTGTGAAACATCTAGCATTTCCTGTCTAACCTTAGGAAATTCATTTGTATCAACTTCTCCAACTTGCTTAAGAATTATTTTATTTACCTTAAGAGCGATTATCTTTTTAATTATTTCAACTGTTTTATCTGTAGATCCAGTGTCATAAATTAAAACTTTATCTACATGATCAATAACGCTCATTACTGAAAACCAGATAAAATTTTCTTCATTATTAACAATCGTATTTACCCAAATTGTTTTCTTCATCTTAAAAACCTTTCATTCTTTTTCTAGAATATAAGCTGTAAACCCTCTATTAACTATCTTATAAGCTTTTTGGATATCATAACCATAATCAAGAGGTGCATTAGTTTCAGAAACAATAACAGTATATTGGGCCTTTTTATCCGTAATTTCCTCAGGATACAGCCAACCTAGAACCGGATCAGTAGAACTCCTCTCGGGTCTTTTGCCATAAATGGAAAAGAGATAACGCCAACCCTCGTATTTATGACAAATACCATTTTCATAAAGCTCAAACGGTTGATCAACAATTACTCCCATTACTTTAGAAATTAATTCTTTCTTAGTCTTAAAACTAAAATCCATGTTAGTATCCATAATAGTGTATATTCCTAGTACTGGAAATGATAGCACTATCCCTACCATTATAATCGCACCCCAGTGTTTAACGTTTTGTAACAGAATACCTGGTAAGAATAGAAATAATGGAAAAAATCCTAATAAATAATATTCAAAAGCTCCTCCGGGAAAAAGCAAAAATGGGATTATTATTACTAAAATCGAAAGTGCCAAAAGTCTATGTAGCCTCTCCTTCCATGTCACTCTTTTTGTTAGAAACCAACCAAGAAGTACCAAAGATGCAGTTGATAATAAAACACTTGGTTTGGTTCTGGTAGATGTAGTATTATCACATGCGAAAGGTATTTCATCAGAAATTACTGAACCAGGATTTAAGTACCATAATCTGCCAAGGCTTTCGAATAAAGATTTTGAGTGTACCTGTAAGTTTATATAAAAAGGCTTTGTATTAATTATCTTGAGTAATCTGAAAGGTACGGTAATATTACTCCATTTATGGAAATAGTCAAAGGCAATTAATGGGGAAACTATCATAAGAAATACAATGAAACTGATAACAACAACTTTCTTCGACAAGGTTTTTCTATCTCTAATCAAAAAGTAAAATCCAATCAGTCCAAAAAAAATTAATGATAGGTGTGTATGAAATACTAATCCATATGCTGCTGCAAAGAAAATCCACCATTTGTCAGAATATCTAGTTTGATATAAGGAAAATAGCATAATTAAAGAGAGTGATGGCACTAAGGTAGGTGTTAGATATTTCCTGTCAAAGAAGACCATCAGAGGTAGCGATGCATACAGAAGACTGGCTATTAACCCTACTTTTACACCGAATAACTTTTTACCAACAAAAAATATGAGTAGTGTAGTTAAAACGCCAATTGTGGATGCTACAAAACCAGTGATTAGAGGGTCGCCTTTTGATAAAAATAACCAAAAGGCAGTAAAGTAAACCCAGAAAGGCCCAAGATAAAAATCCAAATTAGCTGCACTTACACCTATCCAAATTATATGAAAATCCTTCACTATCGTCATTGCCAAAGCTGTTTGGTGCTCTTCATCAGCCCCAAAAATAAATAAATCTTGTAAATTATAAAATCTTAAAAATATTGATAGAGCTAAGATTAAAATAATAAGGATAACTAGATATTTAGAACTCATTGTTTGCATATTCTTTTTGCAACTCATCTAAAATTTCCTGTTCGAAAGTTAACGAGGTATTATTCAATATTGTTGCTTGAATATTTCCTATTCTTTCTCGACCATAAATCTGATCTTTAAATTTGGTACTACTAAACGGATCTTCAGAGGTATCGTGAAAGATAACTATTCTTTTCCCTTCTCCTTGATCGGGGTTAGTGGTGTATAGACTATGAGTTCTATATATCCAATCCCATCCTCCATTTAGATGACTTCTGCTTGGATGATGATCTTTCCTAATAAAAAAGGTTGTCCATCCTCCATCAGTCATCCTTTTACCTCCATAGCCATAAACAGAAAAAGAGGAATTTTCTATGTAGGGAATTATTCTATAAATCAATTCCATCTTCTGGGAAACTGGATATTTAAAAGTAGAATTAAAAAGGGAAAAAAGGTTAACAAAAATAAAACCCAAAAGAAAAACCCAACTAAATATTGCAGCCCTTGTCCTTAGTACTCTATCAAGTGTAAATGCAGCAAGCAGAATAAATGTTGGAAAAATCGTTACAAAATAATGTTGATAAACTAAATACCCAGAAGTTACGCTGTATAAAATAATTCCTAAGAGGAATGCAAATAAAAAAATAAACAATACTTTGATGCTATCTCTTAATTGCCTCTGATCATTGGCACGAATAAGCCAAAAAAGTGCATACAAAATAAAAGCAGTTGTTAAAACTTGCGGAAGAGGTGAAAAAGGTGGATTTGGATAAAATTTACAATAACAAAAATATTGGTCAATAGAATTAGATGCTGCTATAGCTATACTTCGACTGGTATTTTCTACAATGGCAAGTGGGTGTATTGATAATAGATTCATTACATTACTTAAAGATGATTCTGATCTAGACAGTAGGTGTAATATCAATGGACGAAAAATTGTTCCAGGGTGCCTTAGTTCAAAGATTAGTAATGGAAGAATAGCAAAAGTTAAGTATATCAAAGCAGGTATGTATTCTCTTCTTAAGATAGGTAAACGTAAAAAAATAAAGGATAAAAAAATTGCAACCAGTATTACAGCATTAGTAGGATCTGCTTGCCAAGCAAAACTTGCAGGTATAGCTAACATAAGTGCGTATTTATATTTCTTTCTTGTTAACTGAATAAGAGCTGCTATCGCCAAGATTGATAGTAGAGGATCCGGTGTTAAAGGCCAAAAACGTCTGTCAAAAAGCGATATCAGAAAAGATCCTCCGTAAAGAATCCCTGCAAAAAAACCCATTAAATGTCCAAGAATCATTCGACCCACAAAATATATTGCAACTGTAGTCACTATCCCTAAAGCAGAACCAAACAGTTGTACTAAAGAAGGGTTACTATTGGTCAAATAAAAGATAGGAACAGACAGCACATGAAAAAGGGATCCAATACTGCCGCCTATTTGAGCATTAGGAATTACCAAAGCGGGTTTTCCTTCAACTACCATTCTTCTTAAAATGGCATGCAATATTTCCTCATCCCCTGAAAAATATTGCAGATTATTAAAATTGTAAAACCGCATCAAACTTGAAAGAATAACCACTAATACAAAAAGAAAAATAGTTATATATTTGTTACCTAAAGATTGCATTTTCATCTTATGGTGATCCCTTTTTTAAAATAAAAATAACCTCCATACCAAAATGAGAGAAAATTTTTTTATCAAGTTTAAAGCCAGATAAGCTTAGTAATCTCTCAAGCTTATCGTGGTGAAAAGGATGTAAGTGTGCCCCTTGCCAAACCGTCCCTTTGGTATGTTCCCATATAAACCAAATAATCCTAAATAAAAAACTTCCTGAATCCATTGCTAAAATTAATATCCCATCCTTATTTAGAACCCTTCTTAATTCTTGAAATACTGTAAGTGGGTTCTCTACATGCTCAATGGTCTCATAACAGATAATTAAATCAAAATTATTGGATGGAAATGGCAATTTATCTGCAGGTGCAACAAAAAATTTTATATCAGGATACATACTTTTAGCATATTCTATGGCCTTATCATAAACATCAACTCCAAAATACTTTCGATGAGGATAAGCTTTAGCAATTTCAGAAATCATATATCCACTAGCACAACCAACATCTAAACAATTTCTAAAATTTAAGTCTTTGAGTAATTTTTTAGCAATGTTAATTTTGTGTGTATGCCAAATCCATTGAAAAATATTATCTTTAACACCTCTCTGATAATATATTACCGGCACCTGACTCCAGGTATTATAAAGTCTATGATTTTTCATATATTTTTTTAAGAAACCAAATAAACGGATACAGAAAATTAAAAATTGTACCAATAAGTACTGTTATAGAAGCACCAACTATTCCATAATTTGAAATCAGCAAATATCCTAAACCCCCTATTATCAACAAATGCCCAATTGAAATCCAAATAAAAATATCCGGTCTGGCAAAATAAAAAATAACGCTAATATGTACCGGGACAGAGAATAAAAATACCAGCATGGCGAGAAATAAAAATATAAAAGGTATGACAGCTCCTTGATACCCTTGCCCGTAAATTATAGGAATGAGATATACCAAAAGAGGAATTGATAAAATCCCCAGTAAACATAAACCCGAAATTAACAACTGAAACTTTTTAAAATATGTCAGCATCTGATTTAAACTTTGAAAGCCGGCGAACTTTGGCGCAGCCACCAGTCCCAAAGCCGCAACCAGCTGAGGTACAACTTGCGCCAGTTGACTGGCAGCTCCATAAATGCCCACCTCTCTTGAAGAAAGCAAAGCAGCATTCAAAAAAGTATCCAGTCTGGCCGAGAAAGCGGAAATTATAGTGAATATAGCAACCGGAATATTATATTGTAAAAGAACTTTCGATAAACTAAATTCATTTCTGCTGGCAAATATTTTTCTGGCCGGAACAATTAACAAAGTTATTGCGAATCCGAATAAGGGCAGTATTATATAAACAGCCAGGCTGCTTTCAACATTAAGCGCCAGGAAGTATCCTAAGACCAATATTAAAACCAGTCTTAAGAGGTTGGTTAAAACATTTACCACACTCCAGAGAAAATATTTTTGATATGCTTGAAGCATTGAGGTAGCAAAGGTAAAAAGAAGTGCCGCTCCTGCTCCAAATGCCACCAGGCGCAAAGGTAAAATAAGCTCCTCCTTATGAAAAACCTGGGTTGCCAGGAGAGGTGAAAGATAGAAAATTACAAAAAAAGATATCAGCCATGCTATCAATTTAATTTCCAAACTCAACTTCAAAAATCTGTAAGCTTTTTCGCTGTCTACTGCCAAATTGAGAGAAACAAAACGGACTAAACCCGTATTGGTTCCAATATCCGCTATATCCGCAATCAGCACAAGGCTAGCAAGGGAAACAGTCAATAACCCAAAATCCGAAGGACCCAAAAACCTTGCCAATACTATATAAAATAAAAACCCCAATGCGCCATTTATAACTGTTCCCAAAATGGTAATTTGTGACTGCCTGAATGTGGCTGTTTTTAGTATAGATTTCCACATATAGCCATTATAGAAGAAATTATGGATGTTTGCTGGATCTTATTAGAAGTAAAATCAAACCAACTGCGGTTATCGTAGAAATTAGGAGGCCGGGAAAAACATATTTTTGAGGTTCAAATTCAACCGTATACTGCCCATTTTTTTCTATTTTAAATCCATTTAACAGACTATACACTGGTAGGAAAGTTTGACCATTCATTTTCCACAAACCATCATAACTTTGGGAAAATACCAAAAATGCAGGTTTTGTTAAACCGCTAATATCAACTATATACTTGGTAGGATTTATTTTGTTATAAGAGACTTTAGGATTATTATCGCTTTGGATATTCTTCTCATCAAAATTTACGATCCTTCCCTGCAACTTCTGAGTTTTATCCTGATAACTTACCCATTCAACTTTATCCAAAACCGAAAGTGCATTAACAACGTTAATATCACCGGAAGATTTAATTTCCAGTTCTCCTCCATCTTTTTGCAACTGTCCAACCTCAAACCACCTAATATTATTTCCAGGTTTCTTCGTATCAATTTGACCAATCAATTTGCCATCCTGAGAAAAACTTAAATTGCCACTTCTCGTACTTTCCAAAACTCTTGCCAGCAGGACTTTCCCTTTTGTAAATTGTAAATTGTAAATTGTAAATTCTCTCTCCCCTTCTCCCACTGCCCATCCTCCTCCTAGATCAAAGTCCTGATTATCTATACCGTATTTGATTTGTAGAAACTCTCTCCACCTAATCAAATCCGCAGCTTCTCTTTTCCACCAACCGGATTGATCTGGATCCTGTTTTAATTTTTTTGCAGGAAAAATTAAATCATTGCTGTCTATAAAACTGGCTGAGAAATCTATAAATGTTTTATTGTTAAGAACAATATTTGCATTTGGTAATTCATCTATTCTTTTCCCAAGTCCGGAAAACTCTTCAACAAATATTAAAGAATTTTTAGATAAAGCTAATTCACTACTTTTTGTGGCCTCCTTATAGATATCATCTGAACCAATCACCCACCAAATATTCTGTGTGATAAAAAATTTGTCCTGATGTTGTTTTACTTTCCATAAAGGAATCAATGAATTTTCAACTTTAGATAGCCAGGATAGTTTAGATAATTGATCTGAAAATATAGATTGGTATTTAACATTATCTGGATGTAGATTATCTCTTCTTGGATCAAGATAAGGATAAGCTATATATTCTATTCCAGCCACATCGAATATTTCACCCATATACTGTGCCTCCCTAAGGAAATTAAATATTTCATATGTACCTAGGGTACCTATTGCAAAAGTTCTTCTTTGAACCAAACGGGCAGCTTCTATCCTGGGATGCGTCAGGCTCGAATAACCTAAAGAGGGAAAAGACGGAATCCAAAATACTCTACTAAAACTTTTATCTTTTTCTATAAATTGACTAAGTCCTGCAAACTCTTGTTGAAATAAAGGCTGAGAAAATGTACCAGTCATTTGTCCAAACCAAACTGGCCTTATCAAAAATATAAAATAGCTAGATAGTATTATTAAAAAAAATATTTTTAGCTTTGGAAATTTTATTGCCTTCTTAAGAATCTCGTCTGTAGTTATCCCTAATAAAACACTGTACGAAAAGGCTTCTAGAAAGAAAAATTTTGATGAATCGCGGAATAATGAAAAACCTGGTATGTGCGAAAAAAGCCAAGGATAGATTTGTGGCAAAGGCTCTGAGGCGCCTTTAGTTAAGAAAATGGAAAATATAGAGACTAATAACCAGAATCCAACAACACGGTCTTTAGGTCGCAGGATGGGTGCAAGAAATACAAGTATAGGAATAAAAACAAATTCAGGACGAAGAGTTGTGATATTACCAAAGACATTTTTAAACCAGTGGGGGGCAAGTAGCAATATGCTATGACCTAAATCTATAAGGCTTAAAAAAGAGGCTTGAGTAAAAAAAGCATAAGTACCAGAGGAAATGGGGGCTTTAAATAAAGGTAATAACCAATAAATATTTAATCCTAGCACTACTGTACCGATAATTACTCCGCTACTTATCCAGTCCAAAAACAAAGAGACCCTTTTTTTAGGATCCAATAATAATTGGTAAAAAAACAGTACTAAGCTAAGGAGAAATAAAACATAAATAAATCTAAAATCAAAAAAACCTAAAATTGAGACTGATAAACCTGCAAAGACTTTTTTATTAAATCCTCCCTTAATAGATTTTTCTACTGCCAGGAAGGCTATTGGAAACCAGGCATAGGTAAGTGCTATTGATAATTGTCCACCATCAATAACTAAGAGAATATAGGTCGTCGTTAAATAAAATAAAGATGCAATAAATTTAGCATCATCAGTTAGCTTAACACTTCCACAAAATTTCCAAATACCTATCCCTCCCAAAAGTAAAAACGGTATAAAAAGAAGCACTCTTTCTATAATAGAAAAACCTAAACCAATATTTGCGAGAATACCTGCTATAAATGACAATGGCCAAGACCAAAGAAAGAATGTCGAATACTCCCCCAGTCCCTCAGCCCCACTCTCTGACCAAACGAAAGGCAAATTCATAGAAGATTTAAGTAAAGATTCTGAAATTATTGGAAAATCATTAGCAACCCTTGCCCCTGGTAAAAACCACTGCCAATAAACTGTAACCAGTAAAAGCAGTAGAATTATTACCAGAAATTTATTTTTCATTTTTTAGCTCAAATATATAGAGTAACGATCCTCCTACTATAATCCAAAATGATAAAACAATAAGTCTTAATGCAAAACCTGAATGGTTTAAAAAAGCAGCTAAGCCGCTTAACAAAATAAAAAACAATCCTACTAAAAATGTATGTTTACTCAAAATTCTCATTTAAAAGATTATATTACATTTTGATATATAATTTAGTGTATGCTAAAGAAAATATTTCCATTCCTCATTATATTTACAGTTATCCTTTTTCTATATTACCCAGCTCTATTTACTTATTTTTCTCAGGATGATTTTTTTCACTTTAAAGTAAGTTTAACTGACGGAAGCATCAGGAAATTTGTTAATCTATTTGGTTTCTACTCTTTTTCCGACAGAGGAATTGCTTTTTATAGACCAATTTTCAGGGAGGCTCTTTTTAATACTTTTTATTCGCTATTTGGATTAAATGCTTACCCTTTTAGAATTTTTCAATTTCTAATTCTATTCTTAAATTCAATTCTTGCTTATCATTTAATTCAGAAAATTTTTAAAAATAAATTTCTTTCTTTTTTTGTGGCTTTCTTTTATGCTATTTGTTCTGCCCAAGTTTCCCCTCTTTATTATCTGGCAGGGGGAATACAAGTATTAGGCGCAACTACTTTTTTGCTTCTCACTTTAATCTTTATCCTTAAGAATTCAATTCTTTCCTATATTACATTTCTTTTGGCTCTAGGTTCTCATGAACTAGCTTCTATAATACCCTTTCTAATTTCAGCATTACTTTTTATTCAATATCCTTTTAAAAAATTCCTAAGAAAAATTTGGATAGCTTGCCCTTTCTTTTTTATCTTACTGGTTTATTTATATTTAGAAATTACTAAGATAGGTTTTTCTGCAACAGAAAAAGAATACCAGGCAATATTTAGCCTAAAAACTATTCTTAATTCCTATATGTGGTATGCAGGCTGGGCTCTAGGATTACCCGAAATGTTAATAGATTTTGTGTTACCTGGATTTAAACTTAATCCAACGCTTCTTAGATATTGGGGGAATTATTACATGATTATTTTCTCAACTTTTTTGACAATTTTTTTTCTACTAACAGCAGCTATTATCTACTTATCAATCAAAAAAAGAAATTTCTTTACAAAGCAGCTTTTGTTTTTCATTTCCTGGTTCCTATTAAGCCTACTTCCCATTATCTTACTTCCACTTCATAAATCAACTCAGTACCTGGAAACAGGCCTAGTCGCCTTCTGGACTATAATAGGACTAATTATTTTAAATGTACACCAGGCATCCAAACTACAGCTCGTCAGGTGGGAACGTAAAGTTGTTAGCATTTTCTTGTTTATTTTAATATCATCCCTTTTTATCCTATCTGCAACATCAGCAATCTTACAAAGAACTACTTATTGGGCAGCTGAAAGAGGAAGATATGCAGAAAAGCTGATAAAACAAGTTACTACCACTTATCCTATTTTGCCAAAAGGATCTGTAATATACATTGAAAATGACCCGAACTATCCATTTGTTGCAACTGAGTGGGGATCCAGTTCCAAACAAGCAGCTTTTATTTTAAATAATGCGGATGCATTAAGACTTGTTTATAAAGATTCGACAATAACAGTTTATTACGAAGATCTGGAAAAACCTGACCTTTCGGAAAACAACATTTATTTTGTGGTGGCTAGAATCTATTAAAATTTTTCTACAAAACCTTCTTTAATAATCTGTGGAATATATGAGGATATAACAATCAGTAATAAAGCAAATCCAAAGCTTCCAATGATATTTGCCAGATTTAATTCATTGAGTAAATATAGAAATATCATAAGGAAAAGTATAGATAAAGACAGAGATAAAAATAATTTTCTTAGTTTGGAAACGAAAAAAATAATTAAAGTTACAAGCGTTAATACTATTGGATAGATAAATTGATCAGGTCTATTCCATTCAAAACCATATTCTAAAAAATTAAAAAAACTCATTAAGATAAGCGGTAGTATTAAAAATTTAATCAATAATCTCATGACTTTCATAAGTTTTTCTTAATTTTTGATCTTACAATCAATAAAATAACTCCCAACAAACCAGCTAAGCCTAGGTAAATTCCTAAAGTCACTTTCTGTTGAGGTTTAAATTCTATTTTAAAATTATACTCTCCCGGTTCTTCAACCCACCAGGCATTACCATAAAGATAACCTATATAATGTTGATACGGCTTAAAAACTTTATTATCTCTTCTCAATTCTAATTCCCATCCTGGATCATAGGCTTCTTTAAAGAAGACAAATCCTGGACGTGTCAATCTCAAATTTCCTTCATATTCTACGGCATTTTTTCTTTTAAAATCTATCGTTCCAACTATTTTTTTTTCATTATTTAATTCCACGGCTCTTAAGAGAATTTGATTATTAAGTATTCTAATTAATCGTAAATTTTTAATCTCTACCGATGTAGTATTAAAATTGGATACCTCGGGGGGGATTAAAGCAATTAATCTAATCTTGGCTTCTCTGGTCGATATTGAAAGAGCCGGTAATTTGATGTTATAGCTTCCCTGCCAATCAAATTGATTGAGATGTTGCAAGAAACTTATTCTCGGAACCTTTTGACCATTCTGCTCATTATCAGTATCTTGAATTATCTGAATATATAGCCCAACATTTGCTGGTATTATCGCATCAAAACTTAACTTAAAGATATCTTCGCCACTTGTTTGAAGTAGCGGACCCCCAATTGCTGAAGGGTTATTTTTAGAAACCGACATCTCAATTGTCTCCTTGAGAATATTAATATTTCCAATTTTTGTTAAACTGTTTGGAGAAGAGATTAAATTAGCTGCGGAAGGAGTACTCAAACTTATTTCATTTAATCCTTTTTTAAAGCCAATTTCCCCAAAAGTTAAAATATTCCCAACCTCTTTACCTGATAAGGTAACGGCTTCATTGTTAATCTGCAAATTAAGTTTACTTAACTTGTCCAAATAAGCATCTTTTATCTTAGAATTTGTTAAAATTAATTCATACCTACCATCAGAATTTATTGAGAAATTATAAAGTTGTCTTTCGCCTGCTTCACTAACATTACCCTTATACACGAAGAGAGGAAACGTTTTTTCTTTAATTAGGAACTCTCTTATTCTATTTAAAGTATCGGGTCCCTTTCCTATAACCGATAAAGTAATCTCATGAAGTTTTAATATATCTCCTATGGTGGTCTTAGCTACATCAAAGTATAATGTTGAATTATCATCCAATTCTGGAAAAATTTTATCTATCAAATTTGAGTATTCATCAATTGAGGCTTCTCTGATAGTCCCCTCTATTAACTTTTGACTGGCTAAAATGATATTTTGCACTGTTGCTTCGGTTTTTGTATGCATTGTTCCCAGTTGTTTGACGTATTGTGCTGCTCCTAATAAAATATTCAATTGAGTAGTGAGCTGCTTTGTTGTATTTTCTAAACTGCTTGATGAAGCTTGCGGATAGGAAAAAGCATTTTCAGGAAAAATTAGAGTTTCAGAAGCTTTAGATTTTAAAGTTTCATCCACTCTATCATTAACTGGTGAAAGAAAATTAGCATCTTTCTCACTTGCTAGCCATGGCCAAAGTTGCATACTACTTTTTTGAGGATAGACCAAAGAAATATTATTTGGAATCTCGATTTTAGATCCAAAAAATTCCTCAGCTACTTTATACACCACTAAATTACCAAATTCAGCTTCTTTTTTTATAAAACTCAAATTGTTCAGGACTTTTTCAGCCTCAAACGGATTATATGTATCACCCCCCAACCAATCCATATCTTTATGAAGAATTATAAACCTAACATTAAAATCCTGGAGTAATTTTAGGATTTTACTGGTGTCTTCATAATATGGTTTATGAAAAATTAGTGATAAAGCTGTTAAAGGATCATCTATCCTCTTAAGATTAACTCCGTGAGAAATTGAAGGTAAGGCGGTAAAGAGGGAAGCAGATGACTCAATACCATGATAACCATTTTTCCATCTATATGTTGCTACATCACTTCTTGTTAGTGGTAAATGAAGAATCTTACCATCAGTTATAGAGTCTTGATTGACTTTTTGGTTTAACCATAAATTTGCATCTAAATAAGTTTGGGGGATCTCAACATAATTTGGTTTCCCTACAATTCCAAAAATTGTCCCCTTGTACATGGGCCAATAATAGACTCCCATAACTGTAATTAGCATCAATAAAACCATCTTTTTGCCTAAATTACCTAAATATTTACCGAACCAGCTAAAAAGTCCTTCTATTCCCAAGACAAATAATATGCTACTTACAAGGGGTAAAAGAATACCTAATTTTTCAAATGGATTTCGGAGTAACCCCAAGGCAAAAAATTTACTAAAAAGCAATAAAAAAGGCTGACCAAAAGGGGTTGACGTACCTTTTGCTAACATAATTATGACCAAATAAATCAATACCAGCGAAGCAAGATACTTTCTTTTAAGTGCACAAATTATGCCATAAAATATTATGCTTACCCCTAACCAAGGAATCAGGCGGAAGAAAAAACTCTTATATATTTCTCCTAGTTCTGCTTGATCAAAGACATAATAAGAATTAACCATCTGCAGGCTATAAGGGAGGATTGCCTGTTTGCTGATAGCTACCAGTGTAAATATACTCCCCCTGATATCGTGTTGCTGTGAAGCTACACCTGAGCCAATTGTAGCAACTGGCATTAGCCACCAGCTATTAACTAGAATCCAAATAACTAACCCAAATAAAGATCTCCAAAGTACTTTTAAAGAGCGGGATTTATTTTCCCAGGGTAGGAATATTTCAGAAACGGTAAAAAGAGACATTATTAACCAAAATGGAAATACAAAAGCAATTGTTCCAAACATATAGCTTGCTAAAAGGTTTACAAGTAGAAAATATAGCAAGTATAAGTAATTACCACTTTTTATCCAAAGCCTCCAAAAAAGAATTAAAAATGGTAAAGCTGCTACAAAAAACATTGATGTATGAGTGAAACGGTGCCAGATTTGAGTCATCATATATGGGTTAAACATATAAAATAATCCTGCTAAAGTGGCGTATATTTTTTTATCTCTACCTATAATTGAAAGGGTTAACAAATACATTCCAAATCCCATAAAGAAAAGTAGGGTACAGAATAAAATCGCTTGAATACCTAGAGGCCCTAGACCAAGGAGTTGAAAGAAGGAAAGGAAGAAGTATAAGGTAATTGATGTAATTGCCTGAGGAATTAGGAATCCGGGTGCTACAGCTTCCCACCAGATATATCTGGCTATTTGAAATATCCTGATGGGGTTATATGTTGGTAAGCCTACATCTCCCCCACCATAGAGGTGGCCATCTTTAAACCATGCAAATATTAATAATAAAGATAAGATCAGAAAAAATAAGGCTGGAAGATAGTATTTATTAACCTTTTTATATATAACCATATTTTAAAAGTTTTGGCAGATAAAATAAACTTGAGATGATTAATATGCCAAATCCCAAACTACCAAAAAAATTTGCAATATCAATAAAGTCTAAAATGAAAAAAACAACCATAATAAAAAATAATATCATTGACAAGACAACGAAAGCTTTTTTTAACCATGGTTGGGATATTAAAAGCAGTGTCATCAATGTAAAAAATAAAGTTTGAAATAGAGAAACCCACGAATCAAATTTAAAACCGGAGTTTATTATCAAGAAAAATCCAAAGACAAACAAATATAAAGTTATTTTCTTAATTGCTTTTTTCATGGCTCCATTTTAAATATTTGCCAACTAAATGAACTATTGTAAAAATTAATAAACTGAATACGCTAATGTATATACCTAAATATAAATACTTATCCCCTGAAAATCTAATTCTAAATTTATAGTTTCCTTTTTTATCTATAAACCATCCATTACCATACATATTAGCAAAGAAGTGTTTTGGTACCATATACTCTTTTTCACCGTCAAACAAGGTTAACTTCCAGTTATCGTTAAACGTTTCGCTGAAAATCATGTAGCTTGGCTTATCCAAAACTATATTCCCTTCATATTCCAATGGAGCCTTTTTAGTGTAATTCAAACTTACAATTTGAGATGTCTGATTTGCAGAAATGCTCCTAAGGAATAACAGGTTATCTAAAATTCTAAATACCCGAATATTACGGATAGATATGCTCGAAGTCTTTTGAAAATTAAATTTCACTTCCTGTTTATCACATAGCCATTTCTCTGCTATGATAGATTTACAATCATCCCAAGGGATTGATACAACTTGGAATGAAAAATTGGCGGAATTTTTTCTGGGAGATATATAAAGGTTATAAGTTTTCCAATATTTATTGTAAGGATCGAACTCTACTGGTTTTATAAATTGATAAGATCTCTGCTTAATTAATGCATCAGCCACTAAATAATCATCTGGATCACTATCTTGCAGTATCCTTACAATTGGGTCACTTCCTTTCTGTGTCCAATATTCAAAAGATAGTAAGTAGGTGCTGTTGGGATGGAAAGGCTCTACCTTTATCTCGTACGAATTTGGATTGTGTTGTCCAGAGACTATCCGTATCTCTCCTTGCTTATCTTTGATTAAATTTACAGAATTTTGCATATTAAAACTAATCTCATGCAGACCTTCATTTAAAGGTATTGTCCCATAAGATATTAGATCATCCTTTATTTGACCAGTTCTTGACTGAACTGTTTTGTCTACTTGTAAATCTAATTGACTTAAATTTTTTTGATAAATTGGAGATACCTTTGAATCTGCCATCAATATCTCATATTCTCCGTCGACTGGTATAAAAAACCTATGTACTTGCCTATTGTATCTGGCCAGTTCTCTTTCACTTATCAATTCGTAAATTGGTTGCATTTTCATATCGATCATTCTCATTCTTAAAGTTTCTATTGCTTGACTTAATACCGCTTTATCTTGATCTTTTGCTCTTTGATAAATTTGTCTCAAAACTACTTCATGACGGGAAAATAATATTTTAAATTCAGTAGGTGCTTCAACACTAATTAATCCATCTTTAAAGATTTTATCGACCGCTTTATTTAGATGTTGTATATATCTTTGAATTATTGGAGATACTGATTTATTTGGATCTTTATCCTGCATCCTATATATCTCTACTAACCTCTTTCCTGCAAATGTGAGATGAATATTTTCTTTTGTTTTTTGATACCCACTAGCCTGAATAAACTCCTTTAAAATTATCATTGGATATAGTGGTAAATCAGGCAAAAATCTAGCTGGTGGTAACTCCTTTAAGGAATTCTCTTCTGATGCTAATTGTGTTGAAGAGATTTTCACAATAGTGGTGGGGATCAAAATTGTTTGTTTATAACCAGATAAATTTGTAAGCTCGTTACTATCTGATTTATCAGACAGTAGTATTCTAGTTGGATCGCTTCTTAAAAACCAGAACCAAGTGTCATAATTTGAACCAAGTTTTAGATAATTAAAGTAAGAAGCGGTGTAGATTTTACTTAAAAAGCTTTTTTCATCCATTTCATATACAGTTACTTCCTCAATCTCTTTTTGTTTTTTTAAAAAAGGCAGCGAGTCTAAAATTTTCCCTATTTCTTCAGGCGATTGAACCCCTGAAGCTTGCCAGTTAATATCGTAATGAAGAACGATAAATCGGACATTAAAAGCTCTGAATAGTTCCTTCAAATATTCAGCATATTTTATCTGATCAAAGCTAGTCATCAGATCAAACCCCTGCAATGCATCGTCCAAATAAGATAAATTAAAACCCATGGATATTGAAGGATTTGATGTAAAAAAACCAGCATTTGACTCTGCTCCAGAATAACCATATTGCCACCTATAGGTAGAGGCATCAGTAATAGCTAAAGGTAAATGTAAAATATTACCGTCTTTTTTTTGATTCTTAATCCAAAGATTCGCTTGCTGGTAATAGGGAGGAATCTCTACAAAATTCCTTTTCTCCAAGGTCCCAAACAGTGTCCCTGTCCAAAAAGGCCAATGATAAACTCCAAAAAATAATCCAAAACTTAAAATTAAAACTGCCTTGCCTGCTAAATTATTCCTCTTCCAAAAATAAGTAGCAAGATTAAAAAAGCCGACTGAAAAAAGTACACTACCTGCAAAAGGAATTAATAATCCGAATTTTTCAAATGGATTTCTTAATACTCCCAAAAAAAAGAATTTTTCAAACATATAAGGATAAAAATAGCCTAACGGAGGGGCAACTCCTTTTGCTAAAAAGACTGCTAAAATAAAAAGTATGCTCCAAAAAATCAATTCTCTACTCTTTTTCGTATAATAAATACCGATTATGGTAAACGAAACCCCTATCCAGGGAATAAATAAAAAAAGCGGATGCTTAAAAACTTCCCCTAATTCTTGTCTTTGGAATAAATAAAAGGAATTTAACCCGGGAAGTGAATATGGGATAATACTTTGCTCACCAATTGCAAACAAGGTCGAAAGAGTATCACCTACTGCATGTTGAGCAGAAGCCAAAGTAGGCAAAATAAAAAACGCTGGAAGAATCCACCAGGTATTGGTTAATACCCAAAGTATCAACCCTAAACTGAAGGATGCCGAAATTTGAGAAGCTTTTTTCCATCCAATCCATGGAATGAATATTTCAAAGAGGGTGTACATACCAAGAAGAAACCATAAGGTAATAGCGTAAGCCAATGTGCCGAACATATAGGAAAAAATTAAATTGACTGCTATAAATATGATTAAACTTGTAAATTCTTTCTCTCTCATCCATTTTCTCCAAAAGAGTAAAAGTAATGGCAAAGAAGCTACAAAGAAAAATGTGGTGTGGGTGAATCTATGCCAGACCAAAACCATCATATAGGGATTGACCATATAAAAAAGGCCTGCAAGTATTGCCATCCCCCTATTTTCATTCTTCATAATATTTTTAGCCAGCAAATACATTCCAAAACCCATTAGAAATAGCAAAATACCAAAGATTACTGCTTGGATCATAAAAGCAGGAAGACCCAAGTTTTGAAGAAATGCAAAAAAAACATAAGCAGGCAGAGCAGTCAAATTTTGAGGTCTAGGAAAACCCGGCGCGGTTTCAGTCCACCATGGCTGCGATGCCATCTGAAGTACTCTTTGGGGATTATGTGTCGGTAAACCTACATCTCCTCCGCCATACATCAACCCATAATGAAACCATGAAAACATCACGACTAGAGTGATAAACAGGTAAAGAGAACCAGCTAGTATATTTCTCTTCATTTTGCCCTCACAAAGGACAGGAAACTTTTAAACAAAGGCGTATTTGACAGCAAGTTTAACATACTTTCTTCTCCCTTTTGATTTATATCCCCTCTTATAGTAAATCTTTTCCTAAGTAAACTGGGAAGATTCCTTAATATCCAAATTATAGCTGTGAATCTTGTAAACCCCAGACTAAATTTCCTCTTTATAAGAATTTCCCATAGGCCGGCTGCAATATACAATAGGATTGTTATAGGTAAAGCTTTAAGCAAAAGAAAAACTGGATAATTTTTAATCATAGTTGCAAGTCTATTCTTGTTAAAATGCCATCTCACCTTAACTCTGACTATGTTAGACAAATCTGTTTTTCCCCTCTTGTGATAAATTACTGCATCTGGCTGATATAAAACCTTTAAACCTTTTAGTCTTATCCTTAAAGCAAAATCCATATCTTCATACCCAATACCGAAATCTGGATCAAAGTCTCCCACAATATTTACAACACTTCGGCGTATGGCTGATGCAGATCCGCTAGCAGAAAGAATCTTTGTTTGTCGGTCATACTGACCCAAATCTTTCTCCCCTGCCCCAATTGTTATTGGATTACCATATATATCCATGGTTTCTCCAGCGCTATCTATCATTTTATGATCATAAAAATATAATAATTTTCCTTGTATCAAAGCTGCTTTTGGCTCCTTTTGAAAAAGATTAATAATCTTTTGTAAATATCCGGACTTAAATTCAATATCATTATTAAAAAAAGCTATATATTCTCCAGTGGCATTTTCCAAACCAAGATTAAGACCCTGGCTGTACATATTGATAGGATTGCGAATTATTTTAAGCCTTCGATTCTTACCAAACTTTCGCTTTATAATTTGTACACTTCTGTCCATCGAAGCGTTATCCACCAAAAAAACCTCATAATTTGGGTAGTCACAATTTAAAACTGAAGTTAATGAGTCAATCACCAAATTAAGCTGCAAACCATTGTAGTTAGAGATAATGATAGACACTTTAGGCCACTTCCCAACCCATAAACTTTTTCTCATTTTATATTTTTAATACACAAAATTCCAGCTGCAATCTTGGGAATGAAGTAGACAATTGGCGACAATAAAAAGGATACTGCAAAATAGAATGAAATTAATACTCTGTTGTGATTAATACGAATTAAACCTGCTTCCGACCAAAGTGGAGAAAATCCTATCCCAAACACTTTATAACCCCTTTTCCTAAAATCTTCTTCTGACCATCCTGATTTATGAACCTGATGAGGATTGTCTCCAAGATAACCATGGGGCTGCTTCATAAATTCTCGTGGTGTACCTATTATAACTCTTTGCCTGGCTATTGACTCTATTAAAGACAGTAACTCTTCTCCCCTCTTATAATCTAAATGCTCGATTACTTGTGAGCAGAAAACTACATCATATTTCTTTCTTTTTATAATTTCTTGCTTGACAAATTTTACTATATCCGCTTTATAAACTTTTGTAAAAGTACTTCTTTTTGATGCAATTTTGACATTTTTTGCATATAGATCTACTCCTGTAACCTGCCATTCTTTCCCATCCGCCAAAAGTTCCATTAGATTGCCGTCACCACACCCGAGATCTAAAATAGTCTTTGGGTTACCTAAACTCTGCCTTAGTAACCACATATATGAGAATGGTATGGTAACTATTAATCTATTGATGAATTTCATTGAAAATTTCTTCTGCTCGTTTATCCCAAGACCAATTCTTTTTTAGCATGTCCAATCCTTCTGCACCTATCCTATCTCTCATTAATTGGTCATTTAATAAACTTATAACCACATTGGCAAATTTTTCTAAATTACCAATATCTACTTTAATCATTCCTTTAGGATAATACGATTTGTAAGAATCTAGGTCAAATCCGATGCAAGGTAATCCAAAAGCCATAGCTTCGCCAGCTGCCATACCCCCTGAATCATAAAATGAAGGGTGTAGTACAATTTTACTTTGGGAAAAAATCTTATACTTATCTCCCCCATCAAATAGATAACCCTTAACAATAATGTTCTTTTCTAATTTTAAATTTTTAATTTTTATTTTTAGATTTTTCATTAACGGACCGTCTCCTATCATAATCAATCTGGCATCGCTCTTTTGATCTACCACATATCTCCATATATCAATGAGCTCTATAACACCTTTCTGTGGGTGAAAGCGGCCTTGAAAAACAGCATCATAAATTTTAGGCAATTTTTTAAATTTAACTTTCCATTTTCTAATTTGTTCTAAATCTACAGCACCATAGACAATGATTACTCGTCCCATTTTATTTAGTCTTGGAAAATTTAGCCTCTCATTTTCATTATTAACTAAAACAAAATCTGCAAATTTGTTAATCAAGTTTCTAGTAGGCAATTGGATAAACCAGTAAACAAGGGCGCTTAATTTATAAGTATTATCTCTTTTCCCCTCGGTAAAACCTACCCAAGGTTTGGGAGCTGTTTGATACCATGCTGCTACCCACTTTATTTTGGGAAATCGTAACTTTAAAATCCATGCCGGAATTGAATCCATCCAAAATTCTGATGCTGAGTAAACTATCGTTTTGGGTTGATTGTCCAAACTCACAGTCAACCCAACTCTAATTCCTTCAAGAATCCTTGCTAAGTAATTTATCAAAAAACCAAAATTTCTCCATGGTTTCATACTTGATACAAGATAGTTGACACCTGATAGACTTAACTGCTGTCTTTTACATAATTCGTATCCTTCTTGAGAAACCCAAATACTAACCTTAGCACGTTTATTCCAACGTCGGGCAAATTCTATAAAGATTCGGTCACTTCCTGACAACCCCTGACCATAAGCAGCTAAGGCAAAGATGTGTATTTTTTTAATTCCCATACTTTTATATGACAAACCTCAGCTGTGAAGTATAACATTATTTTTGCCTAAATGTAATTTCTATATTGGATATAACAATTCAAAGTCCTTGACACAAAATCGTCATTGGACCTTTTTGAGAAGTCTTATCCAGATTACATGAGGGAATCCGAACTTAGGGTTAATAGAACATATAATTGGCTAATGCATAAGGCAGGAATATTGCCCAAAGATCAAAACTTTGATTGGTTTTTTGGTCCGCTAGTTTTCAAAAACGATCCAGAGATTGTCTCATACTTCTTAAAAGAATATAGCCTTAAGTCTCCAATTAGAAGTCGTGTAGGAGCTCAACCAAATCCAGAACAACATTCTGACGGCCATTATTTTCCCATTATTGAGGCTCTTTTTAATGGAAAGAGAGTAGTTAGTGTAGAAATACCCTTTGTTTATCCTAAAACTCAAAGAGACAACGAAATGTCACCTGAAAGATTGGCACAATTTCAACAAAGAAGAAAATTGGACGCTTCTGCGTACCGCTTGGAAGCACTCCATTTCTTAGAATACCTAAGAGGTAATCCCAATAGCAAAATTCAACAAATTAGCTGAAGAAATAACTCTTTTTTGTGAGGTATAATGCTAAAGGAGTTAATATGATAAAAAAAATTAGGCCTCTTGTAATAGGAATAGGTGTTGCCGGAAGAAGACATTTGGAAGCTCAACTTAATTTAGGGATAAAAACTGGTATATACACTACCAATCCTCAAACTGCCAAATCCTTAAGAGCACAAAATAATATAATTGTTTTTGATAATTTTGAAGACGGTTTAGATTGGTCTAATCTTGTCCATGTTTGTACACCTGATGATAAACATACCGAATTTGTGGCTAAGGCTTTAAAAAAAAGAAAAGTTGTCCTTTGTGAAAAATCTTTTACTACCAACCTTTCAGATGCTCTATATTTGCAAAAGTTAGCTCATCAATATGACGTCGTGATAATAGTAGGCCAAAATTACCGTCTTACCCCCACATTTGCAGAAACTAGAAAACGAGTTTTAGAAGGACAACTTGGTACTATTACTCAAATTGAAACAACCTACTTTCATGATAGAAATGACTACCAACGAAGATATTCGGATAGAAATTTTCTTTATATTGGAGGCTCTCATGCTCTTGATTTAGCTTGTTGGATAGCAGGAGAACAAGTAGTCAGCATTAAAGCGTCCTCAGAAAATAAATTAAATTATCAAATAATAGTCAAATTTTCTTCAGGACTTAAAGGTGATATTAAATTAGACGCAAGTTCACCCAGATCTATTAGTGGAACAGATTTAATAGTTTATGGAGAAAAGGGGAAATTAGTCAGTCATAATAAATTAGATAAACTCCTATTTTATAAAAAAGGGGCTAAATTACCTCAATCAATACTTTTACCAAATACCAAAACTTTTACTATTCCACAGGAGGTAAAAATTGTGGATGACTATCTTTTGGGTAAAGTAACTTCTCATTGGCCCTTACCTGCAGTGGATGAGGCTGTAAATCTTATAAAAGTATTGGACGCTATAAAAAAGGCTATTTCCTCGGGTAAAAGTGAGAAAGTTTGATTACTCCCCAAATACTAATAACTCCAATCATAATCAGTACACTAAATATTGAAACTTTCGAACCTATATCTGCCATTATTTGTGGTATAAACACAATTGCATATTTTCTGGAGCCACTTATCTTCCACAAATTGGCATATCCGTTAACAACAAAGTGATTGCTTTCGGGTAAAACTGATTTTTTAAGAATTTTTATATCATTTGCAAAACTTCCATTCAGTTCATCTTTACTAACCATAGGAATTACTTTCCATTGCGGATCAAATGTTTTACTAAGCAGTAATAAAATATCATCAGATTTTTGATCTGTTTCAATCCAATATCTGGTTTCAGATAGTTTAGATTTGTTAATAATTTTTGAATCTACAGCTTTAGATAGGATGGACAGATCTTTATTTGGATTTTGTGATGTGAGCAAAAAACCAAGCTGGTCAATTGAATCTCTTTTTTGTTCAACTTCTTGAAAAAGTTGTACAAAATCTAAAACTTTATTAATTTGTAAAAAACTACCAAATTCCGGTGGGGATTTGAAATTATTCGGCTCATGTAACTTTAATTTGCCGAATGTTTTAATCAATCTAAATTCATTAGTTTCTACTGCTCTTCCCGGATCCAGTTTTATTTCTTTTAAATCAATATTTATAGGGCCAGTATTCTGAGAATCTTTAGGGTATGCTAGGATATCTAAAAAAGAAATGTGGGCAAGATCTATTGGATTACTATAACTATACGCAGTAGGAACATTTATAGGAATAGTTATACTCGTCCAATTTTCATTATCTGTTTGATACTCGGAAACTACTTTACCCTCCCATAAATTTCTTACATCTTTTTTATCTCTTATAGCCACCTCTAAACTTGATGCTATATCCGTTTTAATCTCTAAGTGAAGATACCTAACTCCTTGCCAATCTTGTTCATTTTCCGGTATCTGACAAATTAACCTGGTAGTACTTGTGTCTTGAGAAACAACATTCATGTTTTGACAAACTGATCTTTTTACTAACGAGGCATCATTAGGGGGTTGAATTACTGTAGTTAGAAATTTATAGTGAAGTTTTTCATTATCAGGTATCACAGTTGCATCTTCTCTGTCTACCAGATATTTTGTTCTCAAAAGTGCAAGAGAGGGAGCAAGATTTATTCTCTCCATATATCTTCGGATATTTGAGATAAAGTCATAATAGTAAGGAACATGAATGATGTTGGAGATTGCAGGTTGATTAAGAAGATGCAACGATGGATCAAAGCCAAAATATATTGTATCCTTCCACAAGTAAGAAGACTGATCTCCTCCCCAAACAGGAGTCATAAATATCCTGAAATCTTTTGAATTTTTATTGTGTAAACAACAAACTTGTTTATTTAAAAATTCACTTAAGTCTTGATAGTACGGAGGTATCGGTATACCCACCTTTTTATCTAAACGACCTGCAAAAATTCTGCCTGTCCATATAGGCCAAACAAAAACCCCACATATCAATATTAAAATAGATACCAACCCCCAAACTTTAAAACGGGTTTTAAAGAAATAGACAATCCCTAAAGCAAAAAGAGGAGCATAACCCAAAGCATATACTAAACCAAATTTTTCATAAGGGTTACGGAATGGTTGCAAAAAACTTACGTTTTTGAAAATCCAAACAAACAACCAACCAAATGGTGGGTTTGCGCCCAATGAAACAAACAATCCTAAAACAAACAAGAGAATAAAAAATCTAAATTGCTTTAGCTTATCTATTTTGATTGCTTTTATCAATCCCAATATAACAAAAAATGGTAGCAGCAGGCTGATTAACTGAAATGGGATAGAAACGTAGATTTTTCCATAGTACCCTACTTCAGAAAAATAACTTCTCTGAAGTAACCTCGCAACCAGATCAAGAGTAAAATTCCTGCTTACACCTATAAGTGAATTCAGATTGCCTTCAAAATCGCCTAATCTGTCTGTAGCCATATTATTAACTGGAATATATGCTTGTAGCCACCAGGAATTTGCAGTAATCCATAAAAAAGAAAAGAGTATAAAAAAAGAAAAACCAAACAAAAAATCTTTTTTCTTTTGCTGGGAATTTAACACCCAAAAAATAAAAGTTAGAGCTAAAACTAACCAGTAAACCATAATGAAGGTGACAAAGTTAAAAGCCGTGGAGAAAATTAAGGAAGTAAGAGTTAAGAAAATTGCAAAAATATATTGTCTTTTTTGAAGAGCAAGCAAAAAAATTAAAATAGACAATGGTAGCAAAGCGAAGGCAAAATATTGAGGAATAAGAGTCCTACCCCAAATTTGACTTATGGTAAATGGGTTCAACAGATAAAATACAGAAGAAATTAATGCGACACTAGAACTAAATTGGTGCCTATTAAGCAAGTTTAGCGTTAAAAAATAACAAGATATTATCCCAACAACAAGCAAAATAAAAAACGTCCCGGCTTGAAGAATAAAATTTGGGATATGGAGATTGTCATGCAAAAAGGAAAGGGGATAAAATAGTGTAGTCCTGGATAATATACCCAAATTAGGTATTCCTGTAGCATGCTCCATCCAAATTCCTAAAAGCTCAATAGTTTTTGAAGGATTATAGAAGGGTAAACCCTCTTCTCCACCTCCCATTATTAAACCATTTCTAAACCAAATGCTTACCAGAATTAGCGGGATGAATATAAGAGGAAGTAGAAATTTGTAGGAAAAATTAGTAGACATATTGAAAGCAGTATATTATAGTTTCTAGATTACATCAATGAATAAGTGGGAATAATTATTTTCTAAAGAAGTAGAAACAAGTGCTGTTGATAAAGTGAGAATCAACCCTAAGTGGTAATGCTATGCTAAATAATGAATGAAACCTATACAAAAAAGGCACGAAGGAGGCGTATTTTACTTCTACATTCTTAAAACCTATTTTATTACCTTCTGATAACCAAAACTCTGGCAGGTTAAGATTTATATGAAACGGATCAGCCAATGTTTCTTTAGTTGGGTAGGGGGTAGAGAAGACTAAAGTGCCCCCTCTTTTTAACATTTTTTTTGAATTTTTCAAGGCTCTTATTGGATTTTTTAGATGCTCCATAACTTCGAGAGCAAATATATAATCGAATTCGTTTTCCGACAATATATTTTTTTCGATATCCAGAATTTTAAAATTAATGTTAGGTTGATTTTTCTTAGCTTTTTTAAGAATGTATGCAGATATGTCTGTAGCTTCTATATCAAAACCCCTCTCATAAAGAATTCTAGCAAAAGCTCCTATACCGCAACCTATTTCTAAAACTTTTTTACCCTCACCCTTTTTAATTGGAAGAAATTGTTCAAGAAACCTTATCCAGCCCTGAAAAAATCTGTAATAATACATTACTTCCTGGAAGCTATATTTTTTAAAAAAATGCCCAAAATATTGTTTATCAAATACCTCAACTCCATGTTTCATTAATTTTTTATTTTTTATATGAAATGTGTATGCCATCTTTTTATTATAAAACTATACTTTTTTGGAAGACTGAAAGCTCGACCGGGTCTTGATCGAATAAATGGAAAATAGTTTCGGCAACTACTCCTAGAGGAAGTAAAATTAAAGCCATAGTCATAGATGTTAGATTGCTAATAGACCTCTCTTTTAAATTTAAAGGCTTTATCTTTAAAAGTCGCATAAGGCTGACTGTAAAACAATAAGGAGAAAATTCATAGATAAGCACTCCACTTTGATTGATTACTTTAAGATTATTTCTTGAAGCTAAAATTCCTAGACCTTCCCTTGTTAAGTGAGCCAAGTGCCTTGGTATATCAAGATGAAGCCATTTGTCTTTAAAAAGTTTTGACTCCCAAGAGTCAAAGCGCGGACATTCCACAAGTATATAGCCATTCTTGTTTAGCAGGCTTCGGGCCTTTTTTAGATAATCTTGCGGGGACGGAACGTGTTCTAAACTTTCCAGGAAAACTATCCCATCAAATTTTTTATCGGTTTTCCATTTTAAAAAATCAGCCTTCACTACATTTTTATTGGCAACTTTTGCAAAAGGTGACTCTAGATTTGTAACCGCAAAATTAGGGCCAAGTGTTTTGCCGAATACTCCCTCCCCGGCACCCACATCTAGAATTTTTCCTGATTTAATATATTTTTTTACCCAATTTTTCCTCCTAATTTGTAATAAATTATGTAATGTCGATCTTATATAAGACAATTGTCCTGGATACTGCCAATATATTTTTGGATAATACTTTGATAAGTTTTTAGGTATTGGATATAAAAAACCGTTTTTACAACTGTTGCATAAATAAAGATTAAACTGTCCTGTATCTAGAATTTCAATATCCGTTTTATGTTTACAGTTTGGGCAAAAGACTTGTTTTTTAGGAAGATTTCTACTATTTTTAGCCATTAAATTTTAATTTCTAATAGGTTATTTACTAAAATCCTTAATAGCAATTAATGTACCGCTTATATGCGGAAACAGATAACTTATTGGGGTGAAGAAGTAATATAGGGCCTGTTTAATTCTAAGCAATTTATCCCCCCAAAGTATAGGCATTTTTAAGCCCACTCCATATACTTTATAACCTCTAGATTGAAAATCTTTAATCGTCCATAATGATAAATGTTTATCCTCTGGATCACCAGGTGCAGTAGGAAAAAACACATTTGGGTGCTAACGATAACCCTACCTTTACAAACTCGGTCGATTTCTTCAAACAGCTTCAATCCAGCCTTTCTTCTTAGATGTTCTATTACTCCAGTGCATAAAACCAGTTCAACACTTTTATTTTTGAATGAAAGATGTGGTAGAGGTTTTTTAATAATTTCATCATAAATATTATACTTGTTACAAAATTTAATATAATCTTCATTTATTTCTACTCCGATTATTTTTGCGCCCTCTAAGTATCTGGAAAGTCGAATTAAAAATCCATTAATACCTTTGCCACATCCTAAATCTGCAATAATTCCATGCAAAACTAGTGGGGTAAAATAAGAAACAAAAGGTAGTTCAAAAAATGGAGAAGTACCACCAGGTATCTTATCTACGTATAAGTCTTTGATAAGTGGATGTTGAAAGAGAATTGTTTTTTTGGATGTTTTTACCATAATGTTTCATTGAGATTATACCTTAAAATTTACTGTTTTCAAGCGACAGTCTTACCTAACCAAAAATGGGACTGTAGAGAAGTGGATACCTAATCCAAAAAAGGTACTGTAAAAAGGTTAGATCTTTTAAAAACAAACGCGAAC
>VMGD01000019.1 GCA_007376405.1 Microgenomates group bacterium Gr01-1014_7
GTTCGCGTTTGTTTTTAAAAGATCTAACCTTTTTACAGTACCTTTTTTGGATTAGGTATCCACTTCTCTACAGTCCCATTTTTGGTTAGGTAAGACTGTTACCGTCAAAGATTAGAGACGATTAAGGGATTGTTAGGTCAGAAGGTGCAAGAAGCTCAAGCAAAAGGCGCTAAACTTCCAGCTGTTGACCCGTTAACCGGACAAGCAGTTACCCCGGATTCATTAGCAGCATATGATGCTGTTTTTAATCCCGATAAGTGGCAAGCGCGACAAACCAGTAAGCCTGTAACAATTCAGTCAACGCCTGGTCTAACTGTTTTACAGGGTGGTTCTGTTCCTCCTGATTCAGGACAAGTTACTATAGTAAGAACGCAATCTATACCAACTACTCCAACTCCAAAGGCCGCATAATTAACCATTGACAAGTATATATAATGTGTGTATAATGTATATACTATGAACACAGCTGTTATAAATATTAAAACTGAACCGGAAACAAAAAGACAGGCACAAAAAGTGGCCCAAGATTTAGGCCTTAGTTTAAGTTCTCTTTTAAATGCCTGGCTTCGCCATTTTATAAAGACTAAAACAGTTACCTTTAGCGCACGGAATGAAGAAACACCAAATGAATATTTTAAGCGAACACTCGCAAAAGCGCGAGAAAACTGGAAAGAGAGAAAAGGTTCTCCAATTTTTCATACAGGTAAAGAAGCAGTAAAATGGCTTGAAGATCAAGGAATATGAATGTAAAGCTTGATCCTGATCTACTCAAAAAGCTCAAAAAACTTGATATCAGAATACGCAACAGTTTTAGAGAAAAAATACTTATCTTCCAAAAAAATCCCAATGAGTCTTTGCTTAACAATCATGAATTACGAGATCAGTATAAAGGATTACGAAGTATCGATATAACCAATGACTACCGTGCAATCTATGAAGAAATGACAGCAGGAGAAGACACTATTGCGTATTTTTCTATTCTTGGTACCCACAATGAGCTTTACAAACGCTCCGTTAATTAACCATTGACCCGAGTAAATTTTTGTAAACAAAATTTTAGCGGGTTGACAGATTAAGCAAAGAGGATTAAAATGACAATTGCCTAGAAAGGATTGTCTTTTTTGGCAAAAAAGGAGAAAGTTCAATTTAGAATACTACTTCAGCACATTAACAACCGAAGATTTTTTATAAACTACTCTTCGGCAAAATTAGTCCCGCCGATGGCGGGATTTTTTATGTCAAAAGAGTGGTGGGAGAGTTAATTTTTTTGAGAGTTTGATCCTGGCTCAGGATGAACGCTGGCGGCGTGCCTTAAGCATGCAAATCAAGGGGGTCCGATGATCCCGCAAGGGGCTATCGGACAACCGGTGGACGGGTGAGTAATGCGTGGGAATCTTCCTCGAAGTTGGACATAGCTAGCCGAAAGGTTGGGTAATTTCCAATGTGGATGCAAATTTAAAGTCGCAAGACGCTTTGAGATGAGCCCGCGTCCTATCAGCTAGTTGGTGGGGTAATGGCCTACCAAGGCGACGACGGGTAGCTGGACTGAGAGGTCGGTCAGCCACAACAGGACTGCGACACGGCCTGTACATCTACGGATGGCAGCAACTGGGAATATTCGACAATGGGCGAAAGCCTGATCGAGCGACGCCGCGTGGAGGATTGAAGGCCTTAGGGTTGTAAACTCCTTTTGAGGGGGAAGATTATGACGGTACCCCTCGAATAAGCATTTGCCAACTACGTGCCAGAAGCCTCGGTAATACGTAGGATGCAAGCGTTATCCGGATTTATTGGGCGTAAAGAGTTGCGTAGGCGGTCCGATAGATTTTGCTGGAAATGCTATGACTTAATCATAGTTTTTGGCAAAATATCATCGGACTCGATGGTTGAAGAGGGTGCTGGAACCGATGGTGTAGCAGTGAAATGCGTTGATATCATCGGGAACACCAAAGGCGTAGGCAGGCACCTAGTCAACACATGACGCTGAGGCACGAAAGCTGGGGGAGCGAAACAGATTAGAGACCTGTGTAGTCCCAGCCGTAAACTATCTCTGCTAGATAGTCCGCCTTTTGGCGGACCGTCGCAGCTAACGCGTTAAGCAGAGCGCCTGGGGAGTACGAGCGCAAGCTTAAAACTCAAAGGAATTGACGGGGACCCGCACAAGCAGTGGAGCGTGTTGTTCAATTCGATACAAAACGAAAAAGCTAGTCCCGATTAAATCGGGATGATGGCCGCTCCGATAGTAATATCGGAGAAAAATAACCAACCCAAAACGGTGAAGCCCCTAGTTGACTTTCGTCTAACTTTCGGGTTATGCTAAAGTTAATGGGTAATACCGTGGGAAGCAAGGATATTTTTAAAACAGCCGAAGATTTTTATATATTAGGTCTTTGGTTGGCAGACGGGTATTGGCGTTCAGGCTCAATTGGTTTAACATCAGTTACTCCTGTGAGTTTGTACCAATATCTAGCTGCTAGAACATTTGTTCTGTATTTAAAGAAAGATTACAGGGATCGAATTTCGCAAGAAATTAAAAAATATTCTGTAAAACTTGCCCCGTAGAGACTGATATCCGATCGTAATCGGATTGAGAATAGCTTTTTAATAGTTATTCAGACGGTTGGTACCCTATCATCTGGTAGGGTAAAGGTATAGTCCATGCCTGTAGAAATACAAGGATGAACATGGTCGTCAGCTCGAGGCGTGAGCTGTACCATTAAGTTGGGAATCGAGCGCAACCCTCACCGTATGTTAAATAATTCATGCGGAACAGTCCCGATTTTTATCGGGAAGGAAGGCGAGGATGACGTCAAGTCAGCACGGTTCTTACGCCCTGGGCCACAAACACACTACAATGGCGAATAACAACGAGCAGCAAGCCGGCAACGGCAAGCCAATCTCTAAAATTTCGCCTCAGTTCAGATTGGGGTCTGCAATTCGACCCCATGAAGTTGGAATTGCTAGTAATCGCGGATCAGCATGCCGCGGTGAATACGTTCTCGGGTCTTGTACAATTTTAAATGCGCCTGGCAGTTTAGGAAACTAGATGGTGAAAATCCATTTATCGCGCAAGCGGTATAGCCAAGAACAGGTCCGATGAGTAATCTATCGGACTGGAGGGTTCAACGGCAAACAACAGTCCTTTTAGAAAAGCTATGACGATCTATCTGTGTACGATAGGGAAGTTAACTAATAAAGCTTAAGGAATGCTGGAAACAGTTTTTTAAATGACCCAGGGAGATCCTGAAATGTCAGAACAATAACAGATTTCAGGAAGTCAGCAGAGTCCATAGTAGTCCTTTAATAGGATGAAGGGATGAATTCCGTTTATCGGAAACTCGCTGGATGCGCTAGACGCGCACGTCCAGTGGGGTGCGGAAGGTTTCTTACCGCGATCACCGCCCGTCAAGCGAGCAAAGTTAGAGGCACCTGAATCCCGACATTTCGTCGGGAGAGGGTGAAACTAGCGATGAGCGCTAAGTCGTAAATGCAATCTGCATTCGTTGCGACCTCTTCAAGTAATTGAAGAGAAAAATCCAACTGTATCGGTGAACTCCTATTTGATTTTCGCATAACTTTCGGGTTATACTGAAATTAAAGGAGAATACCGAGGGAACCACAATCAGTTTACATGATTGTGGACTCCGTAGAGACTACACGTTGGCGCCTTAAAATATGACAAAAGCCTATTTGCTTGGAGCTTTACATGATGGAACCGTTAGGAAACTAACTTACCGTATCTGTCAAAAAGATCAAGAATATATTAAGTTTCTTTTAAAAGAAATTAAAAATCTTGGTTTCAATGCCTGGATGTATAAAGAAGGGGAGACTCGCAACTTATATGTTGTAGAGTTTTCTAAGTCTTTATTAAAAGATTTTGTTATTGAGTCAATTAATGACAAAATTGATTATATCCGTGGCTATTTCGATGCGGAAGGTGGAGTTTCTAGAGATCCAAAAGTTCGATACTATTTATATTTTGCTCAGAAGAATTTCAATGAAATAGAGCAAATAAAAATTTGGTTAGAACAATTAGGTATTAAATGTGGTTCAATCCATAATCCAAGTAAAATAGTAGATCCAAACTACTGGCGATTTTTCATAAGAGTTCAATCTTATGAGAAATTTGCCCAAATAATTGGTAGTTGGCATCCAATCAAAAGTCAATATTTAAGGATGAAGATATAGTCCATGCCCTCAGTAATGAGCGGGTAAACATGAACAAGGTATCCCTAGCCGAAGCTGGGGATGGATCACCTCCTTTCTGGAGTTTAGATTCCGGTTAATTCCGCAAGGTAATATCGGAATCCACGTTCGGTCTCACGACTGGACAAGCGCCTGTTGAATGGCAGGCAAAAATGTTTGATGGAGCATTGTTTCAAAGTCACGAAACAGCAGTTCATCCCCACCACTCTTTTGGCATTAAATTAAGAAGAGGTACTAAGACGTAAAAATTCTTTATCTCTTCTGGTTTTCCAATCATCCTGTACTTTTTTCGGAAGAGCAGCAGCAATCCTGTCAGCAATGTAAATAGTAAATTCAGCAACAGTAATATCTCTTCCATAATCCTGGTCACGTATCTGGTTATAAGTAAAAGGTTCTAAGACAATTGCTCTGTCATCGGAAAAAGCTATTGGATAAACTGGCACATCACGGTATTTTTTTGCACTGGCAAAAAGAGCTACGCCTCCCTGGAGGTTTCTAAGTAAACCTTCCTCATCTCTGGAGGGTTGTAGAAAAATTCCCAAAAGCTGACCTGAATCCATGATCCTTAAACAGTGTGTAGCAAAACCCCTACCAGGGTTATCTCTAGGAATAGGAATGACTCCCACACCTTTCATAACAAAGGCTTTCATCGGACTATAATCCAAAGGGTTTTTCTTATCACCAATATTCCTCAGATACTCTTCTGACTCATAATCACCCTCTACAACTAAGCTTTTCTTTACAATTGTACGGACTAATCTACCGGCTTTTCGTGCTGCCAAACAAGCCTCATAAATATCCCCCTCCTGGTAATGGTTGCCGGTAAGGATTGCGGCACCACTTGCAGGTAAAAGATGACCCTTTATGATGCTATGGTGTTTTCCGGCATGAAGCAGGGATCCTGCTACCATTAACCCGCACGCAATTGGATTAAGTTCAGGGAATTCTTTCCTGATACCTAGGGCATGATAATAAGCTTGTTCGACCTGTTCCAAGAGAGACATAATATGAGGCCTCGACCGGAATTGAACCGGTGTACGCGGTTTTGCAGACCGCTGCTTTTGCCACTCAGCCACGAGGCCAATGTGGGCGGTGATGGAATCGAACCATCGACCCCTTACTTATCAGATAAGTGCTCTAACCGCTGAGCTAACCGCCCTTCTCAAACTCAAGTAATTTTACCATTTATGATAAACTTTGGCTATGGCTGGTGAAAAAACCCTACGTATTTTATCCCTTCTTCCTGCAGCAACAGAAATAGTTTATTCTTTGGGATTGGAAAAGTACTTGGTAGGGGGCTATAGCGGTCGGAGAGTTTTTCATATTAAAGAAGGACTGCTTAGAAAATTGCGGCCAAATTTAATTTTAACTCAGGATCTTTGTGAGGTTTGCGCAGTAGGATTTAATCAGGTTAAAAAGGCAGCCAGGGCATTAAAATCAAGCAATCAAGAATTAAGGATAATTTCATTGGAGCCGCAGTCAGTAGAGGATATACTTCAGAATATTCTGACAGTAGGTAAGGCAACAGGCAGTAGGCAACAGGCACAAAAAGTTGTAATAAATCTTAAAAAAAGAATTGAAAATTGCAAATTGCAAGTTGAAAATTTCACCAAACCGAAGGTTTGTGTAGTTGAATGGCTTGATCCTTTAATGATAGCCGGGCACTGGGTCCCCGAGATGGTGGGACTTGCCGGAGGAGAAAATCTCATTGCTAAACCCGGACAAAAATCTAAAATATTAACACTACATCAAATAGTAGCAAGTAAACCAGATATACTAATTATTAGTCCGTGTGCTTTTGATATAGATAGAACTATTATAGAAAAAGAGTTAATAAGTAAAATTGGGAATGCTTTAGGCGAAGCCGCAAGAATTGTCATCGTAGATGGCAATTCTTATATGACAAGGCCGGGGCCAAGAATTGTGGATGGGATAGAAATTTTAGCTGAGATTTTACATCCTGATATTTTTCCCAGGAAGTATACTAAAAAGGATTGGGTAGAATTTAAATGAAGAAAGACTTAACTTTTATTTTGCTTCTTTTACTGATATCTTTTCCAGCTGTTCGGGCGCTACTTTTGCCCGGAGGTTTTACCAGCCATGATTTGACTCATCATGTTGTCAGGCAAATCAGTATGCACAAACTTTTATCCGAGGGCCAGTTTCCTCCAAGATGGTCAGGAGAGCTAAATAATGGCTATGGCTATCCGGTTTTTCTGTTTAATTACCCGCTGCCGGCAATGATTGGTGAAGTATTCCATAAACTGGGTTTAGGCTTTGTGGATTCTGTTAAAGCTGTTCTTTTTACTTCAATGATAGCCTCGGTTTTGGGAATGTACTTATTTTTGCAAAGTTTATTCAAGGACAAGATGGCTGCCTTTTTGGGGGCAATATTTTATCTTTATGCCCCAATAAGATTTCTAAATGTTTATGTTTCCGCAGCAGTAGGTTCAGCTTTGGGTTTGGCCATAGTGCCATTTGTATTTTGGAGTTTAGTTGAGATTAATAAAGGCAAAAAATGGGCTGTTTGGGCGGGAAGTTTAAGTTTAGCTGCTTTAACTGCTGCCCATAATGTAACTGCTTTGATTTTCGGTCCGCTTTTACTGGCATTTTCAGTAGCAGGTTCCGGGCGTAGAAATTTGGCCATTATGTTTTTGCTGGGATTGGGATTATCCGCCTGGTTTTGGTTGCCTGCTACTTTTGATGCACAATATACTCGTTTTGATCAGATTTATGCAGGATTTTATAAAGATCAGTTTGTTACTCTATGGCAACTTATTCATTCTCCCTGGGGATATGGTCTGTCCCATCCTGAACGGCCTGAACTTGGGGATATGTCCTACCAGTTAGGACTTATACATATTCTGGTGGTAGGTGTATATAGTATATGGTATATAGTATATGGGAGAAAAAGCAAAGACAAAATTTTAGGTATTTTTGTACTGACCGCCTTTTTCTTAAGTGTATTTTTAATGCTTAAAATTAGTTTGCCTGTTTGGGAATATTTGCCATTTCTCAACTTAATTCAGTTCCCACTACGCTTTCAGGCGATATCTATTTTTTCTGCCTCAATAGCAGCAGCTTTGCTGGTTAAATATCTGCCTTTTAAAAAGATACTCTTTGTTAGTTTGTTAATGCTGGTTTTATATGCCAATAGAAACCACTGGAATATAAATGAAAAGTTTGACCCCGGCGAAAATTATTACTTAGACTTAAAAACTACCTCCACCACTTATGGAGAACACTTGCCAAAATGGGGAAGAGCCATGGATAAGCTGCCTGTTTCCAAACTTGAGTTCATTGAAGGAAAGGGCAATATTAAGGTAATTGAGGATAAGTCAAATAAAATTTTGGCAAGCGTGCAAGTTTTGGCTTCGTCAAAACTGCGTCTTAATCAATTTTACTTTCCGGGATGGGATATTTTGGTTGATAATAAAAAGACAAGTTTTAGTTATTTGACAGATGGTCAAAATTATGGTTTGCCTGTTTTTGAAATAGAAGCCGGATCACATAAAATACTGGCAGAATTTAAAAATACATCTCTGAGAAATTTTGCAGATTTAATAAGTATTATAACTTTTATAACTGTTATAATGGTTATACTAAACCAATGCAAGTTGTTAATCCGCAGATAGTTTCCGGCAAAAAAGTTTTACTCAGGTATGACATAGACGTTGCCCTCAATCCCTTGGAGGATTTTAAACTGAAAGCGGGTTTAGCTACTCTTAGGCTTTGTCTGGAAAATGCCGAGCAGGTTATTCTGATGGGACATGTGGGCAGACCGGATGGAAAAGTTGTACCCGAACTTTCTGTAGAACCAATTAGACAATGGTTTTCCGATCAGGGATTTAATTTAAACATACTTGAAAATTTAAGATTTGATCCGCGTGAAGAAGCCTGTGACCCGGAATATGCTAAAGAACTGGCTCAAATGGGGGATTTTTATGTTAATGAAGCTTTTTCTGCTTACCACCGTGCCGTATCAACAACCATATTGCCAACACTCCTGCCCCATGCAGCTGGACTGCATTTTGCTAAGGAAGTTCAGAAGCTAATTGAAGTTAGGAATCCGCCAGCTGGCGGACCTAAAAAGCCTTTCATAGCCATTATGGGAGGAGCAAAGGTTTTGGATAAACTCCCTGTCATAAAAGTTCTGGCAAAAAAAGCAGATGCAGTGTTGGTGGGCGGGAAGTTAATTCATGAGATTAGAGAGCAAAATATTCAGCTCCCGGCAAATGTTTTGGTAGGTAAGCTGTCGGAGGATGGATTTGATATTGCTCCGGAAACCACTGAAGCCTGGAAAAGACTAATCCGGCAAAGCCGGATGATAGTTTGGAATGGACCGGTTGGTAAATTTGAGGATTCGAAAAATGAGCAAACTAAAAATCTGGCCAGAGCAATTTTGGACTGCGGAGCAGAAATTATCATTGGAGGGGGGGACTCTGTGGCAGCACTTTCTCAATATGGTCTTTTTGAAGAAGCAGAGCAAAAAGCATTCATTTCTGTTGGCGGCGGAGCCATGCTAAACTTGCTGGCAGATGGAACACTTCCAACGATTGAAGCTTTAAAGTGAATCTTGATACTTGACAGGAAGATAAATTTATTTTATTGTAAGCGTATGGCCCAAAAAGGCTCGCCTCGCGAAGTGGGAATTGCCCATATTGCAGTTTTGGTTATTTTAGGTTTAGGCTTGGTGGCAGGAGTATATCTGGTTCAACATCCTCAAATTTTTAAACCTGAAGCTTATGAGAGATTGGGGGGAGGTCCAATTTCCGGCCCAATAGTATGTAAACAGGGAATAAATAGTTTTGCGGTAGAATCCGAATGCAGGCTTAGTATAGATGAACAACCTACATTTGAAGGGGTTTCCTTTCAATGCCATGACTGGTCGGAATTTGTTTCCGGTAATGTAGGCATAGGTACAACTGTAAATGTAGGTATAGGCACATCCATGAATATAGGGATAGTAACTTCCGGCAATGTGGGGATAGGGACAACAGTGGTCTCCGGATTAAGTGGATGCAGAACTTCGCCGGAGTGGTCAAATCTGGCAAAAGAAGTATGCGGTACCCGTTCCAATTGTCCAGTACCTTCTCCAACTCCTAGAATTTACTCAACCCCTGAATATGCAACACCTCAATATTTCACTCCTTCATACGGGACACCAATTTATGGAACACCATCCTACGGTACTCCGATATATAGCAGTCCTCCATAAACTTTGAGTGGGTTTACTTCAAACGTAACATGAAATTGAAGGGATAGGCACCAAATCAACCACCTCAGTTACCTAAAAGTGTATTTAAATCATTTACTCTGATAGTTACATCCAAAGAATCAGTATCATATACAGCCTGATTATTAACATCCCTGGGATTTAAGTATTGTCCGTCACTATCCCTGACCTCAAAGCCGTTATATATCCTGTCATAGGCTTTTGATTTTAATATCTGCTGATTTTGTACTAAATAGTAAGTTGCAGGTATAGCTATCAGTAATATTATTAAGATAATTAGACTAATTAATTGTTTTATTGTTAAATTGTTAAATTGTTTTAATTTATCCATAATTTATGGCCTGCAAGTGTTGTTTCTGCAAAAAAGATTGCCTCCGCAGCCAGTAGCATTATTGCAGCATGGTTGATTCAGCGCACCACAGGTTGGAGCCGGAGTAGAGGTAGGCAGAGTAGAGGCTGGTACACAATTACCCTGAGCATTACAGGTAGAACCACTGCTTTGACAGCGAGGAGTGGTAGCGCAGCATGTTCCGTAATTAACACCACAGCCTAATTGATTTTGAATAGGAGAACAATAGCCTCCCGAGCATTGAAGATTAGTATTACATGAAGTACCATTGCAGCATAGCTGATAGTTTCCTCCACAGGAAGCTTGTCCGGTTGATGTGGGAGTTGGTGTGGGATTTGGCACGTTTGTACCTCCGGAATTACCACCTACCTGAAGCGTAACTTCATTTGTTCTGCATAAAACCTGATCATTTTCAAAAACTGTCATTTGTCTTGTATATGTAGCGGCATAGGGTAATGGTCCATATCCTGAATAGTATCTGCTGTTTTGTGTCCTTTCTGTAAAATCATAAACAGGTCCGGGAACTATTGCTACTCCATTATCCGTACCTGACCATTCAGCCCGGCCGGCATTGGAGGGTATATTGGTTACCTGGAGATATGCAGTTGCTCCTACTGCCATGGTAGCTGTCTGATTAGCATTGTAGGGATAGATAGTCAGCAGACAATTACCTATTTGTTGAAGAGAGGGAGACGGGGAAGGAGAGGGGGAAAGAAGAACATTTCCAAGATAATTTCGGTAATTAAAGGTTAGATTAAATCTTCTGGGATCTGTGGAACCGGAATAATATATCTCAACAGGAACTAAAAAAACATTGGGTATATCTTGCTGCCCGGGAAGAGCTACATTAAGCTGCGGATTATTAATGTCTACAATCTGATTATTTATTTTAATCAGAGTAACAGTCCTGCCCTGTCTACCTGCAGGAGTTACTGAAGGGGTAGGAGAAGTACTTACAGATCCGGCTGTTATGGTTATTGGTTCAGTATCAGAATCCAAAATATTTTCATTAGTGGCCCCCGGATCATCTCTGTACATATATGCTGTCAGGTTATAACTACCGGGTAGGGTGGTTGGAGGAATGGCTATGATGTATAAGTTAGGCGATACTTCCCAGGAAATTAAAGCGTTAATCTCCTCAGCGGTGGTGAATGAGCTTTGGGCGTAAGCCTCCTTAATTATTCCGGACCTGGAACCTGATGGTTGAAGCGCGAAAAGTTCTCTATACCTGTTGGGGTCGGAGGGATCAAGGCCGTCTTCTCTTTCCACTGAAAAAGCGCTAATAATCGCTCCCGCGGCGGCTTGGGCGGGAGAACCGATTATTTGAAGATCAGTATCTACATTTCCTCCATAGTAAGAAGGCACAAGAGTGGTATACCAATCCCTAATGGCTGCCGGAAATCTGGGATTTGTTACAAACAAGCACGGAGCCAGCCTTGATTCACTATAAGTACACATAAAATCTGCAAACCTGTTGCTGGTTGAGAATTGGGTATTAAAACTATTAAAAAGACATCTCAAGCTTATATTGATGTCTGTAGTTGGTCTGGTGGGTTCACAACCTAAGGCATCATCATACCCTGCTGCCCCTTGTGCTCCGGATTCTTCTATCCAAAGTGTTAAAACAAAAGCCGGGTTCCAACCATTGGCTATTGACTGGGAAACTATTGTGTCCCAATTTTGCAACTGTGCGTTTGGCCATCTTGAGCGGACCATATTTTTGACTGCATCAGGATTGGCAACAAAGACAGCGGGGTCCCTAAATGGAATAGTATAATCCAGTGTGATTGAGCTTGTAGCATAAGCTTTTGCGGGAATGGCCAGAATTAAAAGTGCAGTGGCTATTATTATAACCTTCTGCTTTTTGGAAAAATTTCCGGACATAATTTAACTTTATTATTTAAGTTTCTCTCTTGTCAAATTAATTAATTTACTTTAAACTAAAACTATGCTTAAAGTTGGTATTAATGGGTTCGGCAGAATTGGCAGGACCGCGTTTAAAATTGCCCTGGATAAATTTTCGGACAGGATAGAGATTGTTGCTGTTAATGATCTGGGAGATGCCCAGACGCTCACCCATCTTCTTAAATATGACTCTAATTATGGTGTTTGGAAGCACGAAGTTTCTTCAACAGATGAATATATCATAGTAGATAAAAAGAGATATAAAGTACTTAATGAAAAGGACCCTTCAAATTTACCATGGAAAGATTTAGGAGTTGATGTTGTTATTGAATCAACAGGCAGGTTTACAGATAAAGCAGGAGCCGTACAGCATATTCAGGCAGGCGCTAAAAAGGTGATTATTTCAGCTCCGGCTAAAGGAGATGGAGCTGCAGTTAATACCTATCTTCTGGGAGTAAACGGAGATAAATACTCCGGCGAAGAAGTAATTAGTAATTCTTCCTGCACTACCAACTGTATTGCTCCTGTTGCGAAAGTGATAAATGAGAGGTTTGGGATATTAAAGGCAATGATGACAACAGTGCATGCTTATACACAGGATCAAAACTTGCAGGATGGTCCGCATAAAGATTTAAGAAGAGCCCGGGGAGCAGCACAAAACATTATTCCTACTTCAACCGGAGCTGCTGTTTCCACAGCTCATGTTATACCGGAGCTTGAAGGTAAATTTGACGGAACCTCTATGAGGGTGCCAGTTCCAGTAGGCTCAATTTCAGATTTCACTTTCTTGCTTTCTAAAAAAGTAACTAAAGATGAGATTAACAAAGCCTTAAAAGAAGCATCAGAGTCTACTCAATATAAAGGGATTTTAGCTGTAACTAATGAGCCAATAGTTTCTTCTGATATTGTAGGAAGACCGGAATCAGCCATAGTGGATTTACCTTTAACTCAAGTGGTAGATGGAGATTTGGTTAAAATCTTTGCCTGGTATGATAATGAATATGGTTATTCTAATAGGTTAATAGAACAGGTCATCAACGTTGGTACTGCTGCTTGACAAAGCGTACGGAAAAGCGTACGGTATCTTTATGACTACAGTTTCTGCAACTACAGCCAGAGCAAAATTTTATGATCTTATTGATGAGGTTGCTTTTTCAGGCAAAAGGATTGGTATTACCAAAAAAGGGGAAACAAAAGCGGTTTTAATCAGTAGCGATGAACTTGCATCCTGGGAAGCCACCATGGATGTAATGTCGGATACTGAACTGGTAAAGGGTATTAGAAAGGGGATGGAAGATATTAAAAAGGGTCGGGTAGTTTCCTGGGAAGTGGTTAAATCAAAAGCAGGATTTTAAAGTGGCTACAGTAGTTTTAACCAAACAAGCAGAAAAATCGTTTTTTAAATTACCGCTATCCGGACAGAAGAAAATTTCCAAAGCAATTGATAAGCTGATCCAAAACCCGCTTGGAGGGGAAAAGTTAAGAGGTGAGTTTGAAGGGCAGTACAAAATTTATGCCTGGCCCTACAGGGTAATTTATATATTTTCTGCTGCAGAAAAAGTTGTTACTGTTGTTGAAATTGAACACAGGCAAGGTGTTTATAAATAATGGTCAAATTATATCAGACTATTGACAACTAATATATTATTATATAGAATCGCATCGTATGGACGAATCTACGCCTGTGGTTAAAAAAACAACCAGAACCAGAAAAACTGTTTCTACCCAACCTGATGAAGTAACACAAGAGGTTCAGTCTCAAACTACAGTAATGCAAAACTTCGACGAACTGGTTGCCAAACTAATCAAAAGCAAGCAGGAGTTTGATAGTTTGCAAAAAGAAATTGCCCAGATGAAAATAGACAGCTTGCAGCAAAAAGCTCAAGAAGAGTTGGAAAGAAAAAGAGAACGGGAAACTTATGATTATTCCACAACTCTTGACAGAAAAAGAGCCGAAGATGAATTTGAAGATAAAAAGTTAGCTTGGGAAAAAGATTTGGCTCAAAGAAAAGATGAACTGGAAGCGCAAAGGAGAGAACTTGATGAATTGAGAAAGTTAGTTTCGGATTTTGATAATCAAAAAGAAAAAGCAGTAATAGAGGCTAAAACACAAATCGGGAAACAACTGACAGATCAATTTGATCAGGAAAGAAAACTTAAAGAGCAGGAAGTAAAAGCCGATAAAGAAATTCTGGGTCTTAAGATTGCCAATTTGGAAGGAGAAAACTCAAGGCTTGTCAAAGAGATGGAGGCAGTTAAAAGGTTGTTTGATGAAGCTAACAGACAAGTTAAAGAGATTGCTGTTAAGGTTATTGAGTCGGGTCAGCCAAAAGTCCAAGTCCCTTCAGATTGAATTCGGACAAAATAACCCCATAGGACTATTTTGTCAAAAAATTTTCCAACAAATATCGATGCAGTTGACAAGGCAAGGGATAATCTGGTAAACTTCTTTTCAGTGATAAGTTCACAAATAATGAGAAGCAACGAAACTACATCTTAAACCTTCCTCGCTTGGGTCTTCCCTTAAGCGGAAGATCTTTAAGCTTTTAGCGTTGTATCCCTCAATCTTAAGCCCGGGCCTGTAGTTCAGCTGGTAGAACATCTCATTTGCAATGAGAAGGTAAGCGGTTCGAGCCCGCTCGGGTCCACAGGGGAAAACCCCGCTTGCACTTTGAAATGTGAATACGGAAAAATGAAGGCCAAAATTTTTTTGAGCCAAATATATCTCAACATTAATGCATACGGTGGATGCCTTGGATGAAAGTACCGATGAAGGACGCACGCGGCTGCGATATGCTACGGGGAGCTGCCAAGAAGCTTTGATCCGTAGATCTCCGAATAAGTTAACTAGGTCCGATTTAATCGGACTGATTTGATGAGAATTCATATCATCAAATCGGGTACGCGCCGAACTGAAACATCTAAGTAAGCGCAGGAAAAGAAATCAACAGAGATTCCCCAAGTAGCGGCGAGCGAAAAGGGAACAGCCTAAACTCCGACGTCACGTCGGAGGGTTGCGGGACCACAATATCTGATCCAATAAAAGTAGAAGAAAAATCTGGAAAGATTTGCCAAAGAAGGTGACAGCCCTGTATTTGAAACTTAAGTTGGCGGTAGTGGATTCCCAAGTAGCACAGGACACGTGAAATCCTGTGCGAATCCGGGTCGACCTCGACCTAAGGCTAAATATACTTTCATACCGATAGTGAACTAGTACCGCAAGGGAAAGGTGAAAAGAAGAGCGAAACGCTCAGTGAAATAGTACCTGAAACCGTATGTTGACAAGCAGAGAAACCCTGAGAGCAATCGAAGGGGATCTCGTGCCTATTGAAGAATGAACCGGTGAGTTACCGAATACCTCTAGCTTAAGCAACTTAAGTTGCGGAAGCGCAGTGAAAGCGAGGGTTAATAGCCCGACCAGAAGTATTCGATAGACCCGAAACCGAGTGAGCTATCCATGTCCAGGGTGAACTCCGACGAAAGTCGGAGGGAGGCCCGAACCCGTTGCTGTATCAATAGCTTGGGATGAGATGTGGTTAGAGGTGATATGCCTAACGAACTCGGAGATAGCTGGTTCTCCTCGAAATA
>VMGD01000006.1 GCA_007376405.1 Microgenomates group bacterium Gr01-1014_7
ATATCGGCATAGAATAGTGCATAATAGCTGATCCCGACAATCTTAATAAGGTGACATTTCTAATGAAATCAGGGGTGACGTTTCTAAAGTAATCTAAGAAGCCAGTTTCTTCTCTTGCGAAGCTGAGTTAAATATGTTAAATTTATGAGTCATGGATAGATTATCTTTGCATGCTGATGAGCGTACTGTTTTGGGTAAAAAAGTAAAGAGTTTGCGTCGCAACGGGAAATTACCAGGCCATGTTTTTGGCAAAGGGGTTGAAGGGGAAAATGTTTTAGTGTCCAGCGCGGACTTCTTGAAAACTTTTCATCAGGCAGGGGAAACAGGTCTAATTGATTTAAAAATTGGCACGGAAAAAGTAAGGCCGGTTTTAATCCGTGAAGTGCAGTATGACCCTGTTAGTGGGAAACTTATCCACATTGATTTTTATCAGGTTAATCTATCGGAGAAAGTAAAGGTGCCTGTGCCAGTAGAGCTTATTGGGCAGCAGCCGGAAAAAGTTCATCTGGGTGAAGCAATTGTCCTGCAGACTTTAAATGAGGTAGAAGTAGAAGCGCTACCAACTGATCTTGTAGAGAAACTTGAAGTAGATATATCTTTACTGAAAGAAATTGATGATGCCATAACGGTTGGGCAACTGCGTTATGACAGAGAAAAGTTAACTATTCATGCAGACCCGGAAGAAATAGTGGTCAAACTTGCTCCTGCAGTAACTGCAGAAATGGAGAAGTTACTCGAGGAAGAAAAGGCACAGGCAGAAGCTGCTGCTGCCGAAGCTGCCGCACCTGCAGAAGGTGAAGAAGCTGCTCCTGTAGAGAGTGAGGCTCCTGCTGAAGGTCAGGCGCCGGCTGAAGCTGTACAGGCTTCGGAACAGGCTGAAAAACCTGCTGAAGAACCCCCAAAAGAAGAAAAATGAGCGTTTTATTTGCGTTTATTTTGCGGGAATTTTAGGCACGAATTAGAAATTACTTAGGCCATTTGGCAAGCATGATTGATTGACCCTTATGGGGTAGTTTTTGCCAGAGTTCCTCTGTGATGAAAGGCATAAATGGATGAAGTAGTTCCAGGCTGGTTCTGAAGACGTATTCAAGCACAGATTGAGCTTCGGCCCGACGGTTCTTTGATTTTTCAATATATAAATCCGCAAATTCATGCCAGATAAATTCATATAAAGCCTCTGCAGCGTCATGAAATCTGTACTGATCCAAGGTCTTAGTTACTGTTTTAGTGACCTCTTCAAGCTGTTTTAAAATTTGCTTATCATCCGGACTGGACGAACTTGGTGTGGTCTTCTCCGGAGCAAAATCAATGATGAAACGGCCTATATTCCAAAGCTTATTGGTAAAATTCCTCATGGCCTGCAGCTTGGAATGAGATAAAGATTGGTCATGGCCAAAAGCTGTTCCATAAACAAGGGCCATTCTGACCGCATCGGCCCCGTACTGGTCAACCACCTCCATCGGATCAACCACATTCCCTTTGCTTTTGCTCATTTTTTTACCCAATGGATCCACAACCATTCCATGGAGCACGATATCTTTAAACGGGATTGTATTGGTGGAATAAATTCCCAGCATAATCATTCTGGCTACCCAGAAAAAAAGAATTTCCCGGCCGGTTTCCATAACAGAAGTAGGGTAGAATTTCTCAAAATCACCCTTTTTGGTAGTTTGCAGTGTAGCAAACGGCCACTGTCCGGAGGAAAACCAGGTATCAAAAACATCAGAATCTCGTTCTAAAGACGTGTTGCCGCACTTATCGCACACTGTTGGAGTTTCTCCTTCTGTTATAATCCAGCGGTTACATTCTGTACATCTCCATGCAGGAATTTGCATTCCCCAGACAATCTGGCGAGAAATATTCCAGTCGCGAATATTTTTCATCCAATTAAAATAAGTTTTGGCATACATAGACGGGAAGATTTTGATGTTACCCTTTTTGACTACTTCAATAGCTTTTACTGCCAGTCCCTCTATTTTTATAAACCATTGTTCCAAAGGAAGAGGTTCGATTTCTTTGCCGCACTTATAACAAACTCCGACTCGGTTTTTATAGTTTTCATCAACTTTCTCAATCAACCCTTTTTGTTTCATCTCTTCTGCTATTGCAGCTCTGGCTTCTTTAACTTGCATTCCGGCAAACTTACCTGCTTTTTCATTTAGCCTGCCATTAAAACCTATAACTTGACGAAC
Organism: Microgenomates group bacterium Gr01-1014_7; assembly: GCA_007376405.1. Lineage (GTDB taxonomy): Bacteria > Patescibacteriota > Microgenomatia > Daviesbacterales > UBA10151 > VMGD01. Next base: position 2,193 of record VMGD01000006.1, read on the forward strand.
CTCTAAGTTGTGCCTTTGGCCGATTTCAAAGTCAATGCTAGAGTGCGCAGGAGTTACTTTAACAACGCCGGTTCCAAACTCGGGATCAACAGCAGCATCTGCAACAACTTTTATCTTGGTCGGGCCTAAAACTGTTTCTATATCTATTTCTTTTCCAATATATTCCAGATATCTTTTATCATCAGGATGTACGGCCACTGCAGTATCACCGAATTTTGTTTCCAAACGGACAGTTGCCAGGGTAAGCGGACCATATTTAATGTAATACAAAGGGGAGTTGCGATCTTCATATACAACCTCAAGGTCTGAAAAGCTGGTTCCATGCCTGGTACAATAATTAACTATTCGCTTTGCCCGGTAAATAAGATTATCCGCGTACATTTTCTTAAAAGTTTTATAAACAATTTTTGTAATATCCGGGTCAAGAGTAAATTTATACCGGGACCAGTCTAGCGAAAACCCCAGACAACGGATTTGATCCTCCATTACTCCTTTGTTGCTTTGGACAAAATCCCAAATCATCTTATAAAGAGTTTCCCGGTCAAAATCAAAGCGGGATTCTCCTTTTCTTTCCAGTTCCTTTTCAAATACGACTTGTGTTTCAAACCCGGCATGGTCTGCTCCGGGAAGCCACAAAGCGCTATCTCCTAGCATCCTATGAAAACGGATTAAAATATCCTCTACCACATACATGGCATGGCCAAAATGCAAAGGGGCATTGGCATTGGGAGGCGGCAAAATTATTGTATAAGGCTTGCCATCAGGGTTTATCTCGGGCGCAAAAAATCCTTCCTGTTCCCAAAACTTATACCATTTTTCTTCCACTTTTGTCTGATTGTATATTTTATCCATAATACAGGTTCTTATCCATATGATAACGATAAATTCGGATCTGCTTGTAATTTTAACGGATCAGTTAACTTTTTACTATAGAAACCTGCGGCCGCAATCATTGCCCCGTTGTCTGTACAAAGATAAGCTGGTGGAACATAAAGTTTAAACCCTAGACTCTTGACTCTAGATTCTAGACTCTCTTTTAGTTTCTGGTTGGCAGCAACTCCTCCCGCAATCATGATTTGTTTAACTCCATACTTTTGAGCGGCTCGGATAGTTTTTGCAATTAGAACATCCACAATAGCAGCCTCAATGGATGAAGCAAGATTTGCTTTACTGTAACCTGTATCCTGTTGACTGTTAACTATTTTAGCTACTGCAGTCTTCAGTCCGGAAAAGGAGAAGTCAAAATTATTAGAATTAATCATTGGTCTTGGCAGATTGAACTTCAAGGCGTCGCCTTGCAAGGCTAATTTGCTAATTTCCGGTCCTCCCGGATAGGGTAGTCCCAACAGCCGGGCGCATTTATCAAAACATTCTCCTGAGGCATCATCTCTGGTTCCTCCCAGATATTCATATTTACCATGATTTTTAAATAGAACCAAATCAGTATGCCCGCCGGAAACAAGAAGGCCAATACAAGGAAAAGTGGGTGGGGTAGCTTCTATCCAATTGGCATAAAAATGCCCAAGAAGATGATTAACAGGAATTAAGGGTTTTTCCCAAATAGTTGCTAAAACCTTAGCTGTTTCCACTCCAACCAGCAGTGACCCGATCAGTCCAGGACCATAAGTTACAGCAATTGCATTAATATTTGAAATTTGACATTTAGCATTTGAAATTGCAGCATCAACCACAGGGATGATGCTGCGTATCTGCTCTCTGGCTGCCTGTTCAGGAATTATGCCACCATATTTAGCTTGCAACGGCGCAGACGAAGCTAAGATATTGGATAAGATTTGTATGCGCCCATTCCTCATCTGAAGAACCGCTGCACCTGTTTCATCACAGCTGGTTTCAATCCCTAAAATTATCATAATGTGGTAACATTCTACCAAATGATTACCGCTCCTCCAAAAAAGTTCATTAAAAATCCCCTGTTTATTTCTTTTACTTCCATTAAAGATTTTTTAAAATGTCCTAATAGTTACTATTTAAAAAATATTTACCGGGATCCGAAAACAGGCAACAGGATCCAAATAGCCTCTTCTTATTTATCTTTGGGTTCCACTGTCCATGATGCAACAAAATGGTTTTTACAAATGCAGGGCCAGGTTACAAAGGTTCAGCTGGAGGATAAATTCCGCAATTTATGGCTTAAATATAGAGGTAAAAATGGAGGATTTGAGTCGACGGAACAGGAAGGGGATTTTGGAAGAAGAGGTTTGAAAATGCTGGAAAATTTTTTTAACAATGCCAAAGTGCTGGAGCCATCTGCTCCAGATATTTCATTTCCTAAGATGTCCTTGTTTGAAGATGTAATACTTATGGGTAATTTTGATTTTGTGGGAGAGGTGGATGATGGAAGTTTGCATGTTGTGGATTTTAAAACCGGAGCCAAAGATGAGCAAGATTCGTTGCAGCTATATATTTATGCCATTTTGGCAGAAGCAAATTTTGGGAAATCTGTATCCGCTGCTTCATTTTGGTATTTGGACAGGGAAGATGTACCAAGACAAATAGTTTTGGATGAACTTGAGCCCAAGCTTTTATGGATAACAGAAAAAGCAAAGCAGTTAAAAGAGGTTAAAGAAAAAGGGCAGTGGATATGCATCAGAGGTGCAAAATGCAATGATTGCAACAGCTACCAGGCTATAATTGACGGGAAGGGTCAGTTCCAATTTACAGATGATAGATATCATAAGGATGTTTATTATTTGAATACAAGGGTAATTTGATTTAAGACCCTTTACCTGATAAGCTTTCATAATAATGATGGGAGAACAGATCTTAAATTGGTACAGGGATTTGCTTGATGAAGGTATACCGGAAACACAATATATAACAAAGGTTGTAGAGTTAAGCTCTAATTTTAAAGATGAAGCTATCAGGCGGGAGCCTTTTCTTTATTTGTTATATCAGAGGGAAGGGAATTATGTGCAAAATTCTACACTTGAACATGACTTAACATTGGGAGCAGAAGAAGTTTCATCAAACTTGTTGAGAAGACACCCGGATAATGCATCAGCAAAAGTTATCTATTCCGCAGGAGTACAAAGGCTTTTAGTTCCTTTTCATACACATGTTGAATTGGTTGAAGATTGCTTTAGGGAAACTCCGTATGCTGGTTTTTAGTTAATTCAAGCCAACGATACTTCCGCCAAAGTTTGGTGTTTATGGAAGCCATTAAATGGGGTTGATTCAAATAGTTTAATTGAGGAAATTTTAATTGGATCAAAGGGGGTGGCCATCAGTTTTTCTAAGTTTACCTCGAGTTCTTTTGTGATTTTTAAATTGCCGTTTAATTTGGCAATAGTTATATGAGGAGTGAATCTTCGCTCATCAACCGGTAAATGCAAATTTTCCAGGCCGTCTTTTATCCGCTCACGGATCAAAAGCACCTTATCTATATCCCCTTTGACTCCTACCCATAAAATATTGGGATGATGAAGATTAGGGAAGCCGTCAATGTAGGCAGGGGTAACTTCAAAACTTGAAACTGCGGAAGCTGCAGCTGTAATTACTTGGGTTAGTCGATCTTTAAGCTCATCTGGTTGTTCTCCGATAAAGGCCAAAGTAAGATGGATTTTCTCTAAACCAGTTAATTTTGCCTGGGGAATTAATGTATGCAATTTATCCTGAATTACTTTAAACTGCAATAAATTCTTACTTGGAATTTCTAAAGCTATAAAGAATCGCATTGACAAAATAATTATATTTGTTTAAGACTAAGTTTACAATCCACGACACAGTGCCTCAAGATCTTAAGTCCCTTCATGCCAGGAGGATAGGTATTTTTTTTGTTCATCTGTGAGCTGGTCTATAGTAATACCTAAGGATTCAAGTTTTAGCTTGGCAATCAGGTTGTCCAGCTCTTCCGGTACAGATAAGACGTCAACCGGCAGCTTGCCCTTATTTTCCACCAGGTACTCCGCAGCCAGGGCTTGGTTGGCAAAGCTCATGTCCATCACATCAGGCGGGTGCCCTTCTGCAGAAGTCAGATTAATTAGCCTGCCCTCTCCCAAAACAAATATTTTTTTGCCTCCTTCTAAGATTATTTCCTCAAGGTTATTTCTTAAGTGTCTTCTTGTTTTGGCAATTTTAATTAAGCCCTCATAGTCAAACTCCACATTAAAGTGTCCGGTATTGGCAACTATGGCCCCGTCTTTTAGATTTTTAAGATCAGTAAGGGATATAACCGATTTATTGCCTGTTGCAGTGCAAATTATATCTGCCACTCTTACAGCTTGGGCAACAGGCATTACTTCAAACCCGTCCATGGTAGCTTCCAGCGCGCGTACGCTATCCACTTCAGTAACAATAACTTGAGCACCCATACCTCTTGCTGGGAATCATTAACTGCCATAACCGGCAAACTTAGCGTTTTATCTTTTAACATGGCCCGCAGCCTGATTACTCCAGTGGTTGTTTCTTCGGATGAACCAATAACTTCTTTTAATTGATCTTTTCTTTCAGTATGCAAAAGAGTGACCAGATCTGCTCCGTCATCCATTGTTACTTGCGGATTAAAATCCAGCACTTGATTTAGGTGCTTATAATAAGTTTCTTTGTCTTCTCCATGGATGGCAAAAACGGGGATGCCGAAATCCGAAACCAGGGAAGCTGCCACATCATCCTGTGTAGACAGAGGGTTTGAGGCACAAAGTGCTAAATTTGCGCCACCTTCTCTTAAAGCTATCATTAGATTAGCTGTTTCTGAGGTGACATGAAGGCAAGCACCTAAAGTGATGCCTTTTAAGGGTTTTTCTTTTGAGAAGCGCTCTTTTATAAGATGAAGTACTTTCATTTGTGACCCGGCCCACTCAATTTTTAGCTTTCCTGCAGAAGCTAAATTTAAGTCTTTAATATCAGATTGCATGTAACAAGTATAGAGGTTGAGAAGCTATTTGACAATAATCCCATAATATGATATAAATACAAACTATGACACAAGTTGAGACTGATTCTCAAAATCCAGAAGATTTGAGAATAGTTTTAGTAGATAAAAATGGTCAGCCTTTAGAGGTTAGTCCATCCACAAAAGATGGGGCTTCTGATATTTTTGATGGCCTAAGACGGGTGCTGGTTGCTTCAGTGGGTAATGAACTTTTTATAGTTAATCCTTTTATAACTGAACAAGCTGAACAAAGTTCTGAACCCAAAGAAGATAAACCAAAAATAGAGCTGCCTAAATATTATCCAGAAATCCCTGAAACAGATGAGTTAGAAAGACAAAGGGTAGAAGCAACAGAAAGACTGGCTGTGCCTTTAGGAATAGACAGAAATCAATTTTTGGCCAAGCTCCCGGGTAGATTCCCGGAAAGAAACAGGGATAATGAAAGATATGCATTAAATATACCCCTGATTAGTTTGGACCTGACTCCTTTTGGGATTAGCTGGTATGATGCCACTTCAGCTGCGCTATTTTATGATCCAGATAACCCGGAAGTGACTCTCAAACCATACATCTATGAAGGCCTGCGAAATGTAGAGACTTGGAAAGATCCAAGGCGCGGAGTTCGGCCTTTTCCACAGGTTCCTCATTCTGTCTGGATGCAGGACGGCTCAAGATATAAAGGTATGGAACCCAGAGATGTTAGAAGTAGTTTAGAAAGAGTAGAACGCGGGGCAGATCATTGGAAAGGCATGTCTGAAACTCTGCTCCGTCCGGATAAAATAAAAGCTATGCCCTGGGATGTAATAGGCGGGCATCTTAAATTAAGCGAGCTTGAGCCTGGCGGCGTGCCCTATGTTCGCTGGCGTGCTGGGCCGCGCTTCGATGCCCATTCTGATGGCAGTGCCCTTCCGGAGTTCCGGGCTCTGGTTTGCGGGAGTGAATATATTGTAGCTTGAGTTTTGAATTTTTATAACTTTTGACCCCTTGAAATTTGGACTGCAAATTTTTAAAATTCAAAGGAAAGTAAGTTTTTGGATTTAGAATTTTGGTTTTAAATCACTGAAATCTTCTCAAAGATAAATTTTTGAGACACTCCGTATTTTTCTCTTTGTGTCCGATGAATTATCGGACCGAATAAAATACAGTGGTAAGAGTAATCAAATCACAGTGATCTGCCTAGCGGAGGAAAATACACTAAACTTGAGCCTGGCAGCGTGCCCTATGTTAACTGGAATGCTAAGCCGAACTTCAATGCCAATTCTGATGACAATGCCAATCCGAAGTTCCGGGCTCTGGTTTGCGATAGTTCTCAGAAGTTTTTAAAATACCTAATCCACCCTCCAATCATCCTACCTATTTCCTGTAAGTTTGATTGGAGGGTTAGGTATGATTTATCAGTCAGAGTTTTTTCTTCCCGCCCTAATCTTAGAAGAATTTTTAAAAGATCAAGTTTACTGCTTATTGTTTGTAAAGTTTCCAGTTTCTGCCCTTTTTCGAGAAGATTAACCCTAAAAAGTATCTCGAAAATGTCCAAGCTAGTTTGGTTTATTTTCTGTCTCAAAAGGTGATCTTCTTTAGGGAAAAATTTGAGGATGGGGTAAAGATTTTTATAAAACTCATATAGTTTGGTAAATATGGGAATATCTAATCCGGTTATAGGTGTGTGTGTGTGTGTGTGTGTGTGGAGTTGTTTAAATGATTCATAATTTTGAAGAGCTTACATCAATAGAGAATATATTTCAAGCCTGGAGTGAATTTAGAAAGGGCAAGAAAAAGCGCAAAGACGTCCAGATTTTTGAGAGAAACCTGGAAGATAATTTGTTTGCTCTTTACTTTACTCTAAAAAATGAAACCTATCAGCATGGAGATTATCATGCTTTTTATGTCCATGATCCTAAAAGGAGACATATCCATAAGGCTTCTGTTAGAGATAGGATAGTTCATCATTTGCTCTACAAGTATTTATATGAAATTTATGACAAAAATTTTATTTATGATTCTTACTCCTGCAGATTAGAAAAAGGAACTCATAAAGCAGTAAAAAGAATGGAAAGATTTGCCAGAAAAGTTTCCAGGAATTATATCGGGCTCTGCTGGGTACTGAAACTGGATATTAAAAAATTCTTTGCTAATGTAGATCATCAAATCCTCTTGGATTTACTCAAAAGAAAAATTAAAGATCCAAACATTTTATGGTTACTTAAAAATGTCATAGATAGTTTTAATTCAGAATTAAGAGAGGGGAAAGGAATCCCGCTTGGTAATTTGACCTCACAGATATTTGCTAATATATACATGAATGAGTTAGATCAATTCATAAAGCATCAACTAAGAGTTAAATATTATATTCGCTATGCTGACGATTTTATCTTTCTTTCCGATAGTGTAGTTGAGCTCAAGAAATATATTATTCCGCTAAAAGAGTTTTTATTAAAGTCGCTTAAACTTGAGCTTCATCCTAGTAAAATCATTTTCCGACGCTTAGATTGGGGAATAGATTTTTTAGGTTATATTGTTTTGCCCCATTACATTTTACCCAGGACAAAAACCAAAAGAAGAATGTTTAAAAAATTGGAGGAAAAAAGAAATTCTAAAAATTTTAACCAGACTATACAATCTTATCTGGGTTATTTAAAGCATGCCCGCGCGTATAAATTGCGAAGAGAGATACTTCGTAGTTTTGCTACTCCAAGATGATAATTAAAGTTTCAGTTCTTCCCCAAAGTTTTCCTTATATCTTTCACAAAACTCCTGGATAGAGAATTTATGGTTAGTTGTACCATATTTTTCAATTGCGTAGCAAGAAGCAACAGAACCCATCTGGCCGCACACTTTTAAATCCAAACCTCGGCTATATCCTGCTAAAAAGCCGGCCCTGTAAGCATCTCCTGCTCCTGTCGGATCAACTACACCATTTGGTTTACCGGCCTCAACCTGTATGCTTTTTTCTCTGGTCTGTATCAATGATCCTTTGGGGCCTAAGGTGGTAATCAGAATTTTTACTCTTTCTAATAACTTTACCCTTTCCCCTTGCCCCTTTACCCTTAACAATTCTATTTCATAATCATTGCCAATTAAAATAGTTGCACCGGAAACCATTATCTTAAGGTCCTCAGGGTTCAGTGCCGGCAGCTGCATGCCCGGGTCAAGCATATAAGGAGTATTGGATGATTTACACTGCTTTGTAAAATTTATCATTGCTTTTGGGTCATTTGGGGAGATGACTACTAAATCAACTGGTTCTATGGATAAAGATGAGTTTTCAGACATTGCTCCTGGATAAAAGGCTGTAATCTGATTATCATTTTTATCTGTCATAATAAAAGCAGAAGAAGTTAAATTATCTTGTGATATTTTAATTTTTGAGATATCAACCCCTGAATCTTTTAAAAACTGTCCATATCCTGAGAAATCTGAACCTGCAGCCCCCACAATTGAAACAGGGGAGCCTAAAAGAGCTAAATTATAGGCAATATTTCCGGCTGTTCCACCCCGTTGCTTGCTTAAAGTATTGACCAGGAAAGATAAATTTATCTGATGGATTTTATCCGGCATAATGTGATCCCCGAAACTCCCGGGAAAATCCATAATATGATCAAAAGCCAAAGAGCCAGTAACAGTAATCATATGATTGGTATATCGTATATGGTTTATCGTATATCGTAAAGAGCAAAAACTTTACTTATCTTTTATCGGTTTTCAAGAACTTTTTATATGAACGTATTTTACGGATTATCTTTTCGGCTTCTTCATAGAACTGATTTCGAGTGACTTCATTCAAATAACTTAACTCAAATGCTATCTGTATTTCTGAAGTGGTTTCAAGGGCCGATTTAACTGCAATATCTAGGTAATGAATTTTATCATTAATACTACTGGCTCCCGAACCCTCAGCAATATTCGCTGAAATTGATACAGCAGCTCGTTGTAATTGGCTGGATAATCCATATTGCTCTGATCTAGGAAATTTGTTAGTTATTTTATAAATTGTTTTAGCGTAATTAATTGCTAACTGCCATATTTCCAGAGATTCATAGCTAAACATACTTTAAATTATACGATATTACGATATACGAAAAGTCCGCCATCCGGCGGACGTTACGATAAACGATTAACAAAAGTTATTCTTTTGTCCCTACTAAGTATACTGCCTGCCAGGCTTTATAGGAAGATTTAAATGTTTCTTTAATTAGGGTTTCGGACCCTCTTTTGACAGTTCTGGAAAATGAAACTTGAGCTCCCCAGGCAGGGAAATCTACCTGCTTAACAGTGCCTTTAGGTAAGCTGGGGTCATCCTGGCGCAGTTCCGGCGGCGGGGGAGTTTGGTTTGTGATAACAGATTTGGTTAAGTTAACTGCTCTCCCGTCAGATGTGCCGTATAAATCAACATATAAAGTTAAACCGCTCACATAAGCCTGGATTAAAATATGGGAGGTAGTATCATTTTTAAACTGAAAATCAACAGAGGGGTAAAAAACAGTGGCATCCAGACCCGGAGGAAAACCCTGTTCATAATAACCAACTCTATAAGCATGAGCTGTTCTTTTTATAACCGGCAGCCCGGCATTTAAAACTGCCCGGAAAAGCGTGGTTGAGTCTTGACAAACTCCTCCTCCGTCATCCAGAACAGTTCTTCCCTCCTTAATCACATAAGCCTGTTTAAAACCAGTGGCTGCTGTAATATCCCCGACAGTTGAGTTAAAAGAAAATGTTGCTCCTGGGGGAATTAGAACCCCGTTTATTTTAGAAGCAGTTAAATTGACATTATAAATTCTATTGGGGATTGAACCGGCAAAATTAGATATCCCCCGGCCAATCAATTCTTTTATTCCTAAGGAATTAACAGCTGAAGTTTGTATTTTTGGCTTAACCACTGCCACAGGCAAGTCAATAGTTTTCTGCCCCTGGCCGGATAATGCATCCGATAAATGCCGATATGTATTATCTATATCTAATTTGCGGCCTTCCTGCGAAGCTTTAAAAGCGCTGACCCGCCGGGTCACGGGATTAAATTCAAATAAACCTTCCTGAACATCCCTGTCTATTTCTGAAGCTATTTTTTTAAGAAAGCTGATGGTTTTTTCTTTATTTAAAATTTGATCTTGCGATTCCAACCCCAAAAGAGTTAGAAGCTGTTTGGTATCAATTATCCAAACTTCATCCCCAAAAGTTAATTTGACAGGTGCATTTATTGATTGCTCCAGTACTTTTTTTGCTTTTTGTACCCGCTCCGAGGTGATTTTTGGAGGTACAGATTTAACAGGAAGCTGCACAAAATAACTTCCTGTTAAAATATAATCGGAAATATTTTTTTCTAATCCTTCTCTGTCTAATTCTAATCCCTCTAACCCTTCTTTGATTTGAATACTGGCAGAAGGGCTGCCTTCGGGGGTGGTTGTTTCATTAAAGGCAAGCTCGGCATTTTGCGGCTGTTTATCTATGACAGAGGAAATACTGTCCAGTTGTTTACCCAAAGAAAGAGTAACTTTAGGAGAATATTTACTAATAAATAGAAGAGTTTGTAGCTGTTGCAGTGCCCGGTCCCGGGTGCTGCCTGAGCGGCCGCTTTGGAAAGCAGTATCAAAAGCAGAATAGTCCAGTTTGGCAGAAGCGGTAGCAATATCAATCGTAAAAATTCCCTGAGCAAAGCCAAATTGCAATTTTTGAGATGATCTTTGATCAAATTTGGCCTGCACTTTCCTGATAGCTTGTCCTTCGGTTAAAAAAGAAATATTGGTATCTCCTACAAAAGTAAATGGATAGTATTTATCAGCTAAAATTATCTGATAAGCAGCAAGAGTTAAGATTACTAGGATAACAGAAAGCGCAGCAGGTAAAAAAGGGGAGAAAAGAAGATAGGGCCATATTTTCTTACTTTTACTTTTTGCCATGGGCACATATTAACTTATATATGAGATAATGTAAAAAGTGAAAAAGATAATAATTATTGTTTTAAGTATCAGTATTATTCTGGGCTTTTTATTCTGGAAATTTGGGCCCAGTTTACCTTTTTTTAATAAAGCCAAGGAGCAAGGACCAATTACTTTAACTTACTGGGGTTTATGGGAAGATGACAATTTAATAAGACCGGTAATTTCAGAGTATCAAAAACAAAATCCCAAAGTAACTGTAAATTATGTCCGGCAGTCCTCTACCAATTACCGGACCCGGGTTCAAACTCAGATAAGACAGGGAGTTGGACCTGATGTTTTCCGAATTCATAATTCCTGGTTGTTAATGTTTGCCCCGGATTTGCAACCTGCACCCGCGGATATATTTAGCTTATCCGATTATAGAACTCTTTTTTATCCGGTGGCTGAAAGCTCTCTGGTAAAGGATAACCAGATTTTAGCTGTGCCGATTGAGATTGACGGACTGGCCTTATATATAAATGAAGATATATTAAATGGGGTAGGAGGGAAAGCGCCAAAAAACTGGCAGGAGTTTATAGATACGGCCACCAAAATGACTGTGCGTGATCAAACCGGCATTAAAACAGCTGGGGCAGCAATTGGTACAACCGGTAATGTTGATCACTGGCCGGATATTATAGCCATGCTACTTTTTCAACAGCCGGGAGTGGATTTAGGCAATGTAGCCAACCAGCAAGCGGCAGAGGTGCTACGGTTTTATACCGGTTTTGTGATAGATCCAAGAAGAAAAACCTGGGATGTAAATTTACCTCGTTCCACAGATATGTTTGCTGCCGGCAGGTTGGGTTTTTACTTTGCTCCTTCCTGGAGGGCCCATGAACTAAGAGTGGCTAACCCTAATTTAAAGTTTAAAGTAGTGCCGGTGCCGCAACTCTCCAATAAACAGGCAGCTTATGCCTCATTTTGGGCAGAAGGGGTGGCGAAGACTTCTAAGAATCAAAAAGAAGCCTGGAAGTTTGTAAAGTTTTTAACCTCAGCTGAGGCTCAGAAATTGTTTTACCAGCAAACCTCCCAAGTCAGGCTTTTTGGAGAGCCTTATTCATTAATTAGCTTAACTCCGGAGCTTGCGGGAGATCCAATAGTTGGAGCTTTTGTTACTCAGGGCCCGATTTATAAATCATGGTATTTATCTTCCAATACTTTTGACGCAGGCATAAATGATGAGATGATTAAATACTGGGAGGATGGAATAAATGCCACATTGGCAGGCAGCGATCCGGTAACTGCGCTACAAACAGTAGACAGCGGTGTAAAACAGGTTTTGGATAAATACACCAAACCAGCCCCTGCCCCAGCATCAAGATGAAAGTAGAATATAGATTTACTAAAGATGAGCTGCTGCGGTTTGCCAATATATTTGATAATGCCGGCCAGGTATTTTTAGCGGGATTGGTGGATTGCTCCGTTCTTTTCTCAAATTGACATTCTAGGATTATTTATAGTACCATTTGGTATGTTGCTTACTTTAGGCTGCTGGTATTTTAGCTGGTGGTTAACTAAGGAGGTAATCAAACTATGATTGGTTATGAGGTCACATATACCCTTGCTGGACTCACTGTTGCTATTTTTGCCCTGGCCATTGCTATTGCGGTTCATGCCGGAGCCAGACGCTCCAGGCCGGTAAGAAAATAAAATCCCTCTGATAATGTTTAAGATTGTTACTTTTGTACCGGTAAAAGATGCCCAAAAAGTAAGAAAAGCTATGGGTGATGCCGGGGCCGGAGTTTGGGGAAAATATCACCATGCCAGCTTTTCAACAAGAGGCATAGGTAGGTTTATCCCGGCAAAAGGAGCACACCCTGCTATTGGAAAGGTGGGGGAAATAACGGAAGTGGAAGAAGAAAGAATAGAGGTAATCTGTCAAAAAGAAAAAGTAAAGGCAGTAGTTTCTGCAATTAAACAAAATCATCCCTATGAAGAAATCCCCATTGAGATTTATGAATTAGTAACTGAAGAAGAGTTAATTTAATCCATGACAGAGCAAGTAGAGTTATCCTATTTTGCTGCCCATCCGGTAATTTGCCATATGGAAGCCACCAGGCTTCAAGGAGTTGTGGCATACGAAACAATTAAAAATAGAGGCATGAGAGGCCTAAAGCAGTATGGATTATATTTTGGCGGGATGCTGGCATATGGAATAAGAGAACCTGCACGAGCAGCGCTTATCAGGTCGGCTTATGCTTGGTTTAGAGATGGGGATGATAAAGTTGATGGTGATAAACTGCTGCCTCCAGGATATAAAGACAAAGGTGAATTTCTGCAAATAAAGAGGGAATTAATCCACAAGGCTTCTAAACCGGACGGGCAGCCTGTTTTTGGAGAAAGGACAGACATTCTTTTAATAGATTATTTTGTTTTAGCAAGAAGGCTAAAAATTGATTTAACAGAAGAATCTTTGGCTGTTTGGGATACGATAGAATTAGATGAAGAAAGAGCAAGGAACAGAAGAGTTTTGACTCAAGAAGAACTTGATGGGTATTTTGAAAAGTTGGATTTAGCTTGTGGTGAAGGAGCGTTGAAAGTGGCAGGCGAAACGTGCGACAGTCATGATTCACTATCCTTGAGTTGGCCTGTTAGAACAATGTTTAATTTAAGAGATTTTCCCAGAGATTTTGCCCAGGGAATAATTAATGTTTCTCAAGAAGATTTAGTTGTATATGGCATTGATCTTTCCCGGTTGGAAGGAAGAAAAACTGTTGAGCAGGTAATGGGTTATGCGCCAATGAGAAGATGGTATAGAGATCAAACAGTTACCGGTATAACTTTCCTGCAAGAGGCGAAAGAAAGATTGAAGGTTTTGCATTTAAGACGGCCAACCAGATTTGCGCTTAACAGATTTTTTGTTGGGCCAACTGAAAAAACTCTAAATAAATACGCAAAAATGCTAGCTAACTAATTTTGGTTAAAGCCTGGATGTATTGAATTCCTTTCAATATCCTCGGCATTTAGTATATCTATACTTTCGACTTGAGATTGATAGCGTCTATAATCAAACTCCACCTGCGCGAATAGTCCCAACATACTCCATATGCACGCATGTATGCCAATAAATTCAACAGGATGAAATCCTCCGTGTTGATAGCCTCCAAGTAATATTAAGGCTTCTGTTACTACTATACCCCCCAGTATGATTTTCTCAGCACGTGTTATTTGTCTTTCTCTTAGTTCTCGGATAAAAGGTATAGGCCCCAGCAGAAGTACTTCCCCCATTTCAGTAAATGAAACTGGCCTTAATTTATGCTCAACCATTATAAGCATTATATTTTGTTACTTTAAAAAGTCAATGATTTTTGTGTTAAAATACTGACATTATGGAAAAACAGGTTTTAAATTACCGCATTATTATAGAACCGGAAAAAATGGGCAGGAAAATTGTCTATAATGCTGCCTGTCCTACATTGGGTGTATATGACTACGGGGATTCGATAGATGAGGTCTTAAAAAGTATTAAAGATGGGATTGAACTGGCCATAGAATGTTTAAGGGATGAGGGCCAGGAAATTCCGGTGGATGATACAGAAAAAGGGGTTGTAATTGCTACTCAAGTTGAAGCCCCGGCAAATATTCAATTAGCAATTTCATGACTAGAGTTCCACGTAATGTTAAGCCGCAACAAGCAATTAAATTTTTAGAAAAATTCGGATTTTTAAAAGGTAAGGGTAGGGGTAGTCATGTTAGATTAACCCACCCTGATGGTAGATGGACTCAAGTGGCAGTGCACCCAAGACCCATACCAGAAGGGACTTTACGAAAAATTATCAGACAAACAGAAGTTACAGATGGACAATTAAAGGAATTGAAATAACTATGTTTAAAATAGTTACTTTTGCACCAATTAAGGATGCACAGAAGGTAAGACAGGCCATGGGAGATGCCGGGGCCGGAGTTTGGGGAAAATATCATCATGCCAGCTTTTCAACAAGAGGTATAGGTAGGTTTATCCCGGTAAAAGGAGCGCATCCTGCAATTGGGAGGGTTGGGGAAATGTCGGGAGTAGAAGAGGAGAGAATAGAAGTTATTTGCAAAGAGGAAAAAGTTAAGAAAGTGGTTGAAGCTATAAAAAGAATTCATCCCTATGAAGAAATCCCAATAGAGGTATATAAATTAGAAAATAGGTGGTAGATTTATCAATTGTACTTCGGGTTCAAGAGTGATTCCAAATTTTTCTTTTACTTTTACAGCATATTTTTTGGCTAGAGTATAAAAATCTGATGCCTTTCCGTCTCCTTTATTTATAAACAAATTGGCATGGTAATCTGCTATTTCAATCTGTCCTAACTTTTCCCCTTTTGCCCCAACTTCCTCAAGTAAACTTCCTGCAGGTAGTTTCCCATAAACAATCATTTCTTTGGGAATTCTTGAAAGAATTTCTTTTGGGAGCTTTTCTGCCACCAGATTTTTGAAAAAAGAACCGGGGCATTTGATTCCTTTAGGATATTTAACCAGTCTTTTTTCCAGGATTTCATCGGCTTCTTTCCTTAGTTTTTTTACCTCTCCCACTTCCAGCTTAAAAATAACTTCCAGAATGATAAACTCGTTTCTTTTAAATATACTGTCCCGATATTCAAACTCACATTCATCATTTTGTAGGCTGATAATTTTCTCGCCATCAAAACATATTACTTCCCGGATGTAGTCAGAAATAGTTTGTCCGTATGCTCCGGCAGCCCCATATACTGCTCCTCCCAGGCTGCCGGGAATGTCAGTCAATTTCTGTAAACCGGAGAGATTTTGGGCAATTGAATAATCTACCAAATGTTGCAAGGGAGTACCGCTTTTAACTTTCAAGAACCTGACCAGTTTAGTAATTCCTTCTATCTCATTTTTGATAACCAGCTTGTTAACTCCCGCATCAGCCACTAATAAATTCGACCCTCCGCCTATAACCAGATAAGGCAAGCTATTTTTTCTGGCATAAGTTATAGCCTCGATTAATTCCTCCTGGGAATAAACAGTGACAAATTGTCTGGCTGGCCCGCCAATTTGCAAGGTGGTTATTTGACTCAAAGGGAAATTTTGTTCAAATTTAAGCATTAGCTTTATCATTATAACTGTTATAACAATTATGACAATTATAATTTTTATGGTATGTTTTCTTCATGGATAAAGCAATTCTCAAGACCCTAATATATGCTGATATTTTTGATTATCCCTTAACTATCTTTGAAATACATAAATGGTTGATAGGTAAGAAAGCCACTTTAAGAGAGGTGGAGAAAGCGCTCAATAAATTATGTATTAAGTATTATGTATTAAGTATTAAGGGTTACTACTGCTTATCAAAAAGAGAAAATTTGGTAAATAAAAGGAAAAGAAGAGAGAAGCAATCAACTGCCTATTTAAGAAAAGCCAAGCTGCTAGTGCAGATTTTAAAAGTAATTCCATGGATAAAGCTGGTTGGTATATCAGGAGGGTTGGCAATGGACAATGCTGATAAGAAAGACGATATAGATTTAATTTTAGTTACTTCTAAAAATAGGTTATGGGTCAGCCGAATTTTGGCATTGGGATTACTTGCTTTAACCGGACAAAGAAGAAAAGCCGGGGAAACGGGGAGAAAAATTGCCGGAAAGCTATGTCTAAATATCTTACTCGAAGAAGATAAATTGGATCAACACAGCAAGGATATCTATCTTGCACATGAAGTGCTGCAGATGAAGGTTTTGTGGCAGCGGGATGGGATTTACTCCAGGTATCTGTCAGATAATGATTGGGCCTTTAAATTTTTGCCAAATTGGGTAGGGATCCTGTCTATTCCTCCTATTCCTCCTATTCCTCCTAATTCCCCTGATCCCTCTAATTCCCCTAATCTCCCTGACTATTTAGAAATTCTAGCTAAATGGTTACAGCTGAAAATTATGGGAAAACCCCGGGGTATGGAACGTATTGAGGACGGTGCGCTGTATTTTCATCCTAATGATTGCCGTTTGGAAATCCTTAAAATTTACAGGGAAAAAGTTCAAAAATTAGCAGGGCTTGACAAGTAGTGCTAATATCTGGTATAAATCATATCCAGTTTGCCTGCCTCCTAATATTTTATATGTCGAAAACAAATAAAAATACCGGTTCTAAAGTTTCTATCAAGCCTTTAATGGGTTATATATTAGTTGAGCCGTCTGAGGCAGATACAAAAACTGCCTCAGGTATAATTCTTCCGGAAAGTGCTCAAGAAAAACCGGCTCAGGGAAGAGTTTTAGCTTGTGGGGATGACATGGTCATGGAAAATGGAAAAGTGGTAAAATGCCCGGTTAAAGTGGGAGACAAAGTAGTTTATAAAAAATGGGGTGGAGATGAAATAAAAATGGAAGGAAAGGAGCTAAAGCTCGTCAAATTCGACGACTTAATGGCAATCTTGGAGTAAAAATATGGCTAAGATATTAAGATTTGATAGTGAGGCTAGAGAAAAGTTATTAAAGGGTGTAAATATCCTAACTGAGGCTGTGGCGACAACGCTGGGGCCAAAGGGCAGAAATGTGGCTATTGATAAAAAATGGGGCGCTCCTAATGTGGTCCATGACGGAGTAACAGTTGCCAAGGAAATAGAACTGGAAGATCCATTTGAAAACATGGGGGCCCAGCTTATTAAAGAAGCAGCTTCTAAAACCTCGGATGTGGCCGGAGACGGTACCACCACTGCCACCATTTTGGCTCAGGCTATGGTTTCCGAAGGTTTAAAAAACATTCAGGCTGGCAGCAATCCCATGATTTTGAAAAAGGGCATGGAAAAGGCAGTTTCCGCGCTTGTAGATGAACTGCGTAAGATGAGCAAAAAGATTACCACCCAGGAAGAGATAGCCCAAGTTGCTACAATTGCCGCTTCAGACCCGGAGATTGGAAGACTGATTGCGGAAGCCTTGCAAAGAGTGGGTAAAGACGGGGTAGTGACAGTTGAAGAAGGCAAAACCATGGAAATGGCCGTTGATTATAAAGAAGGAATGGAGTTTGATAAAGGTTTTGTATCGCCTTATTTTGTGACTGATACTGATAAGATGGAGGCTTCGATTGAAGATGTTTATATTTTAATTACAGATAAAAAAATATCCAGCGCTTCGGATTTAGTGCCGTTTTTAGAAAAATTTGTGGCTGTTTCCAAAAACTTGGTCATTATTGCAGATGAAGTTGAAGGCGAGGCGCTGGCCCTTTTGGTTGTAAACAAACTGCGCGGAACTTTTAATGTTTTGGCAGTTAAAGCCCCCGGATTTGGTGATAGAAGAAAAGAAAGCTTGGAGGATATAGCTATTCTTACTGGTGGGACTGTCCTAAGCGAGGATACGGGTAAAAAATTTGAATCGGTTGAAGTGACGGATTTGGGTCAGGCTGCAAGGGTTACATCGGATAAAGATCACACTCTCATAGTAGACGGTAAAGGTTCAAAGGCCAAAATTGAGGGAAGAATTGCTCAAATAAGAAGAGAGCTGGCAGGAAGCGATTCCGAATTTGACAAGGAAAAACTGCAGGAAAGATTGGCCAAGTTAACCGGAGGAGTGGCTGTTGTTAATGTTGGAGCTGCAACAGAGGTTGAGCTAAAAGAGAAAAAGGAAAGGGTGATTGATGCTGTTGCTGCAACAAAAGCTGCAATTGAGGAAGGAATTGTGGCAGGAGGAGAAGTCACATTTCTGCGGGTGGCAAAAGTTTTAGAGCTAATAGTTGCTGAGGGTGAAGAAAAAGTAGGAGTTGAGATTGTAAAAAGAGCCCTGGAGCAGCCCTTCAGGCAGCTTATTAAAAATGCGGGAATGGATGACGGGGTAGCACTGGCCAAAGTAAGGGATGGTAGCGGATCAATGGGCATTGATGTATTGGATGGAGTTGTGAAAGATTTGGTCAAGTCAGGTATTATTGATCCTGTTAAAGTAACCCGCTCTGCTTTGCAAAACGGCGCATCTGTTGCAGTAATGATCATGTCAACAGAAGTTCTTATTAGTGACAAACCGGAACCTCCGGCTCCAACTCCTCCAATGCCTCCAGGTGGAATGGGTGAATATTAAAAACTTTTGGTAAAATATTCTTAATGGCAAAACTTTCCATTAAAACTTCTAAGAAAAAGGAAGTAATTGATATCACTGATCTAATTAACCAAGAGCTGGAAAAGCAAAATTTTAAAAATGGGGTTTGTCATTTATTTTTAACTCATACAACAGCGGCTTTAACTACAGCAGATTTGGATCCCGGAACTGATCAGGATTATCTGGATGCATTTGAGGATTTAATCCCTAAATTAAATTATCAACATCCTCATGATCCATCTCATACTCCTGACCATATTTTATCCTCCTTAATTGGTACATCCCTGACACTACCTGTTGAAAATGGAAAGTTGGTTTTAGGCACTTGGCAAAGGTTAGTTTTAATAGAACTGGATGGCCCCCGCGAAAGACAAGTAGTTTTAACTATGTTATAATAACTGGTATGACAAAGATTATTTCCAACCCCAAAATTTTAGGAGGTAAGCCAGTAATTGCAGGAACCAGAATTTCTGTGGAGCTTATTATGAACTTTTTGGCAGCAGGAATGAGTGTTGATGATATCATAAAAGAGTATATAGAGCTTAGAAAAGTTGAGGTTTTGTCGGCAATTGATTATGCTAAAAAACTGGTTAACAAGTCGCAAGTTAAATACCGGCCAGATGCTACTGTACAAATAGCTCTCCATGAAATTACTCGCTGATGAAAATTTTCCTCCTACTTTAATTTCCTATTTGCAAAAGAAAAGGCATGATATAAAAAGAATCCAAAGATCAGCAAAAGGAATTGTAGATTTAAGCGTTTCGGAAAAAGCATTAAAAGAAAGCAGAATTGTCGTTACCTTTGATAAGGATTTTTTGAAATCAGAACAAGATAGTCAAAATGTAAGGGTGATGATTTTTGATTTTCCCAATATGACACCGGAAGAAATTACCCCATATTTAGATGGTGCAGTTGCAGTAATAAATAAATTAAGAAAAAAGAAAAAACCATTTATGGTGATTTATTCTAAAGAGGGAATAGCAATATAGGATTTGACGGGCCAAGGGAAAGACAAATAATTTTGAATTTGATATTATTTTAATTAATAGGGTGCAATTGCTTCTTTCGATAATTCATGAAAGTTTTTACTTTGAGTTCGGGCAGCTGCTCTTCTCTTGAGTACTCGTCTTTTCATTTCTCTATAAAGCTTAGCTAATGCTAAATCTTCATATGTAATCTTGCTATCCATATATTTTTTCTCAATTTCCCCTTTCTTATTATTTCTAGGATTAAAGCGGTAAAGTCCATATTTACGATATTCATCATATTCTTCCCATGTAGCAAATACAGGGCGAGGTGTTTTTGGAATTTGATACGGATTAACTCTCTGAGGCGTTACAGCATCCTGCCAGTAACCCTCTGGTACAAAAGGGAGAAAATCTCTTTCGTAATCGTAAGCTTTAGCAAGCTCTTGAAGCAATCTTGTTTCTTCTTCTGGATTATCCGGCACTACGTATGTTTTAAATCTTCCTGCACCAGGATATATTTCTTCTGGAGGCTGGGTAGATTTTTCCTTAAATTCGTCGTAGTGTTCTATAGTGCCGGAACGTTCCTTTCTAATTGCGCTTTCGATATACTCCTTTCTTTCTTGAGCAGTTGGTGTATTCGTAATTTGGTTGTAAAAATGGATTAATCGATCCAAAGGCCAAGTACTTAAATCTTCCCAAATAATATTTTCGTTTGGTCCATCTATTTGATCGGTCAGTTCTGTTTGGAATTGCGTCATGTTTGCAAGGGGATTAAAATCTCTGGCTGAAAATCTTGGCGGATAAGTAGAAATACGCAATCTGTAAGCAAGACCATGCTGTAGGGTATCAATATAGTAATTGCGATGAGGGGTATCCAGTTGCAGGATATTTAAAATATCCAAATTAGGGATAAATAATGGATTTTTGTCCTCTTCACGTCTCAAGCTATGGTCAGCAATATTTGAAAGATAAATTACATTATTTAAGTTTTGGAAATCAGGAAGCTGTGCTATATGATGTATAAAATCCGGGTTATTGAATTCCGCTCTGGCGATAACTAAGTTTCCTTCAGCAGCCAATTTATGTAGTAAAGAAGCATATTTTTTTAGTGCATTTTGATAATACGCCGGATAAGAAGGATCAAATATTCTTTCTCCATAATCTAATTTGATTGAAGGATCTGCAAGGGTAGTTCTAAATGCCTGAATCATTCTTTCTCCGGCCGCAACAACTTCTGGGTCAATATCAAATAAAATGATTGCCCTGGGCTCTACCCCTTCTGGGAAAGCTTCTAGCATAGAGAACACATTAGCAGCGCCAACACCAATCAAATATCCATTCGGGGCTTGTGGTTGATTTCTAACTTTTTCAAAAAGATTAGGATCGCCGGTTTCGTTTGTTCCACCAATTGCTTCAACTCCGACTTTCTCAAAGTCAGGAGTTTCAATCATTGCACCGCTTTGTTTTAGTTTAGCAACGAAAGTCTCGCCGATTCCGGTTTGACGGCCAGCACTTTCCTTAAATTCTATCCCTCCTGCCCCTTGTTCGCTCATATCTTCATGATACAATACTTTTAATGGCCAAGTTACATTACAAGGAATCTCCTACTCAAAAGCAAAAGGATGCTTTTAAAAAGTATTTATCAGAAGATGAGGAGCTGATTTTGGTTACCAGTTTTAGCAAAGCTTACATCCGCTCCAAATTTGTTATTTATCTTTTATTCCCGGGAATTATTTTTTTTGGAGCGGGTTTGGGATTGGCTTGGCTTTTGGGTTTGAGTAAAGTGTGGGCACTGACTTTAGGTTTTATTTTAATATTTTTATCAGCACTGCTTAAAACAATGCACGTATATCATTCAAACCGCTATCTTCTAACAACAAGGAGAGTAATTATTAAAAAGGGTTTATTTTCTGTTAAATTAAATGTAGCACTTTTTGACAAAATCACCCATCTGGAAGTTGATCAGTCAATAATTGACAGAATGCTTTTGCATCATGGAACAATTATTGTTAATACTGCCGGATTAAATAAAGGAGAGATAATTTTGAAATATGTGGATTATCCGCTGGAGTTAAAGAATTTGCTGGAAAGATTAATAAATCGTGAAAGAGAGCAGTTCGGTCTTACAGGTGTGACTTTAACTGAAGTTGAAGGGGAAATCATTTCTTAGCCAGGTTATCTTTTGGCATGTCGGGGATTTCCGGAAGGAGTTTTTGCGGATCAAGGTAATTTCCGTTTTTGGTTATTTCCAGGTGTGTATGGGGTCCGGATGTAGCTCCACTCACTCCAACTTGTCCAAGAGTATTTTCGGATGAAATAGCATTTCCCTTTTTAACATAAATTTTGCCCAGATGAGCATATTTTGATTTAAAGCCGTTTTCATGAGCAACAACTACATAATTTCCCAAACCAAAGATATCCCGACCTACATCTTCAATTACCCCATCTAGAATTGGATGAAGCGGCAGACCCAGCCCGGCAGCAATATCTATGCCCGGATGATAGTTTGAGTATCTGGTGGATAAGTAACCCGGATGAGGTAACCTTAATGGTTTGGAAAAAGAGTTGGAGATAACCTCTCCCTTTTCTTCCAAAGCTTGAGCAAAGACTCCCACTTTCTTAATTGGTGGAAACTCAAGGGTTGGGTAGTAACCCAGGAAATTTATTAAAATGATAACAACAAAGGAAAGTGTTACTTTCCTGGGCAGAGGATAATGTATTTGAATTTTCAAAACAAACTCCGATATACATCGGAGGGACGCAAAGGATAGCAAATTTTGCTCTGAAAGTCAAAAATAGAATATAATAGATGAATGAAAAAAATACTAGTTTGGATTTTGGTTTTGATAAGTATTGCGGCAATTTTTGTAAGATACAGTAATAACATTGCTGAAGTGATCTTTGGCATCAAACAAAAAAGCGGGATCTCGATTCAATCTAGCCCAAACGAAGCGATAGTTTACCTGGATGAAGTTGCTGTCGGCAAAACTCCGTATGAAGATAAAGATCTGGGAAAAAAAGAATATTTGATTAAACTGGAAAGTGAAGGCGCTTCCTGGCAGGCAAGAGTTAAGCTCGAGTCCGGAACAGTTACCATTATAAACCGGGATTTGGCTAGGGAAGAGGCTTCCTCTGCAGGAGAAATATTGAGTTTGGAAAAAGGCCGGGGAATAACTGTTGTTTCAAATCCGTCCGATTCGGAAGTTGAAATTGACGGTAAAGCCTATGGTAAAACTCCCATTAGTATAAACTTAGCCGCAGGAGATCACACCCTCACCATTACTCACAAAAACTATTTAAATAGAAGTATAAGAGCAAATCTGCATGAGGGTTTTAATCTGACTGTTTCGGTTGATCTTGCTTTATCCGAGGCGGATTTAACAAGCATTTCCGCTCCGGTAATTAGTCAAACTCCAGAGGTTGTAGTAAAGCAAACCCCAACAGGATTTTTGCGGGTGAGGGATAAGGCCTCTCTTTCGGGAAAAGAGATTGGTAGGGTTAATGTCGGAGAAAAATTGGTTTTGCTGGAGGAAACTGAGGGCTGGGATCGGGTCAGACTTTCAGATGGATCAGAAGGCTTTGTTTCCTCTGCTTATGTTGAAAAGAAAACTCCCTGATGTTATATTTTATTTATGGAAGACCACGACCGCGATATAGAATTGAGCAACCAGGCTGCCCAGAGAGCAAGTGGTAGGATTCCAGAAGGGGAGTTTGAAAATATGAATATAAATAGTTATATCGCGTCCCTCACTGATATTGCTAATGCCCCACGTACTGTACAAGCCTTTCCTGAAAACAAAAAAAGTCTAGATCGAGCCGCAGGTATGTATGCTTATCTTAGAGACAAGCATCATGCTCAAACTGTTGGAGATGCTTTTCAAAGTTTGGCCTGACGAGAAGTTGACCCCAAAGTTGTAGGACTCTGGGTTAGCGAGGAAATGGCGGTGAATCCTGGACCATTTAATGCCATAGCCTGAAAATTGTCTTATACTTAATACTCCATACTATATACTAAATACTAATTAGTCTTTAGGGATTTGATCAGGCCGTTGATTAATTTACTGACTTGGACTGATTGTTCTGCTATTTTATTAAAATCTTCTTTTGGCAGATAACCTACGTCTCTGGCTACCAGTAATTGATTTTGCAGTTCGGTTAATGAACCTTTGGCCATATAATAAAACTGCAATTTTTCCTTTTTAGTTTGCCTTGAGAAGCCTTCAGCAATATTGGAACTAATCGAAACCGCGCATCTCCTCATCTGGTCAATGAGCGAATACAATTCCTGTCTAGGGAATCTATCTGTAATTCGATAAATCATCAGTACTAAATTATGTGCCTCTTTCCACGCTATCAGATCGGTGAATGAGCTTATTTTTGGCCTCATGTTTTATACTTAATACTATATACTTAATACTCTATACTCTTATACCCCTAAATAGTAGATAATTCCCACCACCAGGATGATCCAGATGATTGTAGCTGTAAATAAAGGTTTGTCCGAAAGCAAAACCCTCTCCGGGCTCTCCCCCTCTTTTTTCTCATAGATAATATAGAGGTATCTCATTACAGCATAAATCACAACAGGTACAGTTGCCATTAAATATTTAGCTTCGGTTAAAGGCAGCTCAAATCCTCCTAAAAGCGTGGAAATAGATGATCTTGTCTGGATAGGTGGTTGCAAAAAAGCAAAAAAAGCATATGTTAACCAGGCAGATGTTGCAAACATACTTGTTAAAATATCCAGTAAATTTTCAGGGTAATGTAGTAGGGTTTCCCTATGTTGAGGCGCTGCAGCTTCCATTAAAGTCCTCTCTGACCTTCTTTTTCCGATCGCTAAAAAGAGAGCAAATGAAGTAATAGATAGTAAAAACCAGACATTAAGATGAGCATCAATTACCCATACTCCGGCGTATACCCTCAAAACAAACCCGGCCGCAATAACTAAAACATCCAGTAAAATTATTTTTTTAAGATAAGCGGAATAAAAAAGCTGCAAAACAAGGTATGTAAGGCAGGCAAAGAAAAAAGCCGGTGAAAGCTTATAAGATAGGGGAAGAAAGATTACAATGGAACCAAAGGCTAAAGTTACAGCCAGGCTTACCGGAACAATGCCCGATGCGATTGGCCGTTTTTTCTTAAAGGGATGAAGTAAATCTTTCTCAATGTCAAAAACATCATTTAATAAATAGGTACTGGATGAGAAAATACAAAAAAGCCCGAAAGCCTGCAAGATTTTAATCTGGCTGCCTAGGTCAAATAAATTTCCTGAAAAAATAAGGGCTGCAAAAACCGCAAAGTTTTTTATCCATTGTCTGGGGCGCGCTGCTTTAAGAATTGCCCAAAAAAATTTAACCATAAAATACCTCCCAGGATGATACCTCCAACAAGTAGTGCTGCAAACAATTTGCCTTGAGAGGATAAGCTCAGGGCTGCTGCACCCAGAATAACACTTCCCAATATATAAAACAAGGAGATTTGAGAGTGACTAAAACCCTGCTCTAAAAGCTTATGGTGCAAATGTCCACTATCTCCCCAGACAGGAGATTTACCCTGCAGGATTCGGCGCAAAAATGTATAGGTAAAATCGGCTGCTGGGATTAAAAGCACCAGTCCTGCTGTTGCCACTTTCGCACCGGATAAAATAGCCAAAACAGCAATCATAAATCCCAGGATAGTTGAGCCGGAAAAACCGGGAAAAATTTTGGCCGGGTACCAGTTAAAAACTAAAAGACCCAAAGAGGAGCCAGCTGTAATAAAGGCCAGTTTGGCCACATTTACTTGGGAGGGGTCTTGCAGAAAAGTAAATTTTAAAGATAGTAAACCTAAGATAACTGCTGCCACGCTAACTATTCCGGGCATTTGCCCGTCAACCCCCTTTGACCAGTTAATCATATTCATTACCCAGACAATCCAGATTATTGCCAACAGTTGGGGTAAGTATTGAAATATATCCAGATGAATAATTCCACCCAGAGGATTGGTCACAAAATTAATTCCGATTCCACTGACAACAACCACAGCTGCGGCTATAAATTGACTAACAAGTCGAATGTAAGGGGATAAATTTTGATATTTATCATCTAAAAGTCCAATGAAAAGAAGAATAAATAAAGAAATTAAAATTCCCAAAGTAGTTGCTTGCAAAGGGATAAAAGCAAATATCGCAACAAAAAGTGCAATAAATACCGGCAAACCTCCTGCTCTTGGAACAATTCTCTGCTGGGTATGAGCGGGGTGAGGTCTAATCTTTGGATTGTCCAAGAGATTAAATCTTTTAGCCAAACTAATGGTTGGATGAATTGCAAAAATTGTGATCAAAAAAGCTATGATTGCAGGTAAGAAAAATTCCATTTTATAAGAAAAAAATTCCATTTTATAAGAATATTAATACTATTTTTACAAATGTAATAGTTAAAATTAAGCTGACAAGCAAAGAGCAAAATTGCAAAATCTTTTTAAAAAGGTTTTGAGTTGTATGCAGCTGCCAGGAAATGATTAGATTAAAAAGCGAAATTAAGGCTATGCTTGCCGGCAGTATTAGCAGTTGTTGAATATTTACCAGTTGACTATCTCCCCATGGAAGAGAGTAAAAAAGAGGTAGTCTTGGTGGTAAAATCCGGGCAAAGATCGCAATAAAAAGAGCAATAATTAAAGCAAGTAGCAGAGGTAAGGTAAAAAATTTACTCATAACTTTATGCCTTTTCTAATAATCGGGCCTTATTGGTTACACGAAACTCAAGTTTTCTGCCAAACATTAAGGAGGTTTGAGCGTCAATTGCCGGAAGAGATGAAATAGTAATAAGAATAATAGGTACCAAAAGCCACTGCATATATGACCAGATTTTTTTAAAAATGGACCAATTTTTCGGTCTTTTGGGAACTGTTTTTTCATGAACATAAATGGTGGCAAAAAGTCCAAAAAAGGCAGCAGTCAGTATCCAGGAGGAAACAATCGGCAAATTTACCGAAAGGACGGAAGCTTTAAAGTTGGGATTAACTAAGGGAATAAGCAAACTGCCAAATGTCACAAAAATAGCCAAAAACCCCCATTTCAAATCCCCCCAAACTTTAAAGAGTACTCGATCGGTTTTATTCCAGAAATCTATCTCTTTAGTAAAGTATTGTTTGATAATGTAAGGTATATGTTCAACTCCATATGCCCATCTTTTAATTTGCAAATACTGATTTTGGAAAGTTTTTAAAAGGGTTGTATCTTGAACAGCATCTGCAGAAATAGGCAGAAAATGCGGAACAACCTTATAATCTCCGTTAAAATGAAAGTAGGCTTTCCAGTAAAAGCCGTTATCATCATTAACTTTATCAGGAATCCAGCCGCCAATATCCAAAAGCGCTTTTAGCGAAATAGACATTGAAGAGTAATTCATATATTTGTCAGAACCGACCATTTCGGCCAATTGCCAGAATGAAGTGCCGGCTGCCATCAGTCTCATCGGGGTAGGAGTCTGCCAATAATTATTATGATATAAAAATACTCCGGTAAAGGTGCGTTTATCTCTTTCGCCCTGAGATAGGGATAAGTATTTATGTAAAGCTCCTGCCAGAAACTGTTGATGAATTACAAAATCAGCATCGAGAGTGGTTACAAAAACATCTTCTATTTCGATCCCTTTTGTTTTTAACTGCGGAACTATTTTATTTATCATCCAGTTTTTATTTGAACCCTGACCTGCTACTTCACCAGGTAAGTTATAAGGATGAATGGTGGTAAAAACCCCGGCAATTTTTCTCCCTATTTTTTTAAGATACTGCTTTGTCTCAGCAATTTTTTGTGGATTATCCCTTTCTTCAAATCCTACAGCCAAAAGTATTTTATCTTCGGGATACTTTGAATTTATAATGCCCTCAAAAGTGGGTCCAAGAATATATAATGCTTCTTTGTAAGTTGGGATTAATATTAAATGGTAGTATTTTCCCCAAACACCCGGAAAATCATTTTGTAAAAGTTGTAACCAATCCTTATCTTTAGCTGATTCCATTTTTTTATATCCGACTATAATTAAAACCCCGATTCGCAGAGCAGTCAGAAACCAATAAACATCGGCAATCAAAATTAGATAGGCAACCGCGTAGGGAAGAGTGAACGAGAGCCAGACAGGAGAAGTTAAGGCCAGCCAGGTCAAGGCTCCGGGTAAAATCTCCAAAAATCTTTCAAAGCCGTCTTCATGTTTTAAAACGAACTCTCTTTCCAGATTTCGGAAAAGAATAAATTTTCTGGAAAGAAGGTGATGAGAAGTTATTCCCAAACCTGCCCCAATTAAAAAAAAGGCAGCCAGAACATTGACTCCGCCCTCAAGCAATCCTGCGCCAAAAAAACCTGTACAAAACCCCGCGATTATAAATATAAATCCAATCAGGCTGTATTTGATATCCTTAATCAGTCTTTGGATTACTTCCGATATATAAAAAAATGACAAAAAGCCAATAAAAAAGGTCAGTAAAATACGCATAAGTTATCCTTAAGTTTAATTAATTCAAAGCTATAAAGCAAATGACCGGACCACATTTTCAGTGGTCTGAGTGGCCACCTCATCCAAAGATACCCCTTTTAACTCAGCAACAAGCTGAGCAATCTCTAACATATTGGCCGGTTCGTTTCGCTGTCCCCGTTTTGATTGAGGAGGTAAAAATGGACAATCAGTTTCCAGGACAATCCGCTCAAGTGGCAGTAATTTGGCAGCTTCCCGTAAATAATCATTTTTTGGGTAAGTCAGATTACCGGCAAAAGAAACTAAAAAGTTGGTAGTTTGTAGTATGTAGTTGGTAGTATGGGGTAAGCCGGAATAACAATGATAAATTCCAAAGTGATCTTTGGTCATTTCAATAGTATCATCCCAAGCCTGTCTACAGTGTACTATTAGCGGAAGCTTTATTTTTTTAGCTAAGTTTATTTGAGCTTTAAACAGTGCTTTCTGTTTGTTTTTTAAGTTATAAACATTATGACCTTTATAATCGTTATAATTATTATTCTCATAATAATCCAGCCCGCACTCACCAACAGCAACTACTGTTTTGGGATCACTTAGATAAATCTGTTCAAGTTGCTCTATTTGATCGTAAGAAAATGTAGAGGATTCGTGTGGATGGATGCCAATGGTAGAGTAAACTTTAAGACCGGGAATATTTGCAAGTTTACCCTGAACTTGTCGAAGGGCCTCTTTGGATTTTTCAACCTCAACTCCAACATTAATAATAGTAGTAATTCCGGCATTAATAGCGCGCTTAATTACTTCATCAAAATCCTCTTTAAAATCCTCCCAATATAAATGTGCATGTGTATCAGTTAGATTCATATACGGGGAAAAAGTGGCGGAGCTGATTTAATTTGGCCACTAAATTGTTTTAAGATTTTTTCTGCAGTTTCAGGTAAAAATGGCTGTAGATTAAAAGCTATAATTCTTATTTTTCCCACTAGATATAAAAGGATTTTTTTTACCTCTTCTCCTTCTAACTCCCACGGTTTTTCTTGATTAATTTTTTTATCTGCGTCGGTAATTTCTCCCCAAATATGAGTTAAAGCCTCATTAAACTTAAATTCCAATAAAGATTTCTCCATATCTGGATCAAACTGCGTTGGTGGTTCCGGGGCACTAATACTGTTTTGCTCACAAAGCCTGGCTACTCGGGCCACTAAATTACCTAAACCATTGGCCAAATCCGCATTATAAATTTCTTTAAATCGCTCAATTGTAAAATCACCATCAGTATCAATCGGTATTTGTGAGAGCATATAATATCTCAGTGGTTCTAATCCAAATTCTTTGACAAAATCCTGGGGTGAAATAACATTACCCAAAGACTTACTAATTTTTGCGCCTTTAAGATTGACAAATCCGTGGATTAAAATTTGTTTTGGTAAGGGTAGTTTTGCGGATAAAAGCATGGCCGGCCAATATACAGTATGGAACCTGTTAATATCTTTCCCGATAATATGCAAATCTGCCGGCCACCATTTTTTCCATTTTTCGCCGTCCCACCCAAAGCCGATTCCTGTCATATAAATATTTAAAGCATCGTACCAAACATAAATTTTCTGATTGGTATCTCCCGGGACAGGCACTCCAACTCCTCTTGCCCGCTCATTTGATCTGGAAATACTGAAATCCTCAAGACCGGATTTAATAAACGAGAGAGCTTCAGCCCGTTTATTTTCTGGAATTATTTTTAATTGATTGCCTTCTATTAATTTAATTAGCTGCTTTTGGTATTTTGAAAGTTTAAAAAAATAATTTTCTTCGGAAACTTGCTGCGGTTTTGTCTGATGCTGGGGACACAAGCCACCAACTAATTCTCCTCTGGTTTTAAAAGCTTCGCATCCAACACAATACAAACCCTCGTATGCCTTTTTATAAATGTCTCCGGCTGTATCGCACAGTTTCCAGAGTTTTTGTACGCCGGGCCAGTGCTTATGCTTATCCGAACCTCTTTGAAAAAAGTCTAAATGTACTCCTAAAAATTCATAAGTATCATGCCAGATTTTGGAATTACGGTCTAAGAACTGCTGAACTGGGATTCCTTCTTTTTCTGCAGCCTGTACATTTTTTAGAGCATTTTCATCTGCCCCTGAAAGAAGCAGGGTTTCATAACCGATCAACTGGTAATATTTTCTGATAGTATCTGCCTGGAAATATTCCAGAGAATGGCCAATATGAGGTAGTCCATTTACGTATGGTATAGCTGTTGTTAAATAGAACTTTTTCATAGTGTGGATTATACTCTAATCTCTCTAATCCTTCTAATCCGTCTATTCCTTCTGAAATAACTCACCAGCAGCCCCACAGCAGTTATAATTATTATAACCGTTATAATATTTATCGAATTTAAAGCCTTTAGCATTAGCAGCAAGAGTGTCCCTAAAGATAGAGATGAAGATATGAAAATATTTTTAAAGATTAAATTTAAACTAAAGGATATTGCCAAAAAAAGCGGAATAAAAAATGAAATTAGCTGAAAACCGGAAGCCCCTGCTAAATTATCAGGATAAGGAATCTGAAAAACAACTAAAACAAAAATCCCCCAAAAAATTAATGCTGGAATTAATTTCAGGATTATATTCATTATAACTATTATGATAATTATATAATTTATTCTTGATCAGGTGCCAACCACTTCAAAGGTAGAGCCACCTGAGTTTTTGGAAACTTCAATTCTGACCGGGAATTCTTCTTTCAGTTCTTCCAGATGGGTGATGATAAGAATTTTTTCAAAGTCATTTTTTATTGTATCCAGCACTTCTACAATTCTGGTCCGACCCTCTGCATCTTGTGTTCCAAACCCTTCATCAATTACCAAAAATTGCAATTTTGCCCCGGCTCTTCTGGTTAAAAGTTTCGACAGAGCAATTCGGATTGCAAAATTTACCCTGAACGCTTCCCCTCCTGAATATAAAGAATACTCTCGTTCGCCCATCTCATCGGAAATAATAATGTCCAGGGTTTCCACAATTCCTTTTTCCCCGTCCTCCATTTTAGTTTTGGTTTCTTTTTGGGTTTGCAAGCGTATATTCATCCGGCCGGAAGTTAGTTTAGCCAGCAGTCTGTTGGCTTCCGTCTCTATTTCAGGAATGGCAGTTTCAATAATCATGGCCTGAATCCCCTTTTTTCCAAAAGCCAAAGTTAGCTCCTCAAAGCCTCCTTTTTCTTTTTCCAGATTATTTTTTTCGAGTTTTTTTTGCTCAAATAATTTTTCCAGCTGCTCGGAGCGGCTAATCAGTTCGGTTGCCTGTCCCAGTAAATTTCTGGCTTCTTTTTCTTCTGTCCTTAATTTGTTTAACTCCAGCTCTTTTTGATTAACTTGAATTTCCAGTTTAGTTAAATCATCAGCCAAATTAGGCAGTTTATTTAAATCCTGCTCCAATTTTTCAATTTGGGATTTTTTATTTTTAAACAGTTCCCGCAGCTCTACCACCACTTTTTTCTCGGATTCTAGCGTTGCCTGGTCAGCAATCAGTTTTTCTCTTTTACCCTGCAGAAGTGAGATTTCCTGAAGTTTTTTTAAGGTTTCCTGGTATTTATGGTCATCTAATTTTATGGAACTGCTTTCCGTTTGAAGTTTTAGGATTGCTTTTTCTTCATCATCAGTTTTAATCCCGCTGATAATTTTTTCTAATTCTTTAATCTTTAATCTTAAATCTTTAATCACTTTGTGCTTATTATCTTTTCCAATTTCTTGTCCGCAAGTTGGGCAATTGGCAAATTCTTTGCTCAAAGCTTCAAGATGGGATTTAATTTCCTCTAATTTTTTTCCTAAATTTTCTCTTTCCTGGTTTTTTAAAGCCAGTGCCGATTTTATTTTAGTTAATTTATTTTCCAGCTCTAATTTTTTTTGGGAGAAAGTTGTATATTCTTCTTTTTCTTTTTCTAAAATCTTTAGTTTTTTTAATTTTTCCTCAAAGCCCGGCAGTTCTTCCAATTCTTTTTCCAGAGTTTTTATTTTGCCTGCTCTCATCTTTCCCTGGGAAAGAATCTCATTTAGCTCGGTTTGTAAACCAGTTAGAGTTTGTTTTAATTTATTCTGCTGTCCATAGGTGGCATTTAAGGCAGCTTTTGTTTCAATTTGGCTTTTTAACTCTTTTTCTAAAGAGCTAATTTTTATCTCTATTTCAGTTATTTTTTTCTCCGCTAAAATTTTCTTTTCTTGACTGGCTTCTTTTTGGGACAGTTCTGCCTCTATTTCCAAAAATTGGTATTCCAAAAGTTTTAATTTACTTGTCAAATCTTTAACTTTCTCTTTGGCTTTTTCTTCCAGCTTGTCATAATGGGATAGTCCCAAAATATCTGCCAAAATCCTTTTCCTGTCGGTTGGACCTTTGGTGGTAAATTCATCGGCATGTCCCTGACGCAGGAATGAGGAATTGGTAAAAGTTTCAAAAGTAAGATGCAGAGTATCAATAATTTTTTGCTGGGTGGTTTTGATGATTCCTTCTGTTAAATTATTTTTGCCTGACCAAAATTCCAGCGCGCTTGAGCCCCCATGTTTTAGCGACCGCTGTCTTTTTACAATGAATGTATGTCCATCCAGTGAAAAGCTAAATTCGACAAACATATTTTGAGCGCCAAGATGGACAAGCTGGTCGGATGAATCCCCGGCCCGTGATGTCCCCCAAAGACACCAGGTTATTGCATCCAGCAGAGAGGATTTCCCGGCTCCGTTTGGTCCGGAAATAGCAGCCAGATGAAATTTAGTAAATCTAAGTTCCGGTACATTTTCTCCGTAACTTGTAAAATTTGATAACGTTAATTTAACTGGTATCATATAAAGGTATGAATTTTATCAATTAAAAATCCTTCCATTGTTTTGCAAGTATAATCAACAAAGAGATATTTGACAACGGTCCTATAATGTGATAGTATTGCAGTATTAAATATGCTAGAAACAGGAAATTATATTTTCCTTCCATATACTGATGCTGAAAAAGAAATCCTTATTGCAGATGGAGCTGCAGTTTATTTATTGGAAGGACAATCTATCGGTAGTCAAAGAAGGGGTGGAAGAAGGTTTTGGTCAGATTGGCACAAAGGCCATCCAATAGAAGATATAACCTCAAGGATTTATGAAGTAGCTATTTGGCCAAATGATTTCTTTGTCCCCAGAACTTTTAATGAACCCAAACTCGAACAGGAAGAATTAGTTAGAGTTAATAGGGAGGAAACTCGATTAAGGTTAGGAATTCCAAATTATACAGAAATTCTACCGGAAGCCCCAGAGGTAACTGAAGTTCTATTTAAACACTTTGATTTAACCAGAGTCCGTTTACTTGGGGCAAAATATAAAACAAAAGATGGACACTGGACTCACATTAGAACTAATACTGCTATTAATGAATCCGGTTCCGTCGTCGCCCATGTCGGTTGCTTCCGCGCTGTCTACGGTCCGGACGTCCACGACTGGTATGCCCGCGAGGGCGATCCTGATCTTGCTGCCGCCCGCTGGGGAGTGAAATTATTAAGGACTTGAATTTTGGTTTCTTGGTAATTTTGGATTTTTACTTCTTGGTTTTCCGAATTTTTTCTGATAAATTATCTAAAGTAGGCAGTGAGGAGTTAAACAAGTTTTTAGCTTCCGCCTATTTCTAGAATCTTTCATAGCCGGAGCCATGCACCAATTGGTTTATGGGGGTGCTTAAGGAAATTTTACTAGACACTCCGGATATTTCTCTTTGTTCTTGTACCAGACGGTGCAGGGCGGATAAAATACAGTGGAAAGAGCGATCAATCCACAGTGAGTTTTTGTACGGAGAGATATTCTGTAAACGGCCGGTTCCTACGTCGCCAATGTCGGTTACTTCAACGCTGACAACGGTCCGAACGTCAACAACTGGAATGCCCGCAAGAGCAATCCTAATCTTGCTGCCGCCCGCTGGGTAGTTTCTAGAAATTTTAAAAGATTCAGGGTAAGTTTTGCTTGGTGGAACGAATCCATCCGCCAAGCATCTTGCCTATTTCTTGCAAGTATCCTTGCAGCTCCAAATAATGCTTATCTTTTAAAGCAAGGCTATCTTTGGCAAGTCTTAAAAGAATTTTTAATAAATCTAGTTTTATGCTTATTTGTTGTAAGGTAGATATTTTGTTATTTGAGGTTGGAATTGATAAAAGCAGTTCAAAGATTTCCAGGGTTAAATTATCCAATTTTTGACCAAGAGTATACTTTTTAGTTTTAGGAAATTTAATGATTAAATAACTTAGGTTTTGATAAAAATCGTAGAGTTTAGCAAAAATCGGGATGTCAAGGCTAGAGACAGGCAGTGTGTGTGTGTGGCATTCTTTAAAAGATGATTACTCATAAATCGTATTCTCAACTTACATCAGTAGAAAATTTATTTCAAGCTTGGAGTGAATTTAAGGTAGGCAAAAGAAAAAGAAAAGATGTGCAAGAGTTTGAAAGAAATCTGGAAGATAATCTATTTGATTTACGTTTTAAATTAAAAACCAAAACATACAGACACGGAAACTATTTTGCATTTTATGTGCATGATCCAAAACAAAGGCATATTCATAAAGCATCGGTACAAGATAGGGTAGTTCACCACCTGCTTTATCAATATTTATACACCCTATTTGATAGTAGTTTTACTTTTGATTCATATTCATGCAGGTTGGAAAAAGGAACTCATAAAGGGATATTACGGCTTGAGAATTTTTTGCGGAAAGTGAGCAGAAATTATACAGGGTCTTGCTGGGCGCTAAAACTGGATATAAGGAAGTTTTTTGCAAATGTTGACCACGATATTTTAATGGAACTTTTAAAGAGAAAAATTAATGATAAAGATCTTTTGCGGCTGCTTAAAGAAGTAATTGATAGTTTTCCTCAGGGCATTCCTCTTGGTAATCTAACATCCCAGATATTTGCCAATATTTATATGAATGAATTAGACCGGTTTATTAAACATAAACTTAAGATCAAATATTATATCCGCTATGCAGATGACTTTTTAATACTGTCTATTAATAAAAATAATTTGCAGTCTCTAATTAAACCAGTTGATAAATTCCTGCAAGAAAAATTAAAACTCGAACTTCATCCTAAAAAGATTATCCTAAAGAGATTTGATTGGGGAATAGATTTTCTAGGGTATATTGTTCTGCCTCAGTATATTTTACCAAGGACCAAAACTAAGAAGAGGATGTTTAGAAAATTAAAAGAGAAATTAGAGTCAGAAAATTTTAATCAGTCGCTGCAATCTTATATTGGGTATTTAAGTCATGCTAATGCATATAATTTATCGAACAAGATTGCCACGCAACGCTTCCAATGACGAGTTGTTAACTTTCTAAAATTTGGGCGGCGAATTTTTCCAGACTCTTTATTTTTTCCGCAGAGAATTTTTTGGCTTTAAAGTATTAATTACCTGTTTTTCCGGTGATAATAGTGAGTTTTCCAATAAGAGATTTTCTGGTAGATTTATTTAGAAGAGATGTTAATTTTTTATCTATCTGTTCAAGTGTTAAATTTGCAGACACTCCAATAACTCCGGTTGATTTACTTGTCGGGGCTAATGTTTTAAAATCTTTAATATTGAGAGTGACTAGGATTCTACTTTCCTTACCCGCGAACTGATAGACTTTAGGGTCTGGTAAGGCGCTTTGCCCATAATCACCGGTAATATGTTTAACATCAAATCGGCTATTTGTAATAGGCAAGCTTTGACGAAAGTAAAATCCCTCATCCAGCAATAGCTTGTGTTTGTAAAATCTCCGAGTCATTCCTAGATTGGCTTAAATCCTCAACCAATTCACTAATTGCGCCCTCAATAGTTTTTAGCGGTACCCAAGGATAGCCATCATGAATTGATTCAACAGTACAGCCTTCTTTTAAACGTTGAACTATAACAGCAATTGGTATCCTGGTGCCTGCAATGCATGGTGCGCCACCCATAATATCTGATTTAGATAATATATAAGCTTTTTTCTTCATATGTTTATTATACCACATTAATAGTATGACAAACTAAGATTCAAGCAGTTGGGCAGCGAATTTTTCCAAAGTTTTTATTTTTTCAGCAGAGAATTTTTTTGCTTTAAAGTAACTCTGCAACGCCTCAACAGGAGTTAATCTTTCAACTTCTTCTTGTCCGTCTATTTTTAACCTTTCTTTTCTTTCAACATTCCGGGAAATTCCGGCAATGTAATGAGCAGAGGATAGAGCCTTTTTAATTTTATCCATCTCCAAATTTTGCTCTAAATCAGCAGGGATATTTAAAGTTAGTCTAACGACTTTATCAGCTACATCATGTTTTGAAATTTCATCTAAAATAGTTTGGGTAGGATTGGAATCGTTAGCTTTTAAGTCAATATCAATAGACAAAAACCTACGACAATTAGTAGGGATAAATTGGAAGTTAGTGGTCTTTGCAATTTCCACCAGACATATTCCTTTTTCTTCTTTTTCTTCGCCAAAATCAATCCTATGAGGGGAGCCGGCGTAAACTACTAAAGGATCCTTGGATAAAACCTGGTGTTTGTGAATATGACCCAAAGCCACATAAGATAATCTTCTGTCTTGAAGTAAAGGTAGGGGGACTGTGACATCATTTCCAATTGCCATACCTTTTTCTGAACCATAACTTGCGCCTTCTACCTCGCAATGCGATAAAAATATGGCAGGGGATTTTGGTGTAATTTTGTCATATAAAGATTTTAATTTATCTCCAACGGTTTTGTATTCGTCTTTGTGTAACCAGGGTAAAGTTATAACTTGCAGAGTGCCTGATTTAGTGGGTATTTTTAAAAGTTCGGGTTTTCGGGAAACCCAGACATTATCTATTTCCAGGGCAGAGTAAATATCCAGAGTATTGGCTTTGCCCTCTGCATTGGGAGTGTCATGATTGCCTACAACTAAAACCACGGGAATTCCGGCTTTGGCAATTTTTTTAATTCTCTCTCCAAACCCCCTTTGCTGGGTTGGATTTGGATCACGGGTTTTGTAAGCATCTCCTGCAAAAACCACAGCATCAACTTGATTTTCTATTGCCGTATCAACAATAAAATCAAAGGTTTTTAGAAAATCCAAAAGGCGGGTAGATAAACCTGTTTGCGGATCCAGTTTGGCATAATTTTCCATGCCAATATGAATATCCGCAAAGTGTAATAATTTCATGTTTGGATTACGTCCCCCGAAGGCGGGAGGCAAGGTTCTGCACACGCGAAGTATAATATATCACATACTGAAGCGTGAAGCAGGTCCTTATATCATGGTAAAATGGGCAAATGTTTGAACACAGAATAAAAAAACTTAAAAATCAATTAGCAGAAGAAAATCTGGACGCGGTTTTGGTTTCTTCAGTTTCAAATATTACATACTTTACAGGGTATTCCAATTTTTCCAAAGATGAACGGGAGGCGTATTTAATAATTAGCAAAGATTTTCAGTATGTTATTACTGACGGACGCTACACGGAAGCGGTAAAAAAACAAATTTCCCATTTTAGGGTTGCCGAAAGAAGTTTGTTTAAGGATTTAAAAATTGTAAGACTTGGGGTAGAAGAAAATAGTCTTACAGTTTCAGAACATAAGTTTTTCAAGAAGTATTTTAAAAAAATAAAAAAATTTAATGTTAGTAGAAGCATTAAAAGCGGAGATGAAATTAAGAAAATAGAAGATGCTGCAAAATTGGGGGACCGTGCTTTTGAATTTGTTTTGAAAAAGATTAAAGAAGGCATTAGTGAGAAAGAATTAGCTTTTGAAATAGAACTTTATATTAAGAAAAACGGAGGAGATTTATCTTTCCCAATAATTGTGGCTTTTGGTAAAAATTCATCAGTACCTCATCATCAGACTGGAGAAACTAAATTAGGTCCTTCGACTCCCTTCGGTCGCTCAGGACGAGGAGGACAAATAATCCTCCTCGATTTCGGAGTAAAAGTTGATGAATATTGTTCCGATATGACCAGAACAGTTTTTTTTGGGAAAGCAACAGAGAAACAAAGAAAAATTTATCAAACTGTTTTAGAATCACAAAAAAGGACTGTTGATTTTATTAATGAATCTATTAAAAATGGGAAACAAGTTCAAGCTAAAGATGTAGATAAAGTGGCAAGGAATTATATTATTTCCCGGGGATTCCCGTCTATACCTCATTCACTGGGGCATGGAGTTGGACTTGAGATTCATGAACATCCTCACTTATCACCTAAAAGCAAAGAAGAACTCAAAGAGGGAATGGTATTTTCCATAGAGCCGGGGATTTACATCCCGGGATTTGGCTCGCCTCGCTCGACGCGAGTCGAAGCGGGAGGAGTAAGAATTGAAGATTTATTTGTTTATCAAAGACAGGGCTTGAAACAAACTACCAATTCCCCAAAAGAAATAATTGAGATATAATTCACCCTCCATGAATAAATGGAATCAACTGGTAAATAAAGAGTCAATAGATAAAGCTATTAAAGCTTTAAAGGCAAATGGCATTGATGCTAAATTTGTTGAAACTGCCAATGAAGCAAAAAAAGAAGTTTTATCTTTAATCCCGGAAGGCGCAGAAGTTATGAACATGACCTCTGTCACTTTGGATACATTAGGTTTGCCGAATGAATTAAATGAATCAGGTAAATATAATTCTATCCGTAATAAATTAAACGCAATGGATTGGGCAACCCAAAGTTTAGAAATGCAAAAAATGGGGGCAGCGCCGGAGTGGGCAGTTGGTAGTGTCCATGCGCTAACAGAAGACGGACATGTGTTAATTGTTTCCAATAGCGGAAGTCAATTGCCGGCTTATGTTTACGGAGCAGGCCATGTTATTTGGGTTGTGGGAGCACAAAAAATAGTTAAAAATACCGATGAGGGCATAAAAAGAATTTATGAATATGTACTGCCCCTGGAGGATGAAAGAGCCCAAAAAGCTTACGGGGTCGGAAGTGGAGTTAGTAAACTGTTGATTATCAATAAAGAAAAAACATCAGGTAGAATTACTATGATTATAGTTAATGAAGTATTGGGTTTTTAATTAAACCCGGTAAATCCAGAAATCCCCTTCATATTGATTTTTACCAAGTAGGGTATTTGGCATATTTTTTTGCTTTAAAAAAATCTTTTTATATGGCTTCCAGTTTTTAAAGTGAAAAGTTTGAGTGATTACTTTTGCCCCTCTCTTTAAATTTTTCTTTAAAAGTGGCTCTAATTTATCAACTCCTTTAGGGAGAAGAAAAATAAATATGGCATCAGAGTTATAGTAGTTATAATAATTATGATCTTTATAATATTTATTCTTAAATATGTTTCCATGAATGAATTTAGCGTTAGGTAATTTTCTGACTTTCCATTTAGAATATAAAACTCTTATTAAAGATTGCTCAATGCCAAAAGCTTTTGCTCCCATTTTTGCTGCTTCTATTACTACTCTTCCATCTCCACTGCCTAATTCATAGAAAACTTGCCCTTTTTTTAATCCGGCCAGCGTAAGAATTTTTCTAATTCTGGATAATTTTGTAGCAACATATGGAGCATCTGATCCGGCAAACCAGGAAAGAGCTAGTAAACAACCCAAAAGAATGCCTAAAGATAAAATTAATGTGAGATCCATTTTAAAAGAAATACTTTCAGTGGCATAAGTTTATCTATGAATGTAAAGATTAAATAGATGGGCCAATTAAATACCAAATCAAAAGTTCCAATATATTCCACCAGTTTACCTCTGTAACCGGCTTTAAATTTATGAAATCCACGCCGGGAATCCGCTCCCCACATATCAAAGCTTTTTAAACCCATTTTTTTGCCAAGTTTTATGGCTTCCCAGGCAATTAGATTATTGGCCATAACTTCTTTATGTTCTACGGATGATCCGCCATAAGGATAGTAAAGTGTGTCTTTAAAATTTAATAACATCCAGGCAGTTAGAGGTTTATTTTTAAATGATGCAATCAGCAGCCTGGCCATGCCCATATCTTTCAATGTATCCCAGATTTTTTGATGGTAATTTTCATTATGTCCATGATAGCCTTGACGGCGAGTGGTTTCAAAATAGAGTCTTAAATAGACTCTGAATGCTTCGTCATCAACGCTTTCTTTAACAGTTACTTTGTGTTTTTGGGCAACCAGGATATTGTATCTTGTTTTTGGATGCATGTTTTTCAAAAGCTCATCTTCTGACTTTGTGAGATCAACTATAAAGTTATATTTAGTAAAAAGAGGCTTAGGTGATAGATGAAAAACTTTTGGGATAGATTGCTTCGCTTCGCTCGCAATGACGCTGGGTTCCAGCTTTATGAATGCGCATTTGTGCGCCTTCCCAATTGCCTTTAAGGCATTGGTAAAAGCACCATCTGGAAATGGCCCTTTTGGCAAATAACCAACATTAAAATTAGTAAATGGAATTTTATGTAGTATTAATTGAAAAGCAGTTTTAAGCTTGTCATTGGCAAAAATGCCATAGCGAAAAACAGGAGTTCCCAAAGCTTTCCTGGCCTCCCCCCATTCCCAGCTCTGCATTACATGGGTAGCTATTTTATTATATTGAGATTTTTGTTTTTCAGTAATCGGCCGCAAGTCTAAAATTTTCATTTTTTCTTTTTCCTAATTGACTTTTTAGTAGGTTTATGATATCTTTTATTTGTAGACCGAGCCTGAGCGTCGACCAGAGTTGAAATACATTCTCTTAAACGCCCATCGGTCTTTTTTATTGCTTTAATAATATCTTCCAAGTTCAAAATTTTATCCGGTTTTATTTTCTTATCAAAAACATCCTTTGCTGCATAATGAGCAGGTGGCCTATTACCAATTCTGGCAAAGCTTATTTCATGTTCTATCTTATTATTATTCTTGAGTAAAGAAGTAGCAAACTGTTTGATAATTTTATCTTTTCCAGGGTATTCAGTATCAATAGTAACGCTAGATTTTTCTTTAAGGTTGCTTAATAGATAAAATACTCCTACTGAAAACAGATAATAGACAAAAAGTGAGGTAAAACCATGAAGACGAAAGATCTCCTGAACTTTACGTTTTAATCTTCTTGGAACTACTACTGCAAATTTAGTACCGTTAGAATAGGCAATTACTGTATCCTTACTTGTTTGCTCAATCTTTCCAGACTGATCAATTTGGTAGGTCATATTCTAGGAATTATAACAAAATATTGACATTTACCCACCCCCGTGCTAATCTGAAAATAGTTTTAACTATGGAAAAGGTAAATGCTGAGCTGAAAACGAAACCAGAAGATCCTGCGGAGGTTGAAAGGGGGAAGCGCGTTAATCTTTTAGTTAGACTTGACTTTTTAGGTAGAACAATTGATAAGGTGGCACCGGATCTTAGGATGTTTGTTAAACTTCCGGGAGGTTACGAAGGCGATACCATTGTTTTTCTTACAAAACGGAAAAAGCCGGGACAGGTAACTTATCCGAATGGTCAATCAACGGAGTATCAAAAGGATGAAACATTTGTTCTAAGACCTTCGTGGGGAGATAACGTTGATATTCATCCACCTATAATGAATGAGTTTACAGGAGATGCCAAAACAAGTCTGGTAGATCCGATTATAGAAGAGGCTGCTGCTAAAGGCCTTTCCTGGGAGGAATTTGAAGATAGAATGAAACGCTCGGGTGGAAAAATAGAAAGACTCTATCCCGCGAGAGTTAAAAAACCATTTAGTGAAATAGAGAGGGATGCTGCACGATTTTTATCAACTGGTGTATACGGAGGAAGAAATACTCCTTATAAACCATTGAATATGGAGAATAGGCCATTTCCGGAGCAGTTATTAGTGGGAAATTTTTATTTTTATAAGAAACCTCTTCAAAAGGGTGAAACTCTAACGCAAAGAATAGAGGAAACTGATAGAGCGCTAAATAAATGGTATAGAGATCAGCAGGATTTACAAAGACGTCAAGCAGAAACTCCAGTAGAAACCCCTGAACAACCAAGTAGGGGAGGTTTGCTCCAGGCTGTAAGAAGAGCTATTACGCGACGCTAAAAAATCTGGATTTTTGCTTTTTGGCGGAGTTCCTGGAATTTTTGGCTGAAGATTTGAGAAAGTTTTTGCTGTTTTAGCGTATCTCCAGCTTCTTTTTGCTGGTTGGCAGAATCTGTGGCTTTTAAAACTTCTTTATTTTGTTCTATAAACTTTGTTACCTCATCTGCAGAAATAGTTGCTTCTTTATCATAAAGCTTGGCGATAGCAAGCTGGACTCTAATCTGATCTCTTAAGGTTTGTCTTGTTTGGCCTTGCTGGGCAAGAAGATTATCCAGCATATCTTTTCCCCCAACATTTGTTTCCAGTTCCGAGATTTTTTTATTGATTTCTTCTTCTGTTGGTATTGCTCCACTCTTTGCGGCTTCTCCAAGAATTATTTTCTCGTTAATTAGCTGATTTAGGGTTTGAGTGCGGAATTGCTGATTAAGTTTTGATTGGAGCTCTAAATTTGTGAGAGGGGAGTTATTGACGGTTGCGGCAATAAACCAATTTTTTTTGTACATCGCCAAAATTAAAATTATGGCGATTAGAGCTATAATATAGATAGTTTTGGAACGCTTAAAATTTAAAATTTTCTCGGAAAAAGTATTTAAAAAGTTGTTGAGCCTGCCTCCGGGAATTGTATTTACACTCTGCACTCTTTTCGCCATTGGCCGATAATAACAGAATAAATTGTATTTTTGCAAGGACTAATTTACAAAAGATATATGTCAATAAATCTAGCTGTCCAGCCGGCAGTGCGGGCATCATCAAATCCTAAATCAATAATATTTCCTTTGATTGCTCCTCCGGTATCTCCGGCAACAGCAACCCCATATCCCGGAATATAAACCTTACTTCTCAAGGGGATAACTTTTGGGTCAACTGCAATTACACCTTTGCCTGCCCGTATGCCGGTAGCTGTCCACTCATTACAACCGGGACAATGAGAATCATAATGAGTGGCATAAACCCGCATTTTCTTCCAGTACTTCATTTCTGTGTCAGCAATGGATAAAGTTTTCCAGATAATTTTGGTGCCCCGCAAAATCTTTTTATCTTTGGCAGGTATAGTTTCCGAAGAAATAATTTCTCTGGAATATTCTTCGCTGGGGCTCACCTCGAAGGAGTCAGAGCCCACTCTCGAGGTGTTTGCTGGTTTTGAATAGGTGATTTTTACAATTTTTGTTTTCTTG
This sequence comes from Microgenomates group bacterium Gr01-1014_7, assembly GCA_007376405.1. Classification (GTDB taxonomy): domain Bacteria; phylum Patescibacteriota; class Microgenomatia; order Daviesbacterales; family UBA10151; genus VMGD01. Next base: position 45,585 of record VMGD01000006.1, read on the forward strand.
CCGTCCACACCTTCTTCCAAAACTTTTTCTTCACCTGCTTCTACCTCGGGGTCATCTTCATAGATTGTTTTTTTAGAAATAACTTCTGTTTCTTCCTTTAAGCTTTCAGTAAAAGAAGACTGGGTTGTGACTGGCTGATCTATAGGTAGTGTTTCAGCAGGCGAGGGACTGGACTGCCCAAGTACAGCCGAGGCTTGCCCCGCCAGAGGCGGGGCAAAAATGGTAAGTAAGGCTATTAAAATAATACCTAAATATCTTTCAAGCATTCAACCAGTCTTCCTGATCACGGAAATTGTTGTTACTGATTATTAATTCTTCCGGAATATCAGCCAAAAACCGGGAAACCGGATTATTGGATCTTTGCCCGAAAAATAATCTTTGTCTGGCATAAGTTAAAAAAAGCTTTTCTTTGGCCCGGGTAATACCGACATAACAAAGACGGCGCTCTTCTTCCAGCTCTTGCGGATCAAGCATAGCCCGGGAATGGGGGAATAATCCTTCTTCCATGCCGACTATAAAAACAACTGGGAATTCCAAGCCCTTGGCATTATGTAAAGTCATTAAAGTAACAGCACTGCTTTGATCGTTGGCTGCCCGGCGCCTGGGATTATCCCCGGCTTCCATCAGAGCAACATTTTCCAAAAATGCCTGCAAAGAAGGAAATTCTTCTGCTACCGAGCGGAGTTCCTTAACATTTTCAATTCTGCCTAATCCTTCCTCTGTTTTATCATCCAGGTAGTCCAGATAATTGGTTTTAACAACCACCATATCCAGCAATTCTAGCGTAGTGTATTGATCTAATCTATTTGCTACTTCAGTATAAAGGTCCATTAGAGATTTTAACCTTGTCTTTCCGATTTTTTCAGCCCGTTTTAGAGAAACTGAATCTTCCGGATTTTGTAATAGCCGTAAATATGAAATTACGTCTTTAATTTCTTTTCTCTGGTAAAAACTGGTTCCACCCACCAGTTTGTAGGGAATGCCGCTTTTTAAAAATTGTTCTTCTAAAGCACGAGATTGAGCATTGGTTCTGTAAAGTATTGCATAATTTGATAAGCGAGCTTGATTTATTTGAGATAAAATAAACAAAGCTTCCTCTACCTCACTCCTTACTTCTACTATCTGTATTTTTTCTCCTCCTCCATTTTCTGTCCATAATTTAAGAATAGGGTGGGAAGTATTTTTGGAAATAATGGCAGTGGCAGCATCCAAAATGGTTTGAGTTGAGCGGTAATTTTGTTCCAGGTTAAAAACTAAAGCACCCCGATAATCCTTTTGGAAATTTAAAATATTACGGTAATCAGCATTTCTGAATGAATATATACTCTGTGAAGCATCCCCGACAACACAGATATTTTTATGGCGGTTAGCTAAATATTTTGAAATCAGATATTGCGCGGCATTGGTATCCTGGTATTCATCAATTAAGATATAACGGAACTGAATTTGATAACGGGTTAGAGTTGTAGGATCATTCTGGAAAAGCTTAATAGTTAATAAAAGCAGGTCGTCAAAATCCAATGCTTTGTTTTTTTCCAGGATTTTTTGATATTCAATATAAATTCTGGCAACTGTTTCCTGGAAAAACCCTCTGGCATATTGGGGGTATTCCACAGCAGATATAAGTTCGTTTTTTGCTCCCGATATAGTTGTACGCACTTTGTGCGGGGCAGTTTTCTCAGTGGGGAGGCCTAAATTACCCATGGCTTCCTTGATAGCGTCCATTGCATCGCCTTCATCATAAATTGTAAAGTATGGAGACAGTCCGATTACTCCTCCGTCTTTTCGCAGTATTTTTGCACAGAAGCTATGAAATGTTCCCATCATTGGTTGAGTGGATAAACTGCCAACTAATTTTTTAATTCGCTGAATCATTTCCATACTGGCTTTATTTGTAAAGGTGAGGCATAGAATATTTTCCGGGGGTATTTTTTTCTCGGCAATCAGGTAAGCCACGCGGTAAGTTAATACTCTGGTTTTGCCGGAACCGGCCCCGGCTAAAATTAATACGGGGCCCTCCGTAGCCGTCACAGCTTCCTGTTGCTGTGGGTTTAAATCATCGAGGAGTGCGGGCATGGTGGATATATTAACACCTTTATAATATTTATGACAATAATTTGAGGCTGGAAGATTGAAAATTGCGCTGTTTAATCATTGAAATCTTACACACTAAAGCTCTGAAGCAAGTTTGAAGCCAAGTTTGGTATACCATTCATCAGTTGAAAAAATAATCCTGGTGTTAAGTTTTTTTGCCGTTGCAACAACCAATGCGTCAAAAAGTGTGTTTTTCTTACTTCCTTTTGGGTCAAAAACTATCAGTGCCTCATCCAGCATTTTTGTATCTACGTTTTCAATTGAAAGCGCACCACCGGTTATTTGGGCAATTACGGATACAACAAGATCAGGTTTATTTAGTTTACGCTTTAAGGTAGTGATAGTTTCCGTAATGGAAGTTATTGGAAAGACGGTTTGAGCGTCAAGCTGTAAAAGTTTTGTAGCTGTAGCAACTGCCTTTTTATGATTACTATCTTCTTTGGAGAGAATTGCTATCAGTCCGTCAGTGTCGCCGACAGCAATTATCTGGCTAGTCCCATGTGTACTCATTATGTTTCCTGGATAAATCTGCGGGTAGACCGCTGCCTTTGGGAATAATGCCCGCAAGATCAAGAAGGGTTTTGGTAGATTGTTTATTTTTCAAAAGCTGTAAGTTTTCCAGATCAGCAAGAGGGATAATTGCTACTTGAGGTTTTCTTTGAGCTATTACAACCGCAGGCTGTTTGGTTTTCTTAACCCTCTCAAAAACCTGCTTATAGTTTCTTATCATCTCTCTTGCCGTTACGGTATTGGGAGTTAACATAATATATATTATACATTAAGACACCATATTTGTCAAGTATTTTGTTGACATAATTTATGACAATTTACTGATTAAATAATAAACTGGTTAACTGGGGAATTTAGGTAGTCTTTGTTTATGCGGGAGTTGATTTTTTTAATCCACTCAAGATCAATATGTAACTGCTCTGCAATCTCTTCCGGCTTAAGTGTTTTTTCTGTTAATAAATAAAGTATTTGATCTACTTTTTCCCACTGATTTGTTTTGGGGATAAATTGCTCGGGTAAATTTAGCAATTTGGCCAGCTCAATAATTTCTGTTTTATACAAAGAATAAAAAGGCATTATCTGGCCGTAAAAACCTTGCGGTCTTGTGCCTGCTAACCTGTCACTTTTATCAATAATATCAACAAGGACCGCTTTCATATTATCTGCCTGGATTAATAAGTGGTAATTTATAAAACGGTTATAAAAATTCCTGACAGCCTCCGGTTGATGCGGGTGATAGCTGGATAGTTCGCTGCGATAAGCTACTCCCCGTTTTAGTATATAAGTATTTAAAGATAGGTTTTGGCAGAATGCTGTTAGGCTGTTTGTCCTGGCAGCTTCGTCAAAATCAAAAATCAAAGCTACAGCTTTTTCTCCCAGGGCCCTTTGCAGTGCCGCCGCAGCTACCAGGGAATTTAAATCACCATTAATTCCAACCATTACTTTAGAAAAATTTTTATGAGAATATTTAATAAAGTTAATTAATTTATCAACCAGCTGTTGGTCAATTCTTTTAGGCAGGTTCATTGTTGTAAAGCTTTAATAATAGTATACTAATTTCATGGATAATCTGCCTCCTCCAATTCAGGTTACCCGGGGTGATAGTGGCGGTAAACCTCCGCCGTCCGATGATTCACTGGTAGAATTTAAAGTTAAAAATCCTTTTCAGAAATTTTTCAACTGGATTATCAGTTTCATGAAGAGAAATGCCAATATCACTATCAAGATACCGCTCATAGGCATCTTCATAGCGCTTTTTGGTGCAGGTTATACCATTGGTTTTAACAACGCGATTTCTAAATTCTTTCCTGATTCTTCTCCGCTTTTTCACAGAGCCATTTCAGTTGAGGGTATTATCCAAAGGGGCAGTTCAGGCAAATTTTATCTAAAATCAGGAGATAATACCTGGACTTTAAAACCAGTAAATCAGGAAATTAATCCGGCAGATTATATGGATCAGGAAGTAACAATCAAGGGTAATTTAAGCAGTCAAAAGGGAGTTATTGAAGTTGCGGAGGTTATCTCTACTACGCCGGCTCCTCCTGCTGAACCTGTCATTCCTGCTCCTTTATCTAATCCTCCTATTTCTTCTAATTCTTCTAATTTTTCTGACCTTCCTGTTTTATATTCCGGTCTTCAGTGGGAAACCAGTCAAAAAAAGCTTTTAACTTTTACTTCCGGAAAAAGAAGGATAGAGGAACAGGGGATATATTTTGAATCTGCTATGATAAATCAGTTCCCCCAGGAATTTATTAATTATTATCTGGAAGATTTAAACGGCAAAGGTTTTAAAGAAACTTTAAATTCCATTAATCCTGATGGAATTACCATCACTTATTCCAAAGATAATTTGTTTTTAACTTTTGGAGTTAAATATAAATATTCCGGGTCAGGAGATAAAAAACAATTTACAGGTTACAAAGCCTTTATAGAACATAACTAAATTACCAGTTTTGCCGGGTGGAGTTTTCTTTCAAACGGGTCAAGAACCAAACCCATTGCTTCAAGAGTTAATACCCCCAAAAGCGGAGAGTCGCCTGCTTTTCCTAGGACTACAGGGGATGCGGTTCTTCTCCCCCCAAATTTAATATAGGCACTTCCAACCGGGCGGGTGATACTTCTTCCATCAGCCAGGCTAAATTGTTGTTTAAAGTCAGGTTTTAAGTCAAGTTTTTTAACCATTCTCTGTGGCAAAACCGTATAAGCTGCTCCACTGTCAACTAAAAATTCTCCCCTTACCGCTTTAGTCTGGTCTTCAGGATTCGTTATTTCTAAAACAACAGTAGTAAGTCCCATATGCGATTGTATTTTAACAAAAATCCTGCTATTATTCCAGTCTATGGCAGTTAAACTTTTAGACTACTTCGCTCCCTGGTGCGGCCCGTGCCATGTAATGGCTCCAGTTTTGGAAGAAATTGAGAAGGAATTGGTGGGTAAAGTAGAGGTTGTCAGAATCAATGTAGATAAACAGCCTGCAGAAGCACAAAAATATGGGGTGCTGAGTATTCCCACGTATATAATTGAAAAAGATGGTCAGGAAGTTGGCCGCAAAATAGGAGTTACCCCCAAAGCAGAACTAATTAAACTTTTAGGCGTTTAATGGACTTCAAGGATAAAGTCATTCAGATAGTTAAACAAATCCCGTATGGAAAAGTTACGACCTATGGTACTATTTCTACTTTGGCGGGTTTACCCAGAGGAGCGAGGCTTGTTGGAGGGATACTTCACTTTAATATTGAGAAATCTCCATGGCATAGAGTTATAAATAGAAATGGATTTATTTCCACTAAATGTTTAGAACACCCAAAAGCTTTGCAAAAAACTTTACTTGAGCAAGAGGGCATTGAGGTCTCAAAAGATTTCATGGTAGACTTGAAAAGGTATGGCTGGTTCGGGTAGTAATATGAAAAACATTTGGATTATAGCTAACTGGAAAAGCAACAAAACAATTGCTGAAGCCCTTGACTGGGTGTCCAAAGTTGGACCGGCAATTCCCAAGAGGGATGGTCTGAAAGTAGTGATTTGCCCAACTTTTAGTTGTATTTCCGAAGTAAAAAAAGCTGTGACTGTGGGAAATTTTCCCTTAATGGTAGGGGTGCAAGATCTTTCCCCTTTTGGAGTAGGGGCTTATACAGGGGAAGAGCCTGCAAAGCTTCTTGAAGATTATGTTAACCTGGCTATTTTAGGTCATTCCGAAAGAAGACAAAATTTTGGTGAAACTGACGAGATGGTTGCAAAGAAAGCAGAGCAGGCATTGGCAAATAGCACAATACCGCTTATATGTGTGCAGAACGAAGAAACTCCTGTACCGGAAGATTGTAAGCTGGTGGCTTATGAACCTGTTTGGGCCATAGGAACTGGTAATCCTGATACTCCGCAAAATGCCGCTGATGTAGCAAAAAAATTAAAACAAAAATACGGCGGGGAATTACAGGTGCTTTATGGGGGAAGTGTAACTTCACAAAACGTAAAAAGCTTTGTAAGTCAGGAAAATATTGACGGAGTGCTGGTGGGCAATGCCTCTTTGGATGCAGAAGAATTCATCAAGATAGTAAAGGGGTGTGAGGAGTAAACTTTGTGAAACGGATTAATTTGCAACCGGGTGAACGTTCAAATCCCATTAAAGTAAGAAAAGTTAAAAGGATAATTACCAAGCTGTTCCCCTTTGTTTTGGTAATCAGTCTTTTAACCGTACTGTCCATTTTTCTAATTACTCTTTCCGGTTCCAATACTGTTATTAATTTTAACTGGCCGGGAAATCCTTTTAAGTCTACCGGTGGCAGAGTAAATATTTTACTTTTAGGCATTGCCGGAGGGACGCATGACGGAAGTAACTTAACCGATACAATTATGGTTGCCTCATATAATTTTAAAACCAGTCAAGTATATCTTATATCTATCCCGAGAGATTTGTGGCTGCCTGCTTTAAGAACCAAAGCTAATGCGGTTTATCAGATGGGCATGAATCAAAATAACGGGTTAGGTTTTAGCAAAACTATTATGGGAAATGTTTTGGGAATTCCAATTCACTATGGTTTAAGGATAGATTTTAGAGGTTTTGTTGCGGCAATAAATACCTTGGATGGAATAGATGTTTTAGTGGATCGCTCCTTTGATGATTATAATTATCCGATTGAAGGCAAGGAAAATGATCTATGCGGATTTGAGGAAAAAGAAATTGATTTTTCGGAGAATCAAGCCAAACAGTTAAATATCGATCCGGGTAAAAGAAAAGTGTTTGTGGCCCCGGATGGAAAAATCGCCACAGATTCGGCTGAAGAAGATAAAGGTATTCAGTATTTTTCCTGCAGGTATGAGCACGTTAGCTTTAAGGAGGGCTTGACCCATATGGACGGGGAAACTGCCTTAAACTTTGTCAGATCAAGGCACGGAACCAATGGGGAAGGGTCTGATTTTGCTAGGTCCAAAAGACAGGAGAAGGCTTTACAAGCCACCAGAGAAAAAGCGTTATCCCTGGAAACGCTTTTTAATCCAGAGAAAATTTCTGGACTGATAAAAACTCTGGGTAAAAGCATAGACACGGATATTTCTGTTAAAGAAGGGTTGGAGTTTTATAAACTATTGAAAAACTTAAATAAAACTCATAATTTTGTTTTGGATGACTCTTTAAGAACCGGTTTTCCGTTAGGTAGAAGTTCTTTATTAATACATCCGCCTGCTTCAGATTATGGAGGGGCTTATGTTTTAGTGTCCCAGGATGATGACTTTTCAATCATACAAGGGTATATTAGAAAGTTATTAAACGGGGAGGTAGAAAATGAAAGCAGTGCTTCTGCACGGTCCGGTAATTAGCTCATCCAGAGGCAAACTTATTGACATTAAAAAAAAGTTTGACCCAAATAATGTGGTTGTCTTTGACCCTTCGGCAAGCTCTGGGCAAATAATGGCAAGTTTACAGACGGTACCAATGTTTTCCGATGATCGCCTGATTATTATTGAAAACCCACAGGAAGATTTTGTTTTACCCTATACCCTATACTCTATACCCTATACCCTTATCTTATGGTTTGATCATGAAATTGATCCCAAAAAATATCCCCAAGCTGAAATTCTATTTTTCCCGGAAGGGAAAGAAATTTCTGCCTTCCCATTTCTGGATCTCTTGGCCTCTAAAAATGAGCAAAGCTCTACTGCGTATAAAAATGCCTTTTTAGAACTGGAAAAGCTTAAAAATGCCGGTTTTGATACGCAATATATAATCACGATGGTTTTTTATCTCCTGAGAAGTTTAATTTATCTTCCTAAAAAAGCTCATCCGTATGTTATGCAAAAAGTAGCCAAGCAAAGAAAAAATTTCTCTCAGGGTGAAATAATTTCCCTTTATAGATTTATTTTGGATTCGGATTTTAAAATAAAAAAAGGGCTCTTGGAAACAGGTCATGCAGAATTTTTACTGGTTAATTTGTTTTGCCATTAAATCCAGGTCCTCTTGATCAACTACCCCATCTTTATTTAAATCAGCCCTTTTGTCCTTTAGGTTTGGGCCGAAATTTTGCAAAATAATGGCATTGTCCGCAGCATTTATTTTGCCATCCCCGTTTAAATCATATTTACTCGTATCGTAATTGGAGGTAGTAAGGTCCAAATCAGCACCCAGGCTGATAGGAGGTAACCCTTCCTTTGCATCTTCCAGTTTAAACAAGGCGCTGGCCTGTCCTTTTCCGGATATAATGGTTAGTTTTGCAATTGCCGCATCTGTTAGCGGGAAGCTGTCAGATAAATCCGCTTTTCTTAATTGAGATATGGGGATTAGGAAATTACCCGAATTTTTAGCTAAAGCGGACTCTGTAGTTGCATCAGCAATGGAGAGATAAACAATAGCTTCATCCACAGGGGTATTGTTATCAAGCACCGATCCGATGATGGGCTGAAATCCGGTTTGAGCGAAAAGAGGAGCGGCTGTTGTAAATTTTAGAGTTTCGGTTGAAATTTTACTTGTGATAATTTTGTACTGATAGGTAGTTTTAGGAAGAAGATTTTTTATTGTTACATAATGCATAGTATGAGGTTTTGGACTGCCGGTATCCCGCTCATCCAGAATAGTTTGCTCGTCAGGGTTTGATTGGCCAAAACTAATAAAAGATACAGTCGGAGCAGATGTTTGCCAGGAAATATTAATAGAATCATCAGATATATTTGATAGTGTAATATTTTGCGGAGTTGAATCGGGGGATGCTTTAGAGATGAAACTTTGTTCTTTTAGGGTGAGAAACACTCCGGCTCCTATCCCAATAATTATAATACCCAGTCCTAAAAGGGTAGGTATCTTAAACTTATTTATAAAATTCTTCATGGTGTTACTTTCAATCCGGAGATATCAAACTCAGGACTGATTGGTTCAATCAACTCCTTTGTTTTTGAAGGAATTTCAACTTGAGCGCGGGTATGCAATATATCAAATACTACCCAGGCACAGATTGTTAAAAATGTTAAAATTGCGGCAACCAGCCACTCTTTCCTGCTCATTTTAGGTAATATGCCTTTCCGGAAAGGGACATTACGAGTCCTCCTCCTTCACTAAGCTTTGATAAAGATAAGTTATCTATCGAGATTAACCTACCACTACTTTTTAAATCCTGCAATATGGAAATAAGTTTTGCGTACTCACCCTCAACATTGAAAATAAAGGAAATTTCCGCAAGATTACTTACTTTATCCTCCTCCTTTGCAGCTATCGTTAGAGGTTGAATTTGTAAGGCCGAGATTGAAGCCTCGTATTTTTTGGCTGTTTGCTCAAGTGTTTGGATGACAGATTTAAGCTCGGCAGTATCAGGGATGGCTGATGAAATTCTGATTTTGATGTTTGGATCCAGGTTATCATAATTTTGTTTACCTTTTGATAGATTTTCCGCTTTTTGATTAACTTTTTCCAAGACTTGCGTTGAGTTGGCCAGTTTTTTTTGCAGAACCAGAATTGTTTCAACAGTGGGCTTTATTGCGTAAATAATGAATATAACCATAATCACAAGAGTAAAAATGGTTGAACCGTAAGTTTTTATAATCGGAAGTTTTGTAATAGGTTTTATATAGGTAAAATATCTGGAATATCTTGATGATTTATCTCTCATGAACTTTTTCCTCCTGAAGGATTTGAATTTGCCTGGGCACTAACACTAAAATTTAAACTGCCCTTTTCAAAACCAATACTGGTAACCGCAACATCAGAGAAGCTTTGATCATCTTTTAGCCCCTGGATAAAGGTAGATAAAGCATTATTATTTTCCGCTTGAGCATTCAAATTAACAGTAACTTTATTGCCGTTTTTTTCTAAGTTAAGACTAATTATTTTTACACCGATTGGGGTTTGAGCGGCAATCCTTTTTAAAATTTGAGGATAATCGGCATAGTTTGAATAGAAAGATGAAATAGCTGAAAGTTTAAGCTGGGTTTGTCGGATTAAAATTTCCACAGGCTTTAAACTCTCAATATAGGGAATTTGTTGCTCAATTGCTTCTTTTTTGGAAGCTAAATCGTCATCCAATTTAAATCTGGAAATAAAAACAATCAAAACCAAGGCTTCCACAAAAATAAATATATAGCGGCCGGTAGAAAGAAGCCAGCGGAGCAGTCTACTAAAAAGCTTTTCCGGACTACTTTGCGGCCTTAGCAAATCCAAGTTAATAGCAGGAAACTTAATAATCTTTGCTTTGGGCATGCATTAATTATACTTAATTTTTCGCCGCTTTTTTAGGGGCTGTTTGTTTAACTGTTTTACTTAATCTTGATTTAAGTCTGGCTGCTTTGTTGGGGTGGATCAGTTTGACTTTGGTTGCTTTGTCTAAAGCGGAAAAAACTGCTTGAAGGTCTTTGGCAGATTTTGAGGTTCGCACCCTTTTTATTAAAATCTTTAAAGCTAACTCCCGTTTTTTATTACGGGCTGTTCGAACTTTATCTTTCCTGACCTTTTTAATTGCCGAGCGTATTATTGGCATGGTTGTTCCCTTGTCAAAAATTATCGTTTAGACAATTTTTGCAAGTGGATCTCGCTCCTTCGGAGCTCCGATATGTTAACATATATAAAATGGTAAAATCAATTTTCTCCCTTCTTTATTCAAGACAAACCTCAATTTTATCCGGAGCCTCAATTATTATGGTGACCATGATGTTGGCAAAGATATTGGGTCTTGTCAGAGACCGTTTGCTGGCTCACGTTTTCCCTCCCAACACTATTGATATTTTCTGGGCAGCTTTTAGATTACCGGATTTAATTTTTCAAATTGTAATTTTGGGGACTTTGTCTGTGGCTTTCATTCCGGTTTTTACTGAATATTTTGAGAATGAACGAAGTTCTTCTCCGAATAAAGGCAGGGAAAATGCCTTTGCTCTTGCCAGAGCGATTTTGAATGTTTCCCTCAGCATATTTATTTTGGCAGCAATTTTAATTTATATTTTTGCCCCTATTATTACTACCTTTATTGCTCCGGGATTTACTGCGGAAAAACAAGCTCAGGTAGTAGCTTTAACCAGAATAATTATTTTTGGCCAGGTACTGCTTGTTCTGGGATCTTTTTTTATTGGGATTTTACAGTCCTTTCAACGGTTTATTATTCCTGCTCTGGCGCCAGTTTTTTATAATTTTGGGATTATTTTGGGAATTGTTATATTTTCTAAAACCTGGGGAATTACGGGCGCGGCTTTTGGTGTAGTTATTGGCGCAGGGCTGCATGCGGCAGTTCAACTACCCTTAATCTGGTCATTGGGTTTTAGATTTAAATTTCCACTTGGTTTTTTCCACCCTGGAGTAAAAGAAATACTCCAACTTATGAGTGTAAGAACGCTAGGATTGGCTGCAGAGCAAATTAATGAAACTGTGGGACTGGCGCTGGCATCTTTAGCATCAGTTGGGTCTGTCACCTATTTAACTTTTGCCCAGCACCTGCAGGTTGTGCCAATTGGGCTTTTTGGCGCAACTTTGGCGCAAGCAGCCCTACCAGTTCTTTCGTCCGAGAAAGCTCGGGGAAGAATTGACGAGTTTAAAATTACCCTTTTGACCACCATGCATCAAATATTATTTTTGGCTCTTCCGGCAACGGCAATTTTGATTGTAATGAGGATTCCGGTTGTCCGTCTGGTTTTCGGAGCGTCTCAGTTTGACTGGAAGGCCACTGTTTTAACAGGTGCAACTTTGGCTTTCCTTGCAATCGGGTTAGCTGCCCAAGCTGTTTCTCTACTTTTAGTTAGGGGGTTTTATGCTATGAAAGATACCAAAACCCCGGTAATTGTTTCACTTATTGTAGTTTTAGTAAATATAGCTTTAAGTTTTTATTTTATTTTGGGACTTCATCTGGCAGTTTGGAGTATAGGACTTAGCTTTTCTATCTCTGCTATTTTATCCGGGATTTTGCTTTTTTGGACGCTTCATTTTAAGGTTGGAAAGTTCAATTTAAAAGCAGTGCTTATTCCTTTGGCTAAAATGCTGATGGCCACAGCGATTATGGGGGTGGCATTGTATGTACCGATTAAGCTTTTGGATCAGGTGATTTTTGATACTACCAGGACCGTGAATTTATTAATTTTAACAGGAATTTCCTCAATTTTTGCTTTATCCGTTTATATTCTTTTGGTTTGGTTTTTAAGGGTTAGGGAACTACAAACTTATTCGGATTTGATAACCAGAATCGCCAAGTTCCAGCCCAAAATAAAATCAGAAGAAATCCTGCCGGAAAGTCACTCTGTTTGAATCTTATGTATATTCGAAATTTTTCAATTATTGCCCATGTTGATCATGGCAAATCTACATTAGCTGATCGGTTCTTGGAAATTACCGGTACTGTTCCGAAGGATAAATTACAACCCCAAATTTTAGATTCTTTGGCTCTGGAGCGTGAACGCGGAATTACTATCAAGCTTGCCCCCGTGCGCCTCAACTATACCCTAAACGCTATACCCTACACCCTAAATCTAATAGATACTCCGGGGCATGTAGATTTTTCATACGAAGTTTCCCGGGCGCTGAATGCAGTTGAAGGGGCAATACTGCTGGTCGATGCTACTCAGGGAATTCAAGCTCAAACTTTATCACATGGTCTGTCAGCGCTGGAACAAAATTTGGTACTTATTCCGGTTATAAATAAAATAGACTTACCCAACGCAAATATTGAAAAAACAAAAAAAGAATTAGTGGACAGTTTTGGATTTAAAGAGAGTGAGGTGCTGCTGGTATCAGCTAAAACAGGAGAAGGAGTTGAGGAAATATTAAAAGCGGTGATTGAACGAATTCAGCCGCCCAAGGTGGATCCCGCACCATCCGGTGCGGGACTGCGAGCCCTTCGGGCTCTTGTATTTGATTCTTTCTTTGATTCATATAAAGGAGTGGTGGCTCAAATAAGAGTGATTGATGGGGAGGTAGGAAAGATTGGTTCAGAGATAAAATTTCTGGGTACTAAAGCAGAAGGTCAGGTATTGGAAGTGGGTTATTTTTCTCCGCATTTAACACCTGCTGATCGGTTAGGAGCAGGAGAAATAGGCTATATTGCAACCGGTATTAAACAGCCTGATTTAGTTAGAGTCGGTGACACGATTAGCACCGATTCAGGAGCCCAGCCGCTGCCGGGATACAAACAAGTTAAACCTATGGTTTATGTGGGGTTTTATCCGCTGAATCAGGATGAGTATTATGATATTAAAGATGCGCTGGATAGATTTAGATTAAACGACCCGGCATTTACTTTTGAGCCGGAGCATTCAACAGCCTTGGGCACAGGATTTCGGTGCGGGTTTTTAGGATTACTGCATGCAGAGGTGGTGCAGGAGCGACTGTCGCAAGAGTTTGAAGCAAACTTAATTGCCACCACTCCATCTGTTGAATATTTGGTTGACGGAAAAGAAATGACTAATCCCTCCGAACTGGACCCTTCACATACTGTAATAGAGGAACCGTGGGTTTCTTTAAAAATCTTTGTCCCTCAGACCTATATCGGATCAGTGATGGAGTTGGTGCAGGATAAAAGGGGAGTATTTAAAAATATGCAGCATTTTGGAATACAGGTAGAACTAACCTATGAGATGCCTTTATCAGAGATGATCACTGATTTTTATGACAAACTAAAAAGTGTTTCTTCCGGATTTGCATCGCTTGACTGGGAATTTTTAGATTTTAGAGAAGTGGATGGGGTAAGGGTGGATATTTTAGTGGGAGGGGAAAAAGTGGATGCACTGTCCACAATAGTGGTTCGCCAAAAAGCAGAATATATTGGCAGAAGAATGGTGGAAAAGTTAAAAGAGGTTTTGCCCAGGCAAAATTTTGAGGTGGCTTTGCAAGCTGCAATAGGAGGGAAAATTATTGCCAGGGAAACTTTGTCTAGCTTTAGAAAGGATGTTACAGCCAAACTTTATGGAGGAGACAGGACCAGAAAAGATAAACTTCTGGAAAAGCAGAAAAAAGGAAAAAAGAAAATGAAAATGATCGGAAAAGTAGAAATTCCCCAGGAGGCTTTCTTAAGCATTTTAAAAAGCTGATAAAAGCTGATATAATAAACTTTAAGTGAGCAGGGAATTTATGGAAGGATCAGAATCCGGAGAACAATTTTTACACAGAAAATACAAGGATTTAAATACAGACCCAACTGTAGTTTCTGCAGCCAACCGCCATGCAAGACGCCTGGGTATGGAACCTCCGGAAAAGGATGATTACGGAACTCGAATAAAAAATTACCTCGATAGGTTAAGCGAGATCGTTAACCCTCCGAAAGTTGCAGGAGAACCGGATACTGAACAAGAGCGTAAAAGAGACAGAAATCTGTCGATGCTCAAAACTGCCCTTTATAATAATTTTGTTATAAAGCCGGGGAATATTCCTGAAAGCTACTTTGATGCAATAAAAAGGAAGCATCGTGAAGAAGGCTACGGTGATATTGAAATTCCGGATGATTACCGCCGTGAACTTTCCGAAACTATAATTGCCGATCAAAGAAACTCTCTAGACAACTGGGTTGATTATTTAGTCTCTGATGATGCGAAGTATCCAAATTGGCTAAAATATTTGGCTTTCCGCAGTGTGCTGCGTATGGGTAGGTATGATAAGCAAAGGAAAACTTTTACTGAAAGGACAAGTGGCGGCGGCACTGTCAGTCCTTTCCCCGAATTAAACCGTGAAGCCCTTTCAATTGTTCTTGGAGACATGGAGAAGAAAAATCTAGCTACTAAAGAATCACAAAGCAGCAGGTTGGATTTAGATTTTACATCACGTTTTGATATATCCCTGGAAGCAAAACAAAAATACATGCAATCCCTAGACAACGGGAATTTTGCTCAAGCTTATGCCCTGGCGATAGAAGAGTTTAAACCGATAGCAGAAGAATTACTACAAATTACCCAAGGGGAATGGGTGAGATATCCAAGGGGTTCTGACCATCTGCCTCTGGTGAGGTCAATCTCCAATTATGGAACCGGCTGGTGTTTACGGGGAGAGGCAACTGCCCAAAGGTACCTTACACGCGATAAAAATGATCTTTTTGTGTATTACTCTCTGGATTTAAATGGTAAACCAACTGTCCCTAGGGTATGTAATCGGAAATCTCAATTTTGATACTTTTAGGAAGTCTCAACTTTGAGAATTAAGCTGTAATAACTCGTCATTCTGGGGAACGAAGTGACACCAGAAATCAGATTGCTGAGGTTAGAGGTGTTGCCAAAGATGAACACCTTGATTCTTATATAGGTGAAGTTGTAGATGGTAAACTCTCTGAACCGGAATTTGAGAAAGAAGGCAGAGCCTGGAAGAAAAAGAGTCAGGATATGAAAAAACTAACTGAAATTGAGCAAAAAAGTAAATCAGGCCTTAAATTGTCACAGGATGAGCTGATCTTTTTATATGAAATAGATTCATCAATTGAGGGATTTGGATACGGCGATGATCCAAGAGTAAAGGAGCTGCGTTTTCAGAGAAAACCGGAAGAAGATATGCTAATTATTTTTGGTTCCGAGCCGGACCAGATTGCCGGATCAGCCGGGGGAATCACCGCAAATACCAGAGCATATGTTGGCCCACTGGAAAAAGGTATTTTTGACAAATTTGAACAATTTGGAATAGAGCATATTTATACCTCTTTCCCTGAAGGAAAAATAAGAAGGGAAACTGTTGAAATTGGGGGAACAGACTTTAAGCAGATAGCTCAAGAATTAGAGGATAAACTTAATATAATAGATACCCTAACTTGGGAGAAAACAGGAGAGATTCTTAAACAGGTTGAGGGCGGATCAGTTCAAATTAGTGCTGAGACTACTCAATTTTTAAGGCAACTATTTGAAAGGCAGATCAATGTTTCAGGATATGCTCTAGATATGCTTAAAAATTCGGAATTCACCACCAGTCCCACACCTATAAACATAGATACAGTTAGACTAAAAATTTCTGCACTGGACCTTAAGGGTACACCCACTACAGATCAAGTATATGCCAGAGCTAACGAACTAGGACTTGATCTTTGTCCAGCAGAAGTAGGTCCCCACAAAAGATTTAAAGATACTAATGAACCAATGGGAGATTGGGAATATATTGCTATGAAGCAAATGACTGACCGCGGTGGCCATCTGGATGTCTTCGTGCTCGGTCGTGATGGCCGTGGTTTGTGGTTGGCTGGCCGTTGGGCGGATCCTGACCATGGGTGGCCTCCCGAGGATGAGATTGTTTTTCGTCTCCGCAAGTCTGAAACTCAACCACTTAAACCCTCTGGATTCTTTTCCAGATTTTTGAGCCGTTGATACTTTGAAACTTTGTTTGAAATTTTTATATAATTATTACGGATAGGTTGTTTTGAACGGCTACGGCTTTTTGAGGCCTTTCCGGCAAATGTAAATTGAGAACAAGTAAGGTTACGGCTTTGCCTGGAGTGATCTACATTCTGTCATTAAAAAAAGAAATACTTGGTGTGGTGTGCTTTTGCGGATTCATCCGCGGATAAAATACAGCCTGGCGTCTTCCGCCAGATAGTGGATTACACAGGCAGTGAGGTTAGTAGGGCACATCATACATTACTGACCGCGATGGCCATCTGAATGTCTTCAAGCTCAATCGTGATGGCAATGGTTTGTGGTTGAATGACAATTGGGCGAATCCTGACAATAGGTGGAATCCCGAGAATGAGATTGTTTTTCGTCTCCGAAACTATTTCTTTCCGCGTCTAACCGGCGCGGTTTTTTGTAGACCTAAACTTCTCTTCCAGCCCCAAAGCATCTTTCCGATCTCATCCAGCTTAACTGCAATATCCCCATATTGTTTATGGGAAATAAGTTTAGCTTCCCAAGCAGTAGAAATTAGGAATTTAATAATATCTACTATAAAAATACAATCGGATAATTTATCTGCCTTTTTCTCTTTTTCGGTAAAATATGCAGTATATGATAATTCTAAAAGGTCGAGGAATTTATTTTCTATCCTTGAGCCTGTTGTAAACCGCCCGGACCGGGGAATATGAGGAGAAATATTCATCCAAATCAAATATCCTTCCTTGATCCGGTTCAATATGGAAGATTTTTCATGAGAGAGAGAGAGAGAGAGTTAGGGAGCTTTTCCATGCCAGATATAATTCTATCATTTCACTGGAAAATTTACTGGAATCATGGCATGAATTTTTAAGAGGTAAGAAAAACAGAAAAGATATTGCAACTTTTTCAATCCGGTTTATGGATAATGTCCTTATTTTGAACGAGGAACTCTTAAAAAAGACATATCAGCACGGAGGTTACTATGCTTTTAAAATAAACGACCCGAAACCAAGGAATATCCACAAGGCCAATGTAAGGGATCGGATTGTCCACCATGCCATCTTTAGAATTCTTTACCCTTACTTTGAGAAAAAATTTATCTTTGATTCATACTCCTGCAGATTAAATAAAGGCACCCATAAATCTATTTACAGATTCAGGGATTTATCAAGGAAAGGGTCTGTAAATAATACAAAACCCCTTTGGTTATTAAAAGGAGACATCAGGAAGTTTTTTGCCAATATTGACCACGATATTTTAAAAAATATTTTACAAAGATATATTATTGATGAAGAAATTTTGTGGTTGATGGGAGAAATTATTGATAGTTTCCGGCCTGGTCTGCCACTTGGCAATGTAACCAGTCAGCTTTTTATTAATATTTATTTAAATGAATTTGACCAGTTTGTTAAACGGGATTTGAAAGTTCACAGTTATATCCGATATTGTGATGATTTTGTGATTATTCACACGGATAAAGTTTATTTAGAAGGACTTATCCCTAAAATATCACAGTTTTTAGAAGATGAATTAAAACTTTCACTTCATCCGGATAAAGTTTTTATTAAAAGACTCTCTTTGGGAGTGGATTTTCTGGGATGGGTACATTTTTCCCATCATCGGGTTTTAAGAACTGCTACCAAAAAGAGGATGTTCAAAAGGCTCAAGGGTAATCAACCTAACGAGACGCTAGCCTCTTATTTGGGCTTACTGAAACATGGCGATACCTATAAACTTGTAAAAAAATTAAGGATGATAACTACGGAAAATGATTTAAATCATTGAAACAGAGGTTAGCGATAAGTTTGGGTAGTACGGCGTTTGATATCAACAATAATAACCTCTTTATTTTCTTCATCAATAAAATAAAAAACTCGATAATCACCGACTCTGATTCTATATAATGGAGGAATCCTGGAGGCAATTTTATCAAATCCTCTGGGTTTTGGATCATTTTTGAGCTGAACTATTTTTTTGGCAATTAGTAACTGATAATCTTTTGGAAATTTTTTTAAAGCTTTCTGTGCCCGAGGTGAGTAAACGAGGTTATGCATCTAATTTAAGCTTCTTCATCAACTTTTCATGAGAAATACCCTTGCCTTTTTTAACAACGTCGAGTTCTTTATATAAAGAATCAATATAACCGGGTTGAACCGTATCTTCTTGAATATCTACCAGCTCTAAATAGGTATTTAAATCCAGTAAAATAGCTTTAGGTTCGCCATGTTGGGTAATAATAACTTGATTTCCTTTGCGAGGCATGTTATCTAGAATACCGCTTAAATCCCGACGCAGATCATCCGCACCGATAAAGTTCTTTTTAAGCATGTCGGACAGAGATATTTGTTGCATGAGGATATTCTTACATATTCCTTAGGACTTGTCAATACTTGATTTTATTTTTACATTATGAGTATGCTGGAGGTAGACAAAGAAGGGGGTGAGAGAATGAAAATTTTACATATGGCATCTTATGCACTCCTTTGGGTTGGAGGTTTAAACTGGGGTTTGGTTGGCCTATTTAATATGAACCTGGTTGAGAATATTTTGGGTATGGGTATTGCAAAATTGGTTTATATCCTGGTAGGTGTAGCAGCTGTTTACACTGTTGCAACTCACATGGGTGAATGTAAAGTATGCGGCAAATCTTAAAACCTTCCAAACTGGAGATTGGGGATACGATTGGAATAGTCGCTTCTTCTTTGCCGGTTTTGCCATCCTTTAGGGAAAATTATGAAAGGGGTAAGAAGGTGATTGCCGATTTAGGATTTAAGATTAAAGAAGGTAAGACAATTGGCAAAACCCGCTGGTGGGCAGCGGGGACACCGGAGGAAGTGGCCCAGGATATAAACAGTATGTTTGGCGATAAAAATATCAGAGCCATTATAGCCCAAGATGGAGGATATTCTGCTATTTCAGTTATAGAGTATTTAGATTATGATCTGATCTCCAAAAATCCAAAGCCTTTCATGGGATTATCTGACATGACAATTTATCATCTGGCAATTCTGGCAAAAACCGGAATGGTGGGATTTCATATGGATTATCTCTCATCTTTTACCGGTCAGTTTTTCTTACGGTTTTTAACCGGCAGTAACCCACCCGGGAAAATAGAGCCGCTGTCGGATTGGGAGGAATGGAAAAAGGGAGAAGCAAAAGGGCATTTGGTAGGTGGTCTGCTGGAGCGGATATCACTGCTGGCAGGGACAAAATATTTTCCGCCACTTGAATACTTTGACGGGGCAATTCTTTTTTGGGAACATATTGGAGGGGACTTAAGTGATATTTACCAGTATCTTTTTAAGTTAAAAAATATGGGGATTCTGGAAAGAATTAACGGAATGATGATAGGTAAAATAAAATATCTAAAAAAAATGAGTGAAGAAATAGTTGAGCCTTCAGTTAGAGAAATAGTTCTGGAAATCTTAAAGGATTATAAATTCCCCATAATGGCCAATATGGATTTTGGGCATTTTACAGTTAATATCCCCATGCCCATAGGGATAAAAGTTTCCTTTGATACCTCCAAAAAGGAACTAAATTTCCTGGAAGGAGCGGTAATCTGATTCTTGACTTTTGTACAAATTTGTACTAATATGTACAAATATGACACAAGTAATGAAAGCGTCAGTTGTAAGGCAGCAATGGAGCCAACTGCTTAATCAGGTATTTACCGACCAAACAAGGATAGTGGTTGAAAAAAGCGGTATTCCTGTAGCAGCTGTTATTTCAGCTAAAGAGTTAGAGCGGCTTACTAGAATAGATGAACAAAGACAAGCACGTTTTAAGGTGCTGGATGAGATACGAGGAGCTTTTGAGAATATACCTGTTAAGGAGCTCGAGAAAGAAGTAAACAAAGCGTTAGCGCAAGTCCGGGCAGAAAATCGGGCTAAAAGAGCATTAAATAAAAAGTGATTTCAGCAGTTTTAGATACTAATATTTTAGCCTCGGGTACTGTTACTGCCTTAACCCCTCCGGGACAGATACTTGATAGATGGTGTGACGGACAGTTTGAGCTAATTGTATCAGAGCATATTATTGAGGAATTGGAAAGCACCCTCAAAAAGCCATATTTTCAAAAACATCTTAGTACAAAGGCTAAAATAGCATATATGGAACTTTTACAAACTGAAACAACCGTTACTCCAATAACTGTAAATGTTAAAGGGGTGGCTACCCACCCTGAAGATGATTTGGTGCTTGCAACAGCAATTTCCGCTAAAGCTGATTATCTGGTTACCGGGGATGGGCCGTTAATTAGAAAAGTTGGCAAAAAATATAAAGGCGTCACATTAATCAGTCCAACAGATTTTCTTGAAATACTTAAAGAGCTGTAATTTAATTCTTGACGCTTTATAAAAAATCTGCTATTTTAAGCCAAGCCTATATTTATGATTCAAAGGTTAATAAATCAAGCACGAGGTAGGGAAAGAGAACCTATTGCAACCTCATTACAACCAATAACTCCCCAGGCAGTAGAACTATGGAAAGCTATAGCCTCTAGAAGAAAACCTAATCGTGAAGAAACAGCAATTTATAAATTTGCTTTTGCACGCGAAGGAATAAAACCGGAAACTCCCAATCAGCATGCCTTCCTTGATTGTCTAAGGCGATATAATTATCCTTCAGTCGCAGGCGGGAATCCTTTTGAAGTTACCTTGTCTGTCAATCCTGATCCTGCCGACGTTTCATTATTAGTCAGTATTTGGTCACCTACCCCGCCAAAACTTGATCATCCTGTTCTTATTTTCCAAGAGTTTCCAGCAAGAGATGAATATAGACCGTTACAATTCCCATACAATATGATTATTACTGGAGAAGGGGATTCTATTTATACTGAAGCTTGCAGGTATGAACTTATGGGTTTTGATACAGATCAGAAAAAATTAATATGGCAGGAATCAGACGATAGAGAAGATTGGTTAGTTCGTCCTATTGGTGATGTTGAATTCCGAAGAGAGTTTGCAAGTGAGGCTTTAGCACTTCTTACAAAAGTCGCATTAACAGCTGATCCTGTTCGCGCAGCCGGGAAAGACAGTAGAGTGAGAACTGTTTTAGAGGATGTAAGGAAAGAAGGTATAACCAGATGGAGATCAAAAGCTTCATTTTGGAGCAGAATCCTTTCCGAACCAATTTTTTTCCAGCCCTGGTCAGTTGCAGCAGACAACTTTAAGGTTATGTGGTATAGAATGGATGTGGCAGATAAGGCTGGCGCTGCCGAATACATGAGAAAATATTATCCTCATAGTCTGCAACCAAGTCCAGTTGGATAAATTTAGCCTTTAATTATTTTGCAGTTGGGGCAGCGAAGGGTTGCAGGTTCATAAATTTTGGCTGTCTGATCTGATAATTTAAATATTAACTCTGATCCTTCGTCTATATTAAAGATATCCCGGCTGTTATCAAAAGATAAGGTGGCTTTGCCCCTTTTTAAATTAAACGTAACAGTGTCTTTATCACCCAAGAAAACAGGCGGAACTTTTTCGGTAGTATTATTAAATGCTATCCCAAAACCGGCTTCAAACTTCTTACCTGTTATGGATTTAAAATAACCGGTTGATCCAAAAATTGAAGCCACTACAATACCGTCACCAATGAAATATTTATCGTTTGCTAAAAATCTGATGGTATGGGTGGGATCGGAATTTCTGACTACAAAATCATTTAGAGCGTAAAAGTTTTTATATAAAACTATTGTTTCTAGCTTTTTATACTCTTTAAGTTGAAGGCGGCCGTCTAAAAGTTTTTTAAGCACTGTTTCATCCTCATGACTGGCGCATTTATTGCAAATCTGACTATTGCGTAAGGGTAGTTTCGGTATACCTGGATACTGCCGTTCGGCAGATAAAAGTGTTCCGTCTCCGCCGAAACTTATTATGACCTCCGGATTTGAAGTTACTATCTCAAAGCCAAGCTCTTTTACTAAAGGATCAATATTTTTAGATGCTTTTCCAAAAGTAAGAACTTTCATTAAGCAAATTCTACTACAAAGAGGCAATTTAGGTTATACTTGTTATTTAATTATGCCACCGAAAATTTCTCCCCTTTTGGCTTTAAAAGTAAGCCATTTTAGAAATTATTTATTTGGAGCATTTGTTTCTGATATAGGCAGCCAGATGCAAATAGTAGCTGTTTCATGGCAAGTCTATGAGATGACCGGAAATCCGGCTTCGCTGGGTCTTATTGGTGTTGCCAATTTTGTACCAATCTTGCTTTTCTCTCTTGTTGGCGGGCTTGTTGCAGATAAAGTAGATAGAAAAAAACTTTTAATAATTACCTACAGTCTTCAAACAATTATTGCTTTTACTCTCTTTTTGCTTAGCTTTACTCATTTAATAAATCCCGCTTTAATATATTTAATTTTGGTTTTAGTATCAACCGTTCAATCCTTCTCTCTGCCCGGCAGACAAGCGGTTTTGCCAAATCTTGTGCCAAAGAAATATTTTATGAATGCGGTTTCGCTGCAGACTCTGCAATTTCAAGGCGCAACCATGATCGGACCGGCCATTGCAGGAATATTAATTGGCGGATTTGGAGTTCCATCGGTCTATCTTTTAAATGCTTTATCCTTCCTGTTTTTTATAGGTGTAGTATTTTCTTTAAAAATAGCTTTACAAAGCCACGATAGAGAGGTTGAGTTTAGTTTAAGTTCTATTTCCGAAGGAGTGAAGTTTGTGGCAGGAGTGCCGATTCTTTATACCACCATGATTTTGGATTTTCTGGCTACTTTTTTTGGCACGGCCACTATTTTAATGCCTGTTTTTGCCAAGGACGTATTGCACGTCGGACCGCAGGGGCTGGGACTACTCTATTCGGCACCTGCTATAGGAGGAGTGCTGGCAGGGTTTGTACTGTCATCCTGGCATCAAGTTAAAAACCAGGGGAAAGTAATTATTACTTCTATAATTTTATATGGACTGGCAACTATTGGGTTTGGGTTGTCAAATGCTTTCCCGGTTTCAATATTCTTTTTAATTTTGGTTGGGTTTGGGGATATGCTGTCAACAATTATCAGAAATACCATCAGACAAATGGTTACCCCGGATCATTTAAGAGGCAGGATGTCATCAGTAATGAGGATTTTCTTCCAGGGGGGACCCCAGCTGGGGGAAATTGAAGCGGGATTTTTAGCCAAAGCCATTGGCGGCCCGGCCACAGTGGTAATTGGGGGAATGGGGGTTATTTTAATTACTTCGCTAGTAGCCTGGAAATCAAAGGAACTGCGTACTTACCACGGCAAAGAGCTGGCAGTTTAAATGGGACTTGACAAGGGTTAGCACTCGGTGTATTATACTGCTAATGGAATTGACTGACAGACAAAAAGCGCTTTTAAAAGCAATTATTGAGGAATATATTGACACTGCAGAGCCGGTGAGCTCGGAGGTGATTGAGCGTAAGTATGATCTGGGGGTTTCCCCTGCTACTATCCGGATTGAGATGGTTCGTTTAACCGAGAGCGGCTACCTTCGCCAGCCTCATACTTCTGCCGGACGGGTGCCAACTTCAATGGGCTTTAAGCTGTATGTTTCGGAGCTGATGAAGGAGCGGCAACTGCCTGTGACAGCTGAGGTTTCAATAAAAGAGCAGCTGATGCAAAAACGCCACAAACAGGAAACTTTGCTTAAAGAAGCGGTTAAGGCCCTGGCCAAGCAGTGTGATATGCTGGGTCTGGTAGTGGATGATGAGGGGCAAATATACTGGGCCGGTGCAGCCAATATTTTGGACTGGCCGGAATTTTATGATATTGATGTAACTCGGTTTGTTTTAGGGTTATTTGATGAATTTCCACGCTTAAAGGAAATTATCGGCAGGGCAGTTGGACCTGATCCGGTACATATTTTATTTGGTGAGGATATGGAGTTTGAATATTTGCGGCCAACCAGTTTTGTTTTTACAAAGTATAATCCGCAGCCGGATAAGCCCGGTGTTATTGGTGTAATCGGACCGGCCAGAATGAATTTTGCTTATGTGCTGCCATATGTTAAATACATTAGAGACATGGTAACTGAGGCAATGGTTAGACAATAGTATCAAGTAGTAGGTATTAAGTATTATGGGAAAAAAGCAAGAAAACAAAGTAGAAGAATTAGAAAAAAAGGTATCTGATCTGGAGAAGAAGGTTATCGATTACGATAATCAGCTCAAAAGAGCAGTGGCTGATTATCAGAATCTTGAAAAAAGGATTAGTGAAGGTCGTTCAGAGCTGACAAACTTTGTCGGTGGGGAACTGATAAAAAGGATGCTGCCGGTACTGGATCATTTAGAGCAAGCCTTAACTGGAGTATCTGAGCAGGAAAGGCAATCTGGATGGGCAAAAGGGGTTGAGTTAGCTGTTAAAGAGTTTACTCAAGTCCTTCAATCGGAAGGATTGGAAGAGATTGTAGTTTCGGGTGAGTTCAATCCTGCTCTGCAGGAGGCTGTTGACACCCGTGAAGGAGATGATAATATAATTTTAGAAGTTGTCAGAAAAGGGTATACTTTAAATGGAAGGGTACTGAGACCTACCCAGGTTGTGGTAGGCAGGAAACAACCTGAAAAAGAAACGCAAGAGCAAATGGAAAAAACAGTAGATACAGGAGATTACGCATAATATGGCTAAGATTGTGGGGATTGATTTAGGAACAACAAATTCAGTAGTGGCAGTCATGGAAGGTGGGAAGCCCAAAGTGATCCACTCTTCGGAGGGGGAAAATATTATTCCCTCTGTGGTTAATCCTGGAAAAAATATTGTGGGAAGAGTGGCCAAGCGGCAATCGATTGTTAACCCCAAAGAAACTATTTTTTCCATAAAGAGGCTAATGGGCCGGAAATTTAAAGACTCTGAGGTGCAAAGAGATATTAAGTGGCTTCCTTATGAGATTAAAGAGGGTAAAAACGGCATGGCAGTTGTGGAAGTAGAGGGCCATGAATATACTCCCCAGGAAATTTCCGCCCAGATTTTGCAAAAAATTAAAGCTGATGCCGAGTCCTATTTAGGGGAAAAAGTAACAGATGCTGTAATTACAGTTCCTGCTTACTTTGATGATGCCCAGCGCCAGGCTACTAAACAGGCAGGGGAAATTGCAGGGCTTAATGTTTCTCGGATTATAAATGAACCAACTGCAGCAGCGCTGGCTTATGGCCTTGATAAATCCCATGCCCATACTATTGCGGTTTATGACCTGGGTGGTGGTACTTTTGATATTTCCATTCTGGAGCTTGGAGACGGAGTAATTGAAGTAAAAAGCACTAATGGCGATACTCACTTAGGAGGAGATGATTTTGATCAGATAATTTTAGATTTCTTGGCAGAAGAATTTAAAAAAACAGAAGGAATTGATTTAAAAGGAGACAGGCAGGCCTTGCAGAGACTGCGAGATGCAGCCGAGAAAGCCAAGGTTGAACTCTCATCTACTCAGGAAGCTGCAATCTCCATTCCCTTTGTCACTGCGAATGCTAGTGGTCCAAAGCATTTGGAAATGAAGTTAAGTAGGGCCAAGCTGGAGGCAATGGTTAAGCCTTTAATTGATAAAACCTTTGATGCTGTAAAAGCAGCCTTAAAAGATGCCAAGCTGGAAGCTTCTAAAATTGATGAGATAGTTCTGGTTGGAGGGATGACCCGTATGCCTTCTGTTCAAAAGTCGGTGCAGGACTTTTTTGGGAAAGAGCCACATAAGGGAATCAACCCGGATGAAGTGGTGGCAGTTGGAGCAGCAATCCAGGGAGGGGTGTTGGGCGGGGAAGTTAAAGACGTATTGCTTTTGGATGTAACCCCCTTAACTTTGGGAATTGAAACTTTGGGGGGTATCCGAACACCCCTGATAAACCGGAATACAACCATTCCAAGTTCAAAATCGGAAATTTTCTCAACAGCAGCGGATAATCAAACCTCAGTTGAAATAAATGTTTTACAAGGTGAAAGAGAGATGGCAGCTGATAATAAGTCTTTGGGTAGATTTATTCTGGATGGGATTCCACCTGCACCAAGGGGTGTTCCACAAATTGAAGTTACTTTTGATATTGATGCCAATGGGATTTTAAATGTTACGGCCCATGATAAAGCTACAGGCAAAAAGCAAAATATTACTATTACAGGCTCAACAGGTTTAAGTAAAGAAGAAGTAGAGAAAATGACTAAAGAGGCAGAAGCTCATGCGGAGGAAGATAAAAAAAGAAGGGAAGAAGTGGAAATCAGAAATCAGGCAGATACTCTGGTTTTTACAGCAGAAAGAAGTTTAAAAGACGGCGGAGACAAAGTCCCGGCTGATGTAAGGACAGATGTTGAGCAAAAATTAAATGATCTTAAAGGCGTTGTCCAAACTGCGTCTCCGGAGGATTTAAAACCCAAAATGGAAGCATTGTCTGAAGCGTTGCAAAAAGTTGGGGCTTCTATGTATGAAAAACAGGGTACAGGTGACAGTGGACAGGGTACAGCAGAACAAACCCCTGGTGAAGAGCCAAAAACAGAGGACTCGTCCTCCGAAGCCTCGGCGAAGGAGGAGGCTGTTGAAGGGGAAGTGGTGGAAGAAGAAAAGAAATAGAAGAAAAGAAATAGAAGAAAAGAAATAGAAGAAAAGAAATAGAAGAAAAGAAATAGAAGAAAAGAAATAAGAGTAATGAATGGCAAAAAAGGATTACTACGAAATATTGGGAGTTTCTAAATCTGCCAGTGAGGCGGAAATTAAATCTGCTTATAGAAAACTTGCCCGAGCGCATCATCCTGATATAGACAAATCCTCCGGAGCAGCTGAACGATTTAAAGAAGTTTCCGAGGCCTACCAGGTTTTATCTGATCTTCAAAAGAAACAAAGTTATGACCAATTTGGCCATGCTGCATTTGACCCTTCGGCACGCTCAGGGCAAGCAGGTGGATGGCAAACATATTCCTGGTCAACAGGAGGCGGAAATCCCAACATCCAGTTTGACTTTGGCGGATTTGAAGACCCCTTCGAATTATTTGAGCAAATCTTTGGCGGAGCAGGTTTTGGAGAAGCTTTTAGAAGACGCCCAACTTACCAGCTTAATTTAAGTTTTGATGAAGCAATAAAAGGAGCGACCAAAGAAGTTGAAATTGAATCAAGGAATTCCCAGGGAAGATTGGAGAGAAAGAGGATGAAAATTAAGGTCCCGCCAGGCGTGGACAATGGCACTAAAATGAGGTTTGGGGATTTGGATATTGTTTTTCAGGTCAATAGAAGTCCTGAATTTTTAAGAGAAGGGGCAGATATTTTTTCGGAAATCAAAGTAACTATCCCCCAGCTGGTATTAGGGGATGTGTTTGAAGTTTTGACTGTGCAGGGAAAAGTTAAGGTAAAGGTGCCGCCAGGCACCCAACCCGGGTCTTTGGTTAAACTTAAAGGAAAAGGCGCTCCCAGAATAGGCGGAGGTCATGGTGATCACTATGTCAGGGTCAATCTGGAAATCCCTCAAAACCCTTCCAAACAGGAAAAGCAACTTTATGAAGAGTTATATAATCTCGGTTCCAAGAAAAAAAGCTGGTTTTAAGCGCGTTTTGGCCAAAGCAAATTTATCCAGACTACTCCCAGGGTAATTATGGTTACCATGAAGGGGAAGCCGTAAATTAGTTCTATAACTAAACCTAAAGTTATGGCATAAAGTCCTGTCTTGTAAGAACTTCCGTAAGTTAAAGTCTGTTTAAAGAGCTTGCTTAAACCCCAGATTAGTATGGCAAGAAGTGCCAAGTAGATTAATCTGAAAATATAAGTTAAATAAATTCCCCCAAAAGCCAGCAGTAGAAGCACCGGACCGACAAATTTAAGCCAGGGAGTGATCATATTTGAATAAGATTTTAATGTTTCCTGGTTAAGCTTAAAATCTTTTATCTGGACCAGGTTGTATGAACTTGTTTCCAGATTATTCTTTTTGTAAAATATAGAATCTTTGGTTACCCAGGCCTCTACTTTGTATTCATTAAATTTTTGAGCGGAAAAAGAATTTTTGGTGTCAATAACTACCAGTTTTTGTTCACCGGCTGAGGGGTCGCAGTTGGAAATGAAATATGGTTCTTGCTGATTGCTGATGGTGTGGCCACCGGTTATTTTAATTTCCAAATCTTTTGGATAACAATTTACCACTTGCTGCACAATTTTTTGCAAACTCTTGGGAGCTTCAATCAACAAGGGGTTTATCAGGGTGATTAGGTGAATAGCGGTCAAGAGTAGGGTCAACAAAAGAAAATAGCCCAGGCTTTGTTTAAAAGATTTTTTAAAAATGCCGGAATAAAATTGAGGTGAATAAATAGCCAGTCGGATTGTTTTAAAAAACTGCATTAACTTAAATTAGCATATATTCTGCTTGACTTCAATTCTGCAGAAGAGTAGAATAGGCTAAGGTGGGCTAGTCCCACCTTTTTAATTATTATGGCACAAGCACGAACAGAATTTGCAGCTGCATTAAATCAAATAGCCTCTGAAAAGGGGGTAGAGGTGGAAGTGGTTTTGGATGCTATCCGCCAGGCTGCTTTGGCTGCTTATAAAAAAGATTTAACTTTGCGAAATGAGGAAGTTCCGGAAAACTTTGAGGAATTTACCTCCAAGGTAGATCCTGTGATAGGTGAGATTTCTATTTTTGACGGTGATAAAAATGTCACCCCCCCGGGTTTTGCCCGAATTGCCGCCTCCATTGCCAAACAGGTAATCATGCAAAAGCTAAACGAGGCCGAGCGGGGGGCAATTTTGTCGGAATATGAAAGCAAAGTGGGGACTGTGGTATCCGGTGCCATTCAGCGGCAGGAAGGTAATACTTATTTTGTAGATTTGGGCCGGGCAGAGGGGATTTTGCCTCCGCCGGAACAGGTCCATACTGAAATTTACAGCCAGAACCAAAGATTAAAGTTTTTGATTAAAGAAATAAGAGAGGGTGGAAGAGGGTCTGAGGTGGTGGTTTCCAGGTCTGATCCGGCATTGGTTAAAGCTTTGTTTGCTTTGGAGGTACCGGAGATTCAATCAGGAGCAGTGGAAGTAAAAGTGATTGCCAGAGAGGCAGGTTCCAGAACCAAAATTGCCGCTATTTCAACTCAGGATGGGGTTGATCCTGTCGGCTCTATGGTTGGACAAAAAGGGGTGAGAGTGCAGGCCGTGATGAGTGAGCTGGGGGAGGAAAAAATAGATATTATTAGCTATTCTGATGACCCGGCCAGGTTTATTGCTGCAGCCCTGTCCCCTGCCAAGGATATTCAGGTCAAACTTAATGAAAAGGATAAGGTGACAACAGTGACTGTACCGCAAAACCAGCTATCTTTGGCTATAGGAAAAGGCGGGCAAAATGTCCGTCTGGCAGCCAAACTAACCGGCTGGAAGATTGATATTGAGGGGGCGGAAGAAGGTACAGCCGAGAAAAAAGAAGAACCATCCAGTGCTCCTGCTCAAGCAGCAACAGATGATACAGAAGAAGTTTCCGCCAAAGGCGGATTGGCCTCTGGCCAAAAAGAAGAGAAAAAAGAGGTAGAGCCTCAAGATAAGTAATATGAGCTCAAGACCGCCGATTGTTACAATTTTAGGCCATGTTGATCATGGTAAAACGAGCCTTTTGGATTTTATCCGCAAATCTTCCGTTGCTGCAAAAGAACATGGGGGAATAACTCAGCACATTGGAGCCTACCAGATTGAGATTCCGCAGGAATCGAAATCCCGAGAGAGCGAAGCGAATCGAGAGATCCCTCGACAAGCTCGGGATGATTTTGCGGTAAGCCGCAAAATCACTTTTATAGATACTCCCGGCCATGTTGCTTTTGAAAAAATGCGCTCCAGGGGGGCTAAAGTAGCCGATATTGCGGTTTTGGTAGTGGCCGCAGATGATGGGATAATGCCTCAAACGATTGAGGCTATAAAACATATTCAAGAGGCAAAGGTCCCGCTTATTGTGGCAGTTAACAAAATTGATCTGCCGGGAATAAATCTTAAAGTCCAATTGGAAAAGATTAAAAAACAGCTCTCCGACAGAGAAATTCTGGCAGAGGAATATGGTGGGGATGTGCCAATTGTGCCTTTATCTGCCAAAACAGGTGAGGGAGTTGATAAACTTTTGGAAACTATTTTACTGGTAGCAGAACTAAATGAGATAAAAGCTGATCCAAATACTGCTGTGGCTGGGGTGGTGATTGAAGCTAATTTGGATAAATTTAAAGGTCCTGTGGCCACCATCCTTGTACGGAGCGGCACACTTAAGAAAGGGGATGAAATATTGATTGGAGGGGTAAAAAGTAAAATTCGTGGCCTGTTTGATTTTTCAGGGAAAAGCGTGACTTTAGTTGGGCCTTCAACCCCGGTTGAGGTTTTAGGTTTGGAGGTTGTGCCGGCGGTGGGGGCCGTATTGGGAGAAGAACCAAAGGCTGAAGAAGATTTAAGACAACAACAGACACAATCGCTGGTGGATAAATTAAAACAGGGTCCGGCCAAAACT
This sequence comes from Microgenomates group bacterium Gr01-1014_7, assembly GCA_007376405.1. Classification (GTDB taxonomy): domain Bacteria; phylum Patescibacteriota; class Microgenomatia; order Daviesbacterales; family UBA10151; genus VMGD01. The sequence goes on from VMGD01000006.1 coordinate 76,314, forward strand.
TTAAAAGTAATTATCAAGGCTGATAAGCAGGGGTCGCTGGAAGCTATTCAGGCATCTTTGGAAAAATTCAACGAGGAAAGCCAGGTTATTAATTTTATAGCTTTGGGTACAGGAGACATTGGTGAGGAAAATATAAAAATGGCAGCCACGGTTGGAGCAATTGTGATTGGATTTAATGTCAAAGTAACTCCCACTACTCAAAAATTGGCAGAAAATGAGCATGTACTGATCAGAACCTACAATATTATTTATGAACTGTTGGAAGATGTGGAAGAAGTGGTTAATACTTTGCTTGAGGTGGGACAGCTGGAAGAAGTTTTGGGAAAAGCCAATATTATTGCCGAGTTTCCATATGGTAAAAGTGATCGAGTTGCAGGCTGTAGAATGATTGGAGGAATTATTGCCAAAGGGCAAAGAATTAGAGTAATCAGGGAAGGTACTCTGATAGGTGAGACAAAACTTAAAGCTTTAAGGAAAGTTAAAGAAGAAGTTAATAAGGTGGAAAAAGGCAACGACTGCGGTATGCTCTTTGATCCGCCGGTGGATTTCCAAACAGGAGATGTAATAGAATCTTTCAGGGTTATTTGAAACTTGACTATTATGGGTTATGGGTGTAACATTGCAGCATAGTGAAATACGATCAGCAAATTATAGAGCTTAAAAATCTTCTGCCTACTGCCAAAAACATTTTAATTGCCACATCAGCCGGTGCCGATATAGATAAACTGGCCGCAGGCCTGGCTTTATTTTTAACTTTTGAGACTGCAGGAAAGCAAGTTAGTATTGCCAGTGATGATAATATCCTGGTTGGCCATACTCATCTTTTTGGAGTGGATCATGTCCAAAAAACTCTGCCCCAAACAGAAGGTGGGAATTTAACCCTGGTTTTGGAAGGAGTGGCAGCATCAGATAATACGGTTCCTGCTTTGGAAAAACTGGACTGGTATGCTGAAAACAGTAATTTAAATCTGGTTTTTCATGTTGCTCCTGGCCAAACTTTTCAGCCGGCCAAAATTATTCCCAAATATCAAGGGTCCGGCTTTAATTTAATTTTTACCGTGGGTGCAGTTAATTTAAATGCTTTGGGCAACATTTATTCAGCCAATATCCAGGCTTTTTCCGGAACGCATATTGTTAATGTAGATACACAATCGGCCAATACCAGCTTTGGCCAAACCAATGTTTTGGATAGTCAAGCCTCCTCCGTATCCGAAGTGATGGTTAATTTGCTGTCCGATTTGGGTTTTGCCATGGATGCAGATACTGCCAGTAATTTATTGGCCGGAATCTTTGAAGCAACCAAAGATTTAACGGATACTAAAGTGACTGCAGATACCTACATGGCTGTGGCCAATTGTTTGCGGGTAGGCGGGAGAAAACCACAGGCTTTGGATACAACTGCACCAACTAACTCAGGTCTGGATTTATCCGCTTTGATACCAAAAACTCAAGCACAAACAGTTTCTGATTTTACAGCACCATCCCAACCTCCGATGGATGCCGGGGATCATATTCAACCAATCCAGCAAGCTGCACAGTCATCTCCCCCGATTCAATCGGGGTCTCCTGAGGAGCGTCCGATGGGAGAAAGAGTTATTTCCGAAACCGTTGAACCCGAATGGTTGACCCCCAAAATCTTCAAAGGCTCATCAATAGGGTAAAATTTATCTGTATTGACAGGTTTTGTAGTCTTTGGTACAATTTAGTCATGATTAGTAATCAAGATTTACCAAGAGTTTATACGCCCGAACAGATAGCTGAAATTTTACAGTTAAGTAAAAATACGGTTTACGACCTGATTTCCAGAGGGGAGATTATTGCCAAAAAGATAGGTAAAGTTTACCGTATACCTGCAAGGTCAATATCTTTTGTATTTTCCGGCTTGGATGATGATTTGTTAAAAGCTGAAAAAGAAGATTTAAAAAACCTTCCCCGTATTCAGAGGGAAATCTCCAAAATTAGATCAAAACAGTGAAACGGAAAAGAGTATTTATCGACTCAAATGTAATTATTTCCTCACTTATATCAGAAACAGGAGCTTCACATATTCTATTAAATAACCCAGAGTTGGAATTGTTTGTAACCGATAAATCTGTTGAAGAAATGGAAGAAGTGGCAGATAGGTTAAGTCTTAGCAAAAAGAAACTAAAGAATTTGATCAAAATGAAATTTAAAGCCATTAAATTAGGAGAATTCAAACAAGATATTGAAAATTATGTTTTGGATGCGGATGATGCTTTTATTCTGGCTGGATCAAAGAAAGCAAGAGCAAGATTTTTAATCTCGTACAATACTAGACACTTTAAGGCAGATAAGATTGCACAGGATCTAAAAATTGTAGTATTAACCCCTGCCCAATTCTTACAGTATTTAAGGTCATTACAATAAGCGATTCAAGCTATACTTGCATATTTTAAAAGAGTTTGTTAAGATACGCGCAAATAGAGCAACGTCTTGGCACCGAGGTTGCATCTAGACCCGCCTTCACTAAAGTTTCGGCGGGCAAGGAAGGAAAAGATGCCACTTGATCCAAAAATTAAGCAGAAAATAATTAAGGAATTTGCCACAAAGAGCGGTGATACAGGTTCTCCTGAAGTTCAAGTTGCCCTGCTTTCTGAACAGATTAAAAACTTAACTTCCCATTTAAAAGAACATACTCATGATATCCATTCAAGGAGGGGTCTTTTGTCTATGGTTAATAAAAGGAGAAGACTTTTGCAATATCTTGTAAAAAAGGATGAAGAAAGGTACAAAGTAGTTATAGATAAGTTGGGACTATCAAAGTAGCCCGGAATATGCTATAATTATTTAATTAAGAAAGATTTGGGGATTGCAAAGAAATAATTAATCGGTTTAATTGTTTCTTCCACAGTTTCCAAATCCTCGAAAAAAATGTCATTCCTGCAAAAGCAGGAATCCATATGAACAAAATAGTTACAAAAGAAATTGACCTTAATGGTCGTAAATTAAAACTAGAAACAGGCAAGCTTGCTACTCAGGCTAATGCTTCAGTAGTTGCCAGCTGGGGTGAAACTGTTGTTTTGGCAACCGCTACATCAGTGCCCCAGGCAGAAGATGTTGGTTATTTTCCACTTTCGGTCGAATTTGTAGAAAAACACTATGCCGGTGGGAGGATTTCTTCTTCCAGGTTCATTAAAAGGGAAGCCAGGCCCTCGGATGAGGCTACTTTAACAGGCAGGTTAATTGACCGCTCCATCCGCCCGCTTTTCCCTAAAGAATATCATGATGAAGTACAAGTGATAGTGACTGTTTTATCAATAGATCAAACAAATGACCCGGATATTTTAGGTTTAATTGCCGCTTCGGCTGCACTTTCTATCTCATCTGTTCCCTGGCATGGCCCTTTAGGTGTGGCCAGGATTGGTGAAGCCGAAGGCAAATTAATGATCAATCCCACCATAGAAGAGCTGGAAAATTCCAACCTGGATTTGTTTGTTGCTTCACGTAGCGATAAAGTGGCCATGATTGAAACTAAAGCTAATCAAGTTTCAGACGAGCTGGTTTTCAGCGCAATTCAAAAAGCTCATGAGCATTCTCAACCCATTATTTCTTTGATTGAGGAGTTTACAGCCGAAGCAGGTAAAGAAAAACAAAACTACTCAACTGTGGCAGAAGAGGTCGAAGAAGCGCTACTTAAAGAAGTTAAGGAGATTACCAGAGAGCGGATTGAAAAAGCTTTATTTGATGAAAAAACCGCCTGGCATGATTCAATGGCGGATCAAATCAAACAAGAGTTGACCACAAAATATACTGAAGTTTTAACTCCCTTAATTATCTCCGGAGTGTTTGATAAGGTGGCTAAAGAGATTATGAATGATCTGGTGCTAAAACAGGGGAAGCGGGTTGACAACAGAAAAATGGATGAGGTTAGGCCAATTGAAATTGAAGTTGGAATTTTACCCAGGACGCACGGTTCTGCTTTGTTTTCCAGAGGAGATTCACAAATATTATCAGTGGTTACCTTAGGCGCACCTTCCCTTGGTCAAACAATAGAGGGCATGGAAGGAGAGCGAATCAAGAGGTTTATGCATTATTACAATATGAGTATTAATCCTTTTTCAACAGGTGAGGTAAAAAGGATTGGCCCGCCCTCCCGCCGTGATGTTGGTCATGGGGCACTGGGAGAAAAAGCGCTTGAGCCGGTTATACCAAAAGAGGATCAATTCCCCTACGCCATCAGGATTGTATCCGAGGTGTTGGGAGCTAATGCTTCCACTTCCCAGGCGGCAATTTGTGCCTCCAGCTTGGCACTTTTTGATGCCGGAGTTCCGATTGAACCGGTGGCCGGTATAGCTTTGGGTCTTTTATCGGATGGAGATAAGTTTCAGGTCATTACCGATATGCGGGCAGTGGAGGATTTTTACGGAGAAATGGATTTTAAAGTAGCCGGAACTAAAACCGGCATTACCGCAATTCAAATGGATACAAAACTGGAAGGGATTAGTTTTGACATTATTGAAGAAGCGCTTAAACAGGGTAAAGCTGCCAGGGAGTTTATTCTGGATAAGATGAGTAAAGCCATTGCTGTTCCGGGAGAGATGTCTCCTCATGCACCCCGTGTAGAAATTATTCATATTAAACCTGAAGATATTGGAGCTTTAATTGGACCGGGAGGTAAAAATATTAATGGTATTATTGCCAAAACCGGAGCTCAAATTGATATTGAGGATGACGGAACAGTGATGGTTTCCGCAACCAATCCCGAAGCTATTAAAGCAGCAATGGAGGCCATAGAAGGTCAGTTCAAAGAAGTTACTGTTGGGGAAGAGTTTACCGGTAAAGTCGTAAGACTGGCTGCTTTTGGAGCTTTTGTTAATATTTTACCGGGCAAAGATGGACTGGTGCATATTTCCCAAATGGCTCCTGGCAGAGTGGAGCGAGCGGAAGATGTGGTATCGGAAGGCCAGGAGGTTAAAGTCAGGGTAACAGATGTCTCACCGGAAGGAAAAATTGGATTGAGCATGCTTTTTGGAGCGGATATTAAACCGGAAAGCGAGGGTAGGCCCTCAGGTGGAAGTCGCGGATTTGGTGACAGGCCCAGGTTTGGTGATAGACCTAGATTTGGACGACCAGCCTCTGGCTGGGGCGGAAGAGATAGGCGACCATCAACCGGTGGGTTTAGAGATAGAGGTTCCGCGTCAGGTGGACGGGGATTTGGCGCTAGACCCTCTTTTGACAGAAGACCCTTCGATAGAACTCAGGGCAGGCGATCAGGTGGTGACAGAGGTCCCTCCCGCGGCGGACGCAGTGGATATTAAAATTTCCATTATACTTGACTATTCTTCTTAAATGTGAGAGACTGGAATCATGTTTGATCCAGTTAAAAATGCCAAGGTATTGGGGGTAGTATATTTGGCATTGGGCTTAATTGGAATTCTTTTTAATGTGTTCTTCTTGGGTTTGAGTCAACTTTCTTTGGCTTCGGTAATTTCATTTTTATCAACGATTATGATGATGGTAGTAGCTTTTGGACTTTTTAAAACGAAGGCATGGGCGGTGTATACTATTGGGGTTTTGGCTTTCTTGAGTATTATAGGTTTAGTATATGTATACATTACTACTCAAAACATAGGCTCCAGAGATATATTTAACGTGGGTATAAATGTGGGAATTTTTATCTGGTTTTATTCAGCTATAAATCGATTTAATAAATAATTTGATTATAATGCTAAAATATATTGGAATTGCTATAGTTGTTGTTTTGGTGGTAGGTTATTTACTTTTAAATCTCACTATCTTTAAAAAAAGTAGTGAAGTTGCAAAAAATTACTCTTCAACTAAAACGGATCCTGAGGCTAATTTTAAAAGAAATACTCGTCAAATAGATGCTGGTGCATATTTGTTTGAGATGTTGCCAAATGGCAATATTAAGGTTACAAATAGCGACTACAAGATTGTTTTTGAGATGCCAGCGGATATGGTAGTTAATGTAACTGGAGGAAGTTCTTCCAATGATAAGCCCGGCGAAATTGTTAATAGAAATCTAGCCATACACTCAAATTACAGTAGAAAGTACTATGCAAGCCCGATTATTTCATTTGTGGTGCTTCCTGATCCGACGGGTATTTATGTAGACAGTCGAAGAGATTTGATTGGAGCGACACCAGCTAAATTGGCAAGTTTGGAGGCCCTTAGGTTTACCAGTGAAGATGGAGGTGAAACAATTATTGCTAAAGGTAAAGGTTATTCTTTTTCGCTCGAACTAAATCTGAAGCCGATTTTGATTAATGATGATAAACCTTTGACTGGAGATGATATTACGACAGGTAAGGCCGCATTTGAGTTAATAAAAGCAACATTTCAATATACCGGAAATTAATCTATCTAATCAAGTCAGTACTTCGTCAGTACATTGTACTGACATAATGTGGTATAATATTTGCATATGTTTACCCAGAAATTATACAAGAATGGAAATTCAGTAGTAGTGAGTATCCCTAAAGAATATTTAAAAAAATACAATTTAAGGGATGGAACGGAAGTGGTTGTAGAAGATAAAGATGGAATTGTAGTAACGTCTAAGAAAAAGAATACAGCGTTTATTGATTCTAGATTTGCCAGAATGGTTGATGAATTTATTAATGATCACGAGGATGTTTTGGCAAAACTTGCAAAAAGGTGAAAACTTCTAAGGTTCAATATCTTACTGTAGTCCAGGTTTTATTTATTCACGATCAGATGGTTAAACGGTTTGGAGGTTCATTTGGAGTTAGGGATTTAGGTTTAATCGAATCGGCTGTTGCCAGGCCAGAGGCCAGTTTTGATGGGCAAGATTTATACACGAATATTTTTGATAAGGCAGCGGCATTACTACAGTCTCTTCTTAAAAATCATCCCTTTGTGGATGGCAATAACAGCATTTACCTCTGGAGCAAATTTCCAAATGGCTAAAAGAGCATTGTGTAAAATCTAAGAAATAAGTATTAGTTTTTCTTAAAATATTCAGGAAAAGTCCAGGATAAAGTTTTGGGATGAATAATGCCAATGCCTCTAAAAGTTTTAAGTTTTATTAAATCCTGATCAAGACTCACAATCAAATCTGCTTGTCCTGATACTGCACATTCCAGGATTTTGTTATCTTTGGGGTCACGGATTATAACTGATATTTTCTCTGTAATTTCTACAATCTCAATAAATTTTCTAATTCTACTCACATAATTATTAATATCTTCCTGTGGTCGATTAAACTTATTTGTAAGTTTATCTACCAACTCTGTTAATATTTCTTCGGAAATAACCGTGGTTAAGGAAATAGTTTTGGCTAATATCTTGATAATTTCTTCTGAAAAACCACCTTTAAGTGCGGCTGCGATATAAATATTTGTGTCTAGAACAACTCTCATCCGGCAATTCGTTCAACATCCTCTTCTGTTTCAATACCCATCCTGCGCGCTGTTTCCTCACCCCAAGCTCTTATTTTTGCCCAATCTCTATCAAATTCGTAGGAACGAAAGGCCTGTCTTAAAAGCTCACTTTTAGTCCTGTTTTCCTCCTTGGCTAATTTTTTAATACGTTTTGCCATAGCAGGAGGCATGGAGATATTAATAATAGCCCTTTGTATTTGCATGTAACAAATTGTATTACAGATAGAAGTTTTTGTCAAGATGAGGTACAATATTGGGGATGGAAAATACTGCCTTGGATAGTGAAAGTTTAAAGCAAAAAATTCTTCAAAGCAATTTGCCTAAAGAGATAGAAGAGCGACTTTTGAATCTTTTGCTTTTTCCCAAAAGCGGCCCGGAATTTGAGAAACTCAAAAGTTATATTGATTTTGTAACGAGCTTACCTTTTGGCAAATATTCTCAGGATATTTTGGACATTCAACGGGCTAAGGAGATTCTGGATAAAAATCACTTCGGTTTGCAATCGGTTAAGGATCGGATTTTAGAATATCTTTCTGTTTTAATTTTGCATAAAAAAAGAAATGATGCCGAAGCATTGCATGCTCCAATTTTACTTTTTGTAGGCTTGGTGGGTACAGGTAAGACCACTCTTGCCTATTCTATTGCCGAAAGCTTAGGCAGGCCGATTATCAGAATTCCTTTTGGAGGTTTGGGAGATCCTGCCAGTTTGCGGGGCCAAGCGCGCACTCAAGATAGCGAACCAGGCCAGATAATGAAGGCCATAAGAAAAGCTAAAGTTTCCAACCCGGTCATACTTTTGGATGAAATAGACAGGGTTGCCCAGGAGCAAAGAGTTAATATTATGGGAGTTTTGGTTGAATTGCTGGACCCGGCGCAAAATCAGGCTTTTGTAGACTATTTCTTGGATTTTCCTTATGATTTATCGCAGGTGTTATTTATTGCAACAGCCAATAATACCGGCAATATTGCCACAGCTGTAATGGACCGGCTGGAACCAATTCAGATGCCTTCTTATTCTGATGAGGAAAAGCTCTTCATAGGCAAAAATTATCTTTTGCCAAAAGCGCTTGATGAAGCAGGACTCAGTAGAGATAGTTTGCAAATAGATGAGAAGCTTTGGTCGCAAATTATCAGACCGTTAGGTTTTGACGCCGGAATCAGGTCGCTTCAAAGAAGCATACAAACAATTTGCCGAAAAGTGGCCAGAAAGATGGTGGATGGTGGTATTGGGCCGTTTAAGATTACAAATGAGAATTTGGGAGAATACTTGAGTAGTTAAATATGAAATCTTTTAGTCCAAAGTTTGAGTTTAGCAAAAATAGCAATCAAGCCTTGAGATTAATCCCTCTGGGTGGAGTCGGTGATGTGACCAAAAACATGTATATTTATGAATACGGGGATGATATTGTAATTGTGGATTGCGGGGTGGGATTTCCGGATGAAGCAATGCCGGGAGTGGATTTGGTTATTCCGGATATTTCTTATCTGCGTGCCAAATTAGATAAGATCCGGGGAATTTTGATTACTCACGGACACGAGGATCATATCGGTGGACTGCCCTATCTTTGGCCTGAGCTTAAGGCACCCATTTATACTCAAAAATTAACAGCCGGATTTATCAGGGCCAAATTTACCGAACATAACCTACCTAAAGATAAAATAGTGGAAGTAAATTTTAATCAAAGTTTAAATTTAGGGGAATTTAGGGCTTCTTTTTATGTAGTTTCGCATTCAATACCCGATTCCATGGGAATAGTTTTAAGGACTCCTGTTGGCACAATTATTCACCAGGCGGATTTTAAGATTGACTGGACTCCTGTTTCCGGACAAGTGACAGATGTAGGCAGGGTGGCTCAGCTTGGCAATGAAGGTGTGCTTTTACTTTTGATTGATTGTCTAAGAGTGGAAAAGCCGGGTTTTAATAAATCGGAAAAATCAATTGAGGCAACCTTTGAAAAGGCAGCTCTGGAGACTCCGGGAAAACTTTTGATAACTATGACCTCCTCCAATGTTTCCCGCATGCAGCAGGCAATTAATGCGGCAAGTAAGCTGGATAGGAAAGTGGCTGTGGTTGGGCGCTCTTTTGAAAATAATTTTCAGGTGGCAAGGGATTTGGGATATTTGCATGTTCCCCCGGGAATTATAGTTGCCTCGGATGCGATCTCCGAATTTGCTCCCAATAAATTATTAATCCTGATTGCCGGAGCTCAAGGGCAATCGGATTCATCACTGGTGAGGGTGGCCAATGAGGAGCACAAGCAGGTTAAACTGCGTGAAGGCGACAGTGTTGTTTTTAGCGCCGATCCAATTCCTTCTACAGAATCTGCTCAAAATGCCTTGATTGACTGCCTGTCAAGACTGGGAGTTGAAGTTTATTACTCGGCTGTTATGTCCGACTTGCATATTAGTGGCCATGCGGCTAGAGAAGAACTGCGTTTGATGCTTAATTTAATCAAGCCCAAGTTTGTATTTCCAATTGGAGGAACATTCAAACATATGCGGGCTTTTTCCAAAATGGCCCGGGAAATGGGTTATAAAAAAGAGCAGGTAATTGAAGCGGAAGACGGGGATATTATGGAAATAAAAAAAGATAATATCAAACTTGCCGGAACGGTTGATGTACAAAATGTCTATGTTGACGGATTGGGAATTGGTGATGTCGGGCATGTGATTTTGCGGGATCGGCAAAGGCTTTCTGAGGAAGGGGTGGTAGTGGTGGTGGTATCGGTTGATCAGCATACCGGAAAGCTTGTTTCGGAGGTAGATATTATCTCAAGAGGTTTTGTATTTGAAGAAATGGCTAAAGAAATTTTGGAAGAGGCAAGAGAAGTTGTCAAAAATACTTTGGAAAAGCATGCGCACAAGAGCCCGGATTGGCGTTTTATTAGGAAGTTAATTGAGGATGCCTTGGAGAAGTTTTTATATCAGACAACTGAAAGGAGACCATTAGTTTTACCGGTGGTGGTAGAAGTATAACCCATAGTTAGATATGTTATAATATTTATATGGCCAGAAGACGTTCCATTTATAAATTACCCAGATTAAAACTGCGGCAGCGAACAATTACTGCCGTCGGCTCCCTGATTGCTTTTACTTTGGCTGTTTTATCAATTGTGGCTTTAGCAACCAGCTCGGAAACGCTGTCCTTCTGGAGAGAATTTTTAACAAACCTTTTAGGTTGGATGAAAATTTTAGCACCAATAATTTTTGTCTTGTCAGGTCTTAGCTTAACCAGATCAAGATGGAAATTTGCCCAAACCAATGTTTTACTGGGCTTTATTCTGGTGGTCTTATCACTGGGTGGATTAACAGCAGCACTGCGGTATGAAAAAGCCGGTTCTTTGGGGCAAATTTTATGGCGGGAACTGTCATCTTTTGTCACCCCTTTGGGAGCAGCGGCCTTACTTTTACTGTTATTGCTGGTGGGGCTGGTGGTTCTTTTTAATACCTCTTTGGGTCAAATCTTTAAAATTTTTATCTGGATATTTGGATTTGTCAGAAAAGTTTTAAAGTCAATATTTAACAGGCAGCGGACTTTTGAGGCAAAACATATTCCGATTAAAGTTTCCGGAATGGATGAAAAACTACCCCTTAAGGCTGTCCGTCCTGCTGTTAAAGAGCCGATTATTGCCGATGCCCTGGTGCAAAATGTGGCCGGAAAAGCTATAGTTTGGAAATATCCTCCTCTTTCCTTACTTTCCGATAAAGTGGGTTCTGCGGCCGAGCGGGGAGATGTTAAAAGAAGCGCGGAAGTTATAGAAAAAACCCTGGACTCTTTTGGTATTCAGGCAGATGTGGCAGAGGTTAATGGTGGTCCGGCTGTTACCCAATATGCCTTAAGGATTTCGGCCGGGACCAAAATATCCAAAATTGCCAATCTGCAGCATGATATTGCTTTGGCCCTGGCTACTCCAACAGGCACTGTCAGGATTGAAGCTCCTATCCCGGGAAAGTCTTTGGTCGGGATTGAGGTGCCCAATCATTCTTTGGAAATTGTCGGATTAAAACATGTTTTGGCATCAGATGAGATGCAAAAGCACAAATCAAAACTGGCAGTGGCGCTGGGGCGGGATACTTCTTCAAAGCCAATGGTGGTGGATTTGGATAAAATGCCCCATGTTTTAATTGCCGGCACAACTGGTTCGGGAAAATCAATTTTACTTAATTCTTTTATTACCTCACTTCTTTTTAGAAACTCGCCGGATGAGTTGAAAATCATTATGATTGACCCCAAAAGAGTGGAACTAACCAATTATAATGGTATTCCCCATCTATTAACTCCGGTCATAACCGAACCGGAAAAAATCCTTTCTTCTTTAAAATGGGCCATGGCGGAAATGGAGCGCCGGTATAAATTATTTCAGTCAGTAGGAGTGAGAAATATCACCGGCTATAATGAAATGTCCGGTTTTCAGGCCTTACCTTATATTATAATCGTTGTTGATGAACTGGCAGATCTGATGATGTTTGCACCGGTTGAAATTGAAGATGCAATTACCAGAATTGCCCAACTGGCCAGGGCCACAGGAATTCACCTGGTGGTGGCAACGCAGCGACCTTCTGTTGATGTTATCACCGGTTTAATTAAAGCCAATATTCCCTGTCGGATTGCATTTAATGTTTCTTCAATGATTGATTCCAGAGTTATTCTGGATGGGCCGGGAGCAGAGAAGCTTTTAGGGCGGGGGGATATGTTGTTTTTACCGCCTGATGCTAGCAAACCTATGAGAATTCAGGGAGTATTTGTGCAGGACGGGGAAATTAATAATTTAATTAAATTCCTAAAAGAAAGCGGCATTGCGCCGCAGTATACGACAGAGGTAACTGAAATGCCGCTTGGCAGGTGGGGAAATAAAGGTGGAGACGGAGGAGATAGAGATGAACTGTTTGAAGAGGCAGTCAGAACTGTTTGTCAATATGACCGGGCCTCTGCCTCTTTATTACAACGGCGTTTAAGAGTTGGTTATGCCAGAGCAGCTAGGATTTTGGATGAGCTGGAAGAAGCAGGAATAGTTGGTCTGGGGGAGGGAAGTAAACCTCGGGATGTGCTGGTTCGTAATGCCGAAGAATACTTTGCTGCCCAAAGTTCAGGCGGAGCTGAAAGTTAGTTTTTGATTTATAGCCCTCTATTTGTTAATATTCAGCCTAATAATGGAAAGAACTCAAGAAGAAATTTTTCAAGAGGAAAATAAGCTAATAGCCGGAAGAATTCAAAAAATAGCTGAGACTATTAAGGAAGCTAACCCTCAAGCTGACTGTTTTGGAACGTCGCTTCTTTTTTGCAGTAAAGATAACTCTCCGATAAAAGGTATTGCATTTATGGAAATTTACCTTGAGAAACCTGTTGAAAAGGGATTTTATTCCTCCGGATGCTACAGTTCTTGATCACGCCAGAATTATGTGGATTGATAAGAGCTATCATGTATGTGAACCCGGTCATACATATTTGTTTACCTTGGGAGGAAGAAGTACTCTAATAAATCATGCATATGAAGATGAATTGTCAATGGAGGTGGATGAAATGCCGCATTACGATGTAACATATAGAGTTGATTTAGATACAATAGAGCGTGAGTTTTCTTCAAGAGAACTTGATCTGGGTGATTATGAAAAAGTAGGTTTAGTACTTAAGCTGATCGAATCTGGGCAATTTTACCCAAGCCCACTCCCCATCTGGACAGATTCTATCGCTTCGCTCCAGAATGACAATTCTTGACTTCGTGCCGTTGCTAAAGCTATGACAACGTAAGCACGATCACGAATAGTTTGTCCAAACAATATTTTCTGGAAAATTAAATTTATAGATGGTATACTTAATTAATTATGAAAGGTGATCCAAGACCAATTGATCTTAGTAAAGTACTTTTACCCTATGAAAATAAATGGGTAGCGCTCTCGCAAAATCAAAAAAGGGTCTTGAGTGCCGGTAAAACTTTAAAAGAAGCAACAGGCAAAGCTGACAAAATTGGTAAAAAGTATTTGCTTTTAAAGGTACCTCCATTTAATGTTTCCTATGTTCCCGCCAGCTAATGAAATTCCCCTACATCAAATTTCCATCAACCGACCCTCAGCGTAAATGGATCAGCCGGCCACTTATTCCGATTAAACTAATTGGCCCAAAAGGTAATTGGGAAGGATATGCCTTGGTAGATTCTGGGGCTGACCGCTCGCTTTTTAATATTGCAATAGCGGAAAAAACCGGAATAGATTTTGGAAAAGATTTGACAGAGGATTTTAGCGGAATAGAAGGCGGTACGCTTAGAGCAAACTTAAGTAAGGTTAAACTGCAGATTATTGGTACAGAAGAGATGGTAGAAGTTATCGCTGGTTTTATAGACAGTTCTAATGTTTCAGCAATATTAGGACAGGACGGTTTCTTCGATGTTTTTCGCATAAAATTTGAACGTGACCATGGTTTATTTGAAATAATCCCCGTCAGTAAATGAAACTTCAAGAGATCACAAAATCGTTAAAAGCAGGAAAAATTGGAGTTATTCCCACGGATACTATTTATGGAATAGTTGGGTCGGCACTAAATCCCCAAACCATAGAAAAGATTTATCGGTTAAAAAAAAGATCAAAAAGCAAACCTTTTATTATTTTAATTTCTGCACTTTCTGATTTGAAGCAATTTAATGTTAAATTAAGCAAACAGCAGAAAAAATTTTTGGAAAAAATCTGGCCTAATCCGGTTAGTGTGGTTTTATCAGGTTTAGCTTTCAGAATGCCAAAAGATAAATGGTTAATCAGCTTACTGAAAAGGGTTGGTCCTTTGGTTGGACCATCAGCTAATTTTGCAGGAGAAAAGCCTGCGGAAAATATAGAACAAGCAAAAAGATATTTTAAAGATAATGTGGATTTCTACTGCGAAGCAGCAAGATCTTCTTATATTGATGGCGGAAAAATTAAATCAAAATCCTCAACTATCATTGAGTTAAACCGCAGTGGAAAGTTCAAGGTTTTAAGACAGGGTACTTACAGGGTATAATCAACTGCATGAGAACTGTTGGACAAGTTTTAAAGGAAGAAAGAGAGAGGAAGTTTTATACTCTGGATGAGATTGAAAAAGTAACCAGGATAAGAAAAGAACTGCTGGAAGCGCTGGAAAAAGGAGAATATCAAAAACTTCCACCGCCTACTTTTATTCAGGGTTTTATTAAAAATTACGGCAAATTTCTGGGGTTAAATACGGAAAAACTATTAGCGATTTTTCGCCGTGAATTTTCCGAAGGAAAAAATCCTCCGCGAATAATGGAATCTTTTGCCAATCCTTTGGATAAAAAAAGATTTAAGATTACTCCCACCAGAGTTTTGGTTAGTGTAGTTTTGGCACTGATTATAACTTTTTTTGTTTATCTTTGGTTTCAGTATAGATTTTTAGTCGGATCACCATTTTTGGAAGTGACTCAACCTGTAGATCAATTTAGTACAATTCAAGAAGAAATTGTGATTTCAGGAAGAACTGATCCGGAAGCAAAAGTCAGTATTAACAATCAGGAAATTCAGGTGGATCAAAACGGAAAATTCTCTCAACAGATAAAGCTGGCTGACAATGCGAGTACTATTGTAATTAGTGCAGTTTCAGGCAGCGGCAAGCAAACCAAAATCCAAAGAACCGTGTTTCTGAAGCGCTAGTGTGTTATATTTAAACACATGGATTTTTTACAAGCGGCGTTAATATTTTTAATACTGCTTTTATCTATTTTTTTGGCTATCACCGGAATTCAGGTATTTTTTATCTTAAGAGATTTAAAAAAGGCTTTGGATAAACTAAATGAAGGGAACCTTCCTTCCTACGGAAGTAGTGTGCTACATTCCGGTGAAAATATAGCTGCGGATATAGAAAAACCGGTGGCAGTTGCCAGAAATCCTAAATCCCGGCGCTTCTACAAAAAAACTCTGTGATGGTACAATACCTTCATGGATTCGAAAGTTATAAGGCAAAAGTTTATAGATTTTTTTAAAGCCAGAGGCCATAAGGAAATTGCTGCGGCAAAGCTGGTGCTGGAAAATGATCCAACTACTCTTTTTACCTCCTCCGGTATGCAGCCGCTAGTCCCTTATCTTTTGGCCCAGGAGCATCCTGAAGGTAAAAGATTGGTTAATTCCCAACCCTGTTTCAGGGCAGAAGATATTGAGGAAGTTGGAGATAACCGCCACACCACTTTTTTTGAAATGCTGGGCAACTGGTCGCTTGGAGATTATTTTAAAGAAGAACAGCTAAATTGGTGCTGGGAGTTATTAACAAAAGAACTAGGTCTTCCAAAAGAAAAACTTTATGTGTCTTTATTTGAAGGAGATAAGTCAGTCCCCAAAGATATGGAAGCGTATGATATCTGGAAAAGCTTAGGAGTAGCTGATGATCATATCTTTTTTTATGGTGTAGATAAAAACTGGTGGTCACGGTCCGGTCCGCCGAATAAAATGCCCCCAGGTGAAATTGGCGGGCCTGATAGCGAGGTATTTTTTGAATTTACTCAAGTTCCAGACAATCCATATGCTCACTATTATAATGATTGTCATCCGAATTGTAATTGCGGCAGATTTTTAGAAATAGGCAACTCGGTTTTTATTCAGTATCAAAAGCAAGAAGACGGTTCATTAAAAGAATTATCACAAAAAAATGTTGATTTTGGGGGAGGTTTAGAAAGGTTAGTTGCAGCCGTAAACAATAATCTTGATATGTTTGAGTCGGATCTATTTTCAAAAATAATTAACTCCATTGAGAATATTTCCGGCAGAGTTTATCAGGATATCACAGATAATATGAGCATTATTGCAGATCATGTAAAAGCTGCAACATTTTTGATTGCCAGCGGAGTAACACCATCAAATAAGCTTCAGGGATATGTCTTAAGAAGACTTTTAAGAAGAGTAGCAGTGAAATTTAATGATATGTGTGGGATGACAGACAATATAAAAGATTTAGCAGAGATTGCCACTAGTGTAATTGATACTTATGAGGGTACAGGATTACTGGAAATATCTAAAACAGATTTGAAATTGGTTATCACCGATGAGATGGATAGGTTTTCCAGAACTTTAGATCGTGGTTTAAAAGAAATTGAAAAGATTGATGTTATTGATGGTAAAAAGGCGTTCGAGTTATATCAAACTTTTGGGTTTCCACTTGAAGTAATAAAGGAAATTTTTAAGGGGAAGGGTAAAGGGGAAATAAATCAGGAAGAGTTCGAGGAAGAATTTAAAAAGCATCAAGAATTATCAAGGACTGCCTCCAGCGGGATGTTTAAAGGGGGGCTGGCGGATCATTCTGAAATAGTGACCAAATATCATACAGCCACTCATTTATTGCATCAAGCTTTGCGAGATGTCTTAGGCCCTCAGGTTTTTCAACAGGGTTCCAATATTACTGCCGAGCGGTTGCGTTTTGATTTTTCATATGATCGTAAAATGACAGATGAAGAAATTAAACATACTGAAGATTTGGTTAATCAGAGAATTAAAGAAGATTTAAAAGTTGATCATATGATTGTTGATTTAGACAAAGCTAAGCAGATGAATGCAATTGGACTTTTTGATGAAAAATATGCAGATAAAGTGAGTATTTACGGCGTGGGACCAGGGTACAAGTTGGATGCTGGGGCTAAAGATCAGAGAGCGCGGGGAGGCTATTATTCTCTGGAATTTTGCGGAGGGCCGCATGTAAAACATTCCGGCATTATTGGCCGAATAAAAATTACTAAAGAAGAGGCAACTTCTGCAGGAGTCCGTCGAATTCGGGCGGAGATTGTGCTAAACTAAAATTAACCTATGAGTTTTTTAGATAAACTTTCTGCCCGCATGCCTTTTGGAAAAAAGGAAGAGGTTTTAGAGTATTTTTTTGCATTAAATATATCCAATGAAAAGCTAAGCGCTGCCCTTTGGACAATAGAGGGTAGGAGTCTTAAGATTTTGGAAGAAGCTTCACAAGCATGTTCTTCTTTGGATGATTTAGTGCCCACCACAGATAAGCTTTTGGATAAGGTTTTGGGGATAAGAGAGCTAAATGTTTCGAAGATTCTCTTTGGTGTGCCAAGCTCATGGTTAACAGATGGGAATTTAAAAGAAGAAAACTTAAAGGTTTTGCGAGGGTTGGTTAAAGAGCTGGAACTCAAACCTTTGGCCTATGTTGAAACAGCTCATGCCTTGGTCCATTTTCTGGAAAAGCAGGATAGTATTCCACCAACCGCTGTATTAGTAGGCTTTGAACAAAATCACCTGATAGTAACTGTGGTCAGGGCCGGAAAACTTGACGGGGTTAAAGTGGTTGCAAGAGGAGATTCAAGCGGTGCCAGCATTGAAAAAGCCTTGCTAACTTTTACCAACGTTGAAACTCTACCCTCAAAGATCTTACTTTATGGATCTGAAACATCCGAGCTAAAAAGCCAGTTATTATCTTATGCCTGGATGAGTAAATTATCCTTTTTGCACTTCCCTAAAATAGAGGTTTTACAACCGGAAATGGAAATAAAAAGTGTTTGTCTGGCAGGAGCGTCCGAGATTAAAGGTGATGTTCACTATACAGAACACCACGAAGAAAAAACAGTTAAAAAGGTAACAGCTTTTACTGCGGCGCAGGAAGAGGGCGAAGCAAATGGAAAAGAGGAAAAAGCCCAAGAAGCTGCTGAAAATTTAGGTTTTGTAGTCGGAGATGTATCTGAGCAGGGAAAAGAAACCAAAACCGAGCCGGAGAGCGAGAGTGAAGAAAAACCTTTTGAGTCCCCTTCTTCCTTCGGAAGTGAACTGGCGCTGCCGGAAGAGGCAGTTCCAACTTCTGAGCACAAGTTATCTAAAAGACGCTTTTTGCCGAAATTGCCAAAAAGCCCTGTAAAATTAGCCATTTTATTTGGATTTATCGCAGCAATAGGAATTATTTTGGTAGCATACTTGTTTTTATTAAAAGCCGAAGTTAAAGTTTTTGTTGAGCCAAAAGTTTTGGAAAAAGAAACACAAGTAACAGCCGATCCAAAACAAAAAAATGTTGATGAAGAGGCAAAAATTATTCCTGGACAGATGGTTGAGGTAGATGTGTCAGGTACTTCCAAAGCAGCGTCCAGCGGTAAAAAGCAAATTGGCGATCCGGCCAAAGGCACAGTAATTATTTACAATAAAACAAGCGAAAGTAAGAGTTTAAGTAAGGGAACTACTCTTACTTCCTCAGGTCTTAAGTTTACCCTTGATGTTTCAATAAATATTGCTTCCCAATCAGCTTCAGATTCAGGGATAACCTATGGCAAAACCAACGCGACTGTAACAGCCTCCGTTGTTGGGGCAGATAGTAATTTGCCTTCAGGGTCCGAACTGACAGTTGGGAGCCCATCTTCTTCCCAGGTGTCTGCCAAAGCAGAAGGTAATTTTTCCGGAGGAACTTCCAAAGATGTGACTGTGGTATCTGATGAAGACCAGAAAAAACTGCTGGCCTCTTTGGCCTCAGATTTGAGAAGACAAGCCCGGCAAAAGTTGCAAGAGAAACTGCCGGGTAAAAAGATTTTGGAAGAGGCACTGCTCGAGGATAATGTTAAGAAAAGCTATAGTAAGAATATTAATGATCAGGCATCGGAATTTTCTCTTAATTTAACCATTCATTATAAAGGGACTGCTTTTGAGGATAAGGATCTTAAGCTAATTGTGGGTAAACTGGTAACTACTCAAGTGCCGGAGGGTTTTGAACTTAATTTGGAAGGTACGGAAACTCAAGCTAATGTTTCCAAACTGGAAAAAGACGGAAAATTAATATTTTTGGCCAAATTCAAAGCTAAACTTATGCCTAAAATAAATAAAGATGAGCTGGTAAATAAAATAAAGGGTAAATCCGCCAAAGAAGCGGATAAAATCTTAAAAGGCATGGATAATGTTTTGGGACTGGATATTAAGCTTACCCCTTCGCTTCCGTCAATACTGCAAAGATTGCCTGTCTTTGGGAAAAATATCAAGCTTGAGGTAGGTCTTAAATGATAGCTTTATCTAAAATAATTCCCCTGACCTTTTTATCTATCGGCATTTTTTTGCTTATCCAGGTGATTGCGCCCCTTTTATCTTATCAAGTTTGGGAGATAAGGCAAAATCTAAACAGCGGAGTATTAATCAGTCCTAATTCTTCCGGTGGGGGTAATGTTTTAGGGATTTCCGTGCAAAGTAAGGATAATTTCCCTCTGTTTATTTCCAGCTTAAAAAGAGAGACTCAAGCCGGTTATAAAGATTTCAGTATCACTATTCCCAGGCTTAAAATCGAAAGAGCGAAAGTTGAAGTAGACAGCAATGATCTGTCAGACAGTTTAGCTCATCTGCCGGGTTCGGCCCTGCCCGGGGAAAAGGGGAATGTATTTATATCCGGGCACTCTGCTTTAAGTCAAATTTTCAACTTAAAACAGGCTTTGTTTGCCAGTCTGACGGATTTGAAAACAGGGGATGGAATTACAATTGAGGTAGGAGGGGCGAAATTCAGGTATGAAGTGGCAGGTTTCAAAGTAGTTGACCCGAAAGATTTATCCGTAATAAATGCCCCGGATTCTTTGGGCAGGTATATTTCTTTAATGACCTGTGTCCCTCCGGGCCTAAACTTTAAAAGACTGATTGTTTTAGGTAAGATGATTTGATTATGAAGTACTTGGGAGTGGATTTTGGACTGCGAAGAGTGGGTTTGGCTATTTCCGAAGGCAGTATTGCTTCTCCTTTTAAAACTATTGAGGTTAAAGATTTTTCTGATGCAGTAGAGAAGATTTTTCAATTAGTAGAAAAAATGGGCTTCTCAAAAATAGTCATAGGATTGCCGGAGGGAAAAATGGGCCAGACTGTTAGAGGGTTTATAAATGCTTTGAAGAAAAAAGGGCTTGATATAGTGGGAGCTGATGAAACATTGTCCAGTAAACAGGCCATCCTGGATATGATTGCTCAGAATGCACCCAGGGAAAAACGTAAAGTTACTGATGCTGCTGCAGCTGCTATAATTTTACAAAACTGGCTGGATAGCCTATGAGACGAATTATAACCGTTATAACCATTATAACAATTATTATTTTTATATTTTATGGCTGGTGGAATAGTCAATCTTCTCCTGTATCCGGTGATAAAGCAGTAAAAAACTTTGTGATCCCCAAAGGCGTAGGAGTATCGGAAATTGCCAAAAAATTAAAACAGGAAGGTTTAATAAAATCGGAGCTTTTTTTTAAGTTTTACATCAGCCAAAATAATCTGGCCGGAAAAATCCAGGCAGGTTCATTTAAACTTTCTCCCTCCATGTCTGTGGCAGAAATAACCAAGAATTTGCAATCAGGCAGTGAAGATATCTGGATTACTTTTATAGAAGGTTGGAGAATAGAAGAATTTGCAGATAAGCTGAATCAGGAATTAAAAATTGATAAGAGTAAGTTTTTAAAGCTTTCAAAAGAAGGCTATATGTTTCCGGATACTTATCTTTTCCCCAAAGAGGCAACAGTGGAGTATATTGTAGATACTTTAAGGAAAACGTTTGATTTAAGGTTTAATGAAGATTTAAGGCAAAAGGTCCGATCTAAAGGTTTAACCGAAAAAGAGGCGGTGATTCTTGCATCTTTAGTGGAGAGGGAGGGGCGTTCTGATAAGGTAAGAAGGGAAGTAGCAAGTATTCTTTTAAAGAGAATTAATATCGGGATGAAACTTGATGTTGATGCAACCGTACAGTATGCTTTAGGTTTCCAAGAAGATGAAAAGAGCTGGTGGAAAAGGCATATAACAAAAGAAGATAAGGAAATAAAATCCAGCTTTAATACTTACACTAATCGTGATCTTCCGCCCAGCCCAATCTGTAATCCCTCCCTATCCTCCCTGCAGGCTGTAGCTGATGCCGATGCCGCTACTCCCTATTTATATTATTATCATGATTCCAAAGGCAATTCTCATTATGCTACGGATTTAGATGAACACAATGCCAATGTAGCCAATAATCCATAATGTATCAATTTTGGGGGAAGGTGAGAAAATCTAATCAAAGAGGGAAAAAGTTGGGGTTTCCAACTGCCAATATCAGCTTATATAGAGATATTCCGGAGGGTATTTATATCTCTAAAACTAAAATAGCAGAGAGGATCTATAAATCACTTACTTTTATTGGGATAGCCAAAACTTTTAATGAAAAAAAAATTCAGAGCGAAACTAATATATTAGACTTTAACGCAAATATTTATGGTAAATGGATTTCTGTAGAACTTTTAAAAAAGATCAGAAATAATCAAAAATTCGCATCAAGCGATGAATTGATTGCACAAATGAAAAAAGACGCACAAGCTGCAAGAGAATATTTTTCTAACTTCC
Organism: Microgenomates group bacterium Gr01-1014_7; assembly: GCA_007376405.1. Taxonomy (GTDB): domain Bacteria; phylum Patescibacteriota; class Microgenomatia; order Daviesbacterales; family UBA10151; genus VMGD01. Next base: position 97,988 of record VMGD01000006.1, read on the forward strand.
CTCTGTCAGACGACAATAGAAATGTCACCCCCTTTTAGTTGAGAATTTGAATAATCTCCATGGGTGGTTTGGCGGCGGTTTCCAGTTTAAAGGATGATT
>VMGD01000007.1 GCA_007376405.1 Microgenomates group bacterium Gr01-1014_7
GGTTCGCGTTTGTTTTTAAAAGATCTAACCTTTTTACAGTACCTTTTTTGGATTAGGTATCCACTTCTCTACAGTCCCATTTTTGGTTAGGTAAGACTTTGGTTTGGAATAACAATCACAATAAGATATAATACAGATCATGGTTGAGCAGGTATTGGATAGTGCAATTTCCAGAAGAAATTTTTTAAAGGGTACGGCAGTGGCTATTTTAGGTTTAACTTTAACAGGTTGTGCCCTTTCAGGATGAATATAAAAATATAAATTTGGGCAAATCTTTACCATTGCCATTCTTGAGTGCAGGTCTTTATTTGTGGTATTTAATGAGAGAAAGGGGTTATAGTTTTGCTGTTGCAGCACACGCCTTTCAAAATATGGGGAGTTGGATATCACTACTTTATACTAGAATAGCAAGACAAAATGAAGACATTATGTAAGCAGTAAAACTGGTTATATCGGCTTACCGGCCAGGCCAAAGGACCAGAAATCGCGGGTGAAGCCGATTAGCTGAAGAGGCCAGGTTAGGATGACAGAATAAAAGCCCGGGGATAAAAAGGAAAGATAGGGCCAGCGGTAATAAAGGGCAAAGATTATGGCAAAGACAAAACCGATGATAAAGTAAGCGATGGCGATGTTAGATATAAGCTTTGATGCAATAAGTTTTGATTTTGACATATCACTCCGCTTTTTCCCTTGATGAAACCACTGTTGCTGCTGCCACTTTTTCTCCCGGCCGCACTCTCATTAAAATTACTCCTTGAGTTTGTCGCTGCAAAGTCGGAACCTGTTTTAGATCCATCTTTATTAATTGTCCTTTGGTGGAGGTTAAAACCAAGGTATCCATGCTTTTATTTATGGCTTGCGCCGTCACAATGAGTCCTGTTTTTTGGGTAATCTGCGCAGCCTTTACTCCCTGCCCCCCTCTTCCCTGCTTTTTCCAGGCAGAAAATTTGGTTTTTTTACCCAGACCGTTTTCCATAATTAAAAGTAACTCATCTTCATTGCTTTCTACAAGATTTAAAGAAACCACCGTATCATCACCAGCAAGCCTTATGCCCCGTACACCGGATGTATCCCTGTGAGTTGGTTTAACTTGAGTTTCCATAAATCTAATTGATTTACCGCTCCTTGAAACTATGATTAAATCATCTTTACCGGAAGTTGAGGCTACCCAACCCAGTTCATCCGAACTATCAAGTTTTATAGCCACTAAACCGTTTTTGCGGATATTGGCGTATTCTTCAATGGCGGTTTTTTTAACAGTGCCTTTTTTGGTGCACATAAAGAAAAACTTTGCTGCTTCTTCTTTTTGTCGGGTGGTCAAAACTGCCGTAATCTTTTCTCCCTGTTCAATATTAATTAAATTAACAACAGCCTGACCTTTGGCTGCCCGTTGTGTCTCCGGAATTTCCCAGACTTTAATTTGAAAAACCCGGCCTTTGTCTGTAAAAAACAAAATATTATCATGTGTTTGGGTATAGAAAATATGAGAAACAGCATCTGTTTCTTTGGTGGAAATACCCATTACCCCTTTTCCGCCCCGATGCTGAGTCCGGAAAGACATCGGAGCTTGTCTTTTGATGTATCCTCCTGCGGTGATGGTAACAATTGTAGTTTCGTTTGCAACCAAATCCTCCTCATTAAATTCGCCTATCTTTTGTTTATAAACTCTTGTCCTTCTGTCATCTCCATATTTTTCTTTGATTTTCAAAAGCTCGTCTTTAATAACTTTTAAGATTTTTTCCGGATGGGCCAGTAGATCCTCAAGATAGGCAATTGTTTCACGGACCATTTTAAGTTCATCCTCAATTTTTTGACGCTCCAGGGCTGCCAGTCTTCGTAGTTGCATGTCTAAAATGGCCACCGCCTGAATCTCTGTTAATTTAAACTTGGCCATCAAATTCTGCTTTGCAGAATCTGCATCTTTACTCTTTTTGATTGTTTCAATAACAGCGTCAATATTATCAACGGCAATTTTCAAACCCTCCAAAATATGTTCCCGGGCTCGTGTCTCGCGCAATTCAAATTCGGAGCGTTTCCTGACAACTACCTGCCGGTGATAGATAAATTCCTCAAGAATGCGTTTTAAAGTGAGGAGATGAGGAACTCCGTCTGAAAGGGCTACCAGATTAACATTAAAAACCGACTGCATTGCAGTATATTTATAAAGGTTATTCAAGATTGATTGAGGTTTGCCGTCTCTTTTTAGATCAAACACAATCCGCACCATCTGTTTTCTGTCCGATTCATCGCGCAAATCCGCAATTCCTTCCAGTTTTTTGTCTTTAACCAGCTCGGCAATTCTGGCAATCAAGGTCGCCTTATTAACCTGGTAAGGAAGTTCCGAAACAATAATTTGCATTTTTCCAGCTGCTGTCTCTTCAATTTCCGCTTTGGCTCTCATGACAATTCTTCCCTTGCCTGTAGCATAAGCTGCCAGGATTTCGGTTTGATCATAAATGGAAGCGCCGGTGGGAAAATCAGGGCCTTTTATATGTTTTATTAGGTCTTCAACAGTAGCGGTGGGATGTTCTATCATAGCAATAAGCGCATCACAAACCTCTCCAAGATTATGAGGCGGAATCTGGGTAGCCATGCCAACTGCAATACCGGATGCGCCGTTTAATAGCAGGTTGGGTATGACTGAAGGAAGCAGTACCGGCTCTTGTACAGTACCGGAATAATTATCTATAAAATCAACGGTTTCTTTATTAATATCCCTAAGCAGTTCATCGGCAATAGCGGAAAGCCTGGCTTCGGTGTTATGGTTTATGAAGCCATTTGCTACGAACGAATGACATTTACTATCAACTCTAATAGAATAGACAGTTTCTATACCTCCATCTTCAATATTAATAATGGGATCGAAAATATAATTATTGTCAATTAATTTTTCAAATAATTTTTGAATTTCTATTTTAAGTGTTGGAATAATAGTTGGTAGTATTTGGGAATAATTTTGAGTCAAGTTAGAATAACGATCAAAATTATGCTTGAGAGCAAATTCACGCTTTGCATACGCAATATTTGTATCTACCTGATTAAGAACATATTCTCTCAAAAATGGTACATAATCCAAAAGAGAAGAATCTTTATTTAAGAAACATAAAACTTTTTCAAGCTTAGCATTCTTGTATTTAGATAAAAAACCGATTTCCTGTTGAAATAGTTTATAATTTTTTAGCCCTCTGATATATAGTTTATGAATAGTTTTATATTTATCAAAACGTTTTGTAGAGGTAATACCAAATCTTAAGAAAAGTATTTGCAATTGATGAATCAGCGTTTCACTTTTTGAGCAAGCTGATAATTCCACCATTTTTTTACTACTACTGATACTGCCATCACCCTCAAAATAGGCAGATAAAAAGGCTGATACAATAGCTTTAGGAGATTTGAATATAGTATGGGGTATGATTCTTCCCGGAGATTTTAATGGTGTTAAACCTAAATTCCGTAAAAATTCAATTATATAATGAGAATGTATTTCCAGTCTTTGATATGGTTTTTTCCCATAAGATGATGGTTTGCGTAAAAATCTATGAAGACGACAATCTGGAAAAACTGCTTTCCATGATTTGATAAATTGTTCAATCCAAGCTTCATCGCTATTGCAAAACTCGATTTTATCCTTTGTAATAGAGCCTTCTGCCAATAAAGCTCCCAGAATAGCGGCTAAATCTTTTGTAAGGGTTTTAGGCAAAACCTTAATTTGTGTTCTAGCTCCAAGATTCTGCGGTATAAACTGTTCAAGTGGAAGATTTTTTCCTGGCCATAAGACATCTTTACTGCGATCTATTATTGCAATATCACCTTCTTTACTATGTCCCAACAGTTTCCACTTAAATTCAGGAATGCCAGAAACCGGGTTTTTAGACCATATTAAAATTGGGTGGTTATAAGTTCCCTGAATATTAAATCCCTGGGCTGTTGTTATTTTTAATGTAGAATGCTTGCCACTATCAAACCATTTTGAGGCAGAATTAATCACTTGGTTATGGGATAGGACGGAGATGGAAATATCTTCGGAAATTCCCTCACTAATTTCCTCAATTGGAACTAACCCCCCCGCTGTAGTTACAAGTGTGGACCCTATAGTACAATATCGCATTGCTGCCGGCGAGTCACCATCGATAGACCCATAGTTACCTTGTCCATCTACTAACATATATCTCATGGAAAAATTCTGGGCCATTCTGACCATGGCTTCATAAACAGGAGCATCTCCGTGCGGGTGAAGATTTTTCAAAACCTCTCCCACTACCGCCGCGCTCTTTTGATAACGGGATGTATGATGCAGCCCCTGCTGATGCATAGCATAAACAATTCTTCTCTGGACCGGTTTTAATCCGTCACGGACATCAGGAAGAGCCCGGGAGACAATAACCGACATGGCATAGTCCAAATAAGACTTTTGCATCTCTTCAACTATTGGAGCCAGCTGAATTTTACCAATGTTGTTGTTCATAGAGGCATTAAAAACGAGCTTTAAGCTCTAATAAATTATACTCTTTTTAAGTTGCTATAATCAAGGGGTTTTAAGGCCATTTTAACTAATTTGTCCATTAATTTTGGGAAAGAAATGCCAACTGCAGCTGCTGCTTTAGGAAAAAGAGAAGAAGCTGTTAATCCAGGAATTGTGTTGATCTCCAAAACATATGGTTTCCCATCTGACACAATGAAATCTATTCGACTGTAATGTCCCAAATTTAATGTTTTGTGAATTTTTAAAGCTATTTTCTGGACTGATTTTTTCAGTGCAAGAGAAAGAGATGGGGCATGAGGAATTTCTTTTGTTGCTCCCCAATATTTGTTTTTATAATCAAACCACTCACCCTCCGGTGGAATAATTTCTACCACAGGCAAAGCTTTGCTTTGAAGTATGGAAACAGTTATCTCAATCCCAGGCAAATACTTTTCTGCAAACAGCTTAAGCCCTGATTTGAAAAGTTTTTGGGAAAGATATTTCTTAAGATCATCAGAGGATTTTAAAATTACCACTTCTCTGGATGAACCGCCAGCGTCACTTTTTAAAACACAGGGAAAACCAAACTGTAGGATATCTTTCTCGTTATTAACCGTTCTCCAAGCTGCGGTTGGGATATTATTTTTTTCGCAGAATTTCTTGAAAGAAATTTTATACCAGCCTTTTTTAAATCCTTTTGGATCACCTCCTACAAAAGGAATTTTTAAAGAAGTTAAAAATTGTTGTAATTTACCTCCTTCCCCTTCCTCTCCGTGTAAGACCGGAAAAACTACATCAAATTTTTTTAAAATTTTTTTAAGTTCCTTGTATCCCTTTTTAAGATTAAACAACTTAACTTTATGTGCAAATTCTTCAAGTCCCTTTTTAACTTCTCCCGCGGACATAAAAGAAATTTTTCTTTCAGATGAGTTTCCGCCTGTAATTATTAGTACTTTCATAAAACTACCCTTCTGGTGGAGTCAGCCAGATTAACCAGAATTTCATAAGGGAGTTTATTGCAAATTCTTGCCACATTTTCTATAGAATTCGGGTCTTGAGAGTTATCCGAGTAAACTACAACTTCCTGTTTAATGTAAGGATTCTTAACTTTACCTAAATCTATGATGGTAATATTCATGCTGACTCTGCCGATTATTGGACAAGCCACCCCGTCTATCATCACAAAACCCTTGTTAGATAGTGCTCGATCCACTCCATCATAATATCCTATTGGTAATATTCCAGTCAGCATATCTTTTTTGGCAGTGAATGTGCCTTCATATCCTATTTTATTCCCTTTGCTCAAATTTTTAATCTGGATGATTTTGGTGGTTAGTTTAAAAACTGGTTTGAGAGATGGGATGGTATGATTTATTCCATAAAGAGCCAAACCTACTCTTGCCATATTGCATCCCGGGTTTAATCTATTTAAAATCCCACCGGAATTTGACATATGAATCCATTTTGGTTTTATTCCCGCTTGCATAATAATTTTTCTAATGAGACGAAAATTGTTCAGCTGTTTTTTTGTCAGCGGATCATTTGCTTTTTCAGAATAGGCCAAATGTGACATCAACCCTTCGACTTTTATTTTTTTAAATTGTTTAATAATTTTTAAGAAATTTGTTAAATCTTCAAGTGGAACTCCTTCCCTGCCCATGCCGGTATCGACAAAAATGTGTACTCCGCAACCGGGTTGATATTCATTTAAAACTCTAACTGTTTCAAGATCATAAACGGCAAAAGAAAATGGCAATTTTTTCACTTTTAAATTTTCAGAGTTGGTATAGCCCATTATTAAAATTGGCGTTTTAACACCGGCCTTTAAAAGTTCATAGGCTTCATATAAAGAATCTACACAAAAAAAGGGGGCCTTAAGCGGATCCAAAATTTTTGCGATCTCCAGTATTCCATGTCCGTAAGCATTGCTTTTTAAAACCGGTGCAACTTTTACCTGTTTATCAAACGAAGATAGATAGTTAAAATTTGCCAGCAAATTTTCTCGAGAAACTTCTACAAGGTTTAGAGTCTGATATTCTTTTTTAAGTAGCTTGAAAATTTTATTGATCATCTGTTAATCATTTGAGATCAGCTTTCTTTACAAGTATAATTGACTTCAACATGAATTTCCAATCTCTTAGAAAAAAGCATAAACAGTTTATATATGAAGGATTTGAAATTAACGAGGAAAATGGTGATTTAAAAATAAGTTTTAATTTCACCATTACACCTGATGTTAAGTTTAAACCGGAAATTATTTTTCCAAATATAAATTGGGAAGATAAATTAAATAATCTGGTTTTTAATTTGGGGATGATTGAAATGTTAAGTTACTGGAAGGCTACTTGTTCTCCTGAGATTATCATTAAAGCAGGATCTTTAAATGAGGAACAGATAAATTGGTGGAAGGATTTGATTATAAAGGGACTGGGAGAATTTTTTTATAATAACAAGATAGATTTTACTATTCCGGATTTAGTTAATATAACCTCCGAAGGAGAAATGTATAAAAAAAACACAGGCAAGCTTAAGAATAGAAATTTAGTATTGATTGGTGGAGGAAAAGATTCGGCAGTAACCTTGGAAAGACTAAAGGGTATCCCTTTAATGTTAAATCCCACAAATGCAGCAAAAAAAATTGCTAAAGATGGCATAATTATAAAAAGAAAAATAGATCCAAAGTTATTAGAATTAAATGCAAAAGGATATTTAAATGGGCATACCCCGTTTTCTGCTTATTTAGCTTTTTTATCCACCCTGTCAGCACATCTTTATGGTTATCAAAACGTTGTAGTTTCTAATGAGGCAAGTTCTAATGAAGGAAATGTTTTCTATCATGGACAAATCATAAACCATCAATATTCTAAATCAAAAGAATTTGAACAAAAGTTTAGGGAATATTCAAAAAAATATTTATCAGCAGATACTAATTATTACAGCTATCTTCGTAAATTTAGTGAACTTGAAATTGCCAGACAATTTGCCTCCATGGAGCAATATCACAAAGTCTTTAGAAGTTGCAATAGGGGTTCAAAATTGGGTGGAATTTGGTGTGGAGAATGTTCTAAATGTTTATTTTCATATTTAATTCTTTACCCATTTTTAGGAAAAAAATTAATAAGAATTTTTGGCAAGGATTTATTAAATGATGAGACTTTATCTCCCATAATGGAAGAGCTTCTGCAATTTCCAGGAAAATTTAAGCCATTTGAATGTGTTGGAACAAAAGAAGAGGTAGAGTATGCAATGTTGCTTGGTATTTTAAAAGGGCCAAAGAAATTACTGGAAAAATATAAGAGTAAGATTTCTGTTTTGATTTTGGGTACGGGAAGAGAAGGGCAGGTAACAAAAGAATTTTTGAAAAAAAATAATATTAAATTTGCCATCGCAGATACTACGAAAAAAAATTACTTAGGGAATTATGATGTAATAATTAAATCTCCCGGTATTCCCTTTCTTCCGGAAATTAAAAAAGCAAAGATGAAGAGTAAAATAATCACCTCTGCCACTCAAATTTTCTTTGATTTATGCAAAGGTAAAATAATTGGAGTAACCGGCACCAAAGGGAAAAGCACAACCGCGGCTATGATTTATGAGGTTTTAAAGACAGGAGGATTAGATGTTTATTTTGTGGGAAATATTGGCCGGCCACCACTGGAACTGCTGGAAAAAATTAATGAGAATTCTGTTCTTGTTTACGAGCTATCTTCATTTCAACTGACCGATTTGACAAAAAGCCCGTATATTGCGGTGATAACCAATATTTATCCGGATCATTTGGACTGGCATGGCAGTTTTGAAAATTACAAAAAAGCTAAAGAAAATATTACAAAATACCAGACAGACACAGACGTTATTATTCAACATAAAAATCCGGTTGAAGCCGCGAAGATTATTGGCAAATTATTTAAGATCCACACGGATAAAATAAAAAAGGCTATAAAGAATTTTAAACCTCTACCTCATCGGCTGGAATATGTAGGAGAAGTTAAGGGCATAAAATTTTACAATGACTCACTGGCTACTAATCCTCATGCCACTATTTATGGATTAAGGATTTTGGGAGAAGATGTTGAAACTTTAATGGCTGGAGGATTTGACCGCGGAGTTGATTATGCGGTTTTAGGACCGGCGGTTGCAAAATCAAAAATAAAAACCCTAATTCTTTTTCCTGATACTGGAGAAAAAATTTGGCAAGCTGTTAAGAAGGCAAATGGACCCCAGGAAAAACTTTATGCAAATTCTATGGAAGAAGCTGTGAAACTTAGCTTTGAAAAAACCAATCCAGGAAAAATCTGTCTAATGTCCCCTGCCTCGGCCAGTTTTAATATGTTTAAAGATTATGAAGATAGAGGAAATCAATTTAAGAAATATGTGTTACAAAGAAATTAGCTGATAAACTTCTTAGCTATTTTATCCATATCCCCTGCGCCCATAAAGAAAACAATATCATTTTCTTTTAAGCTTTTTTCTAAATAATTATTAAGTTTATCTTTAGCAATATAGGGTTTGCCCGCTGCATTTGCTAATTGTTTTGAAGTGACCAATCCCTTATCCGCTTCCCTACTTTGATAAATATCAGTAATAATGATTTTATCTATCGGGATTTCCCTAAATATTTTTACAAAATCATTAAAAAAGGCCTTGGTTCTGGTGAACATGTGCGGTTCGAAAATTAGCCAGATTCTGGATTTGGGAAATTTTTCCCTGGCTGCTTCCATGGTGGTTTTTATTTCCGTTGGATGGTGTCCAAAATCAGTATAAATTTTTGCTCCTTTAAAATCTCCCAAATATTCAAATCTTCTGCTAATTCCTGTATAATTTGATAAACTCTCCTTAATCTTTTCAGGATTAATTTTTAGAAGCAAACCGACCTGATACACTAAAGAGGCATTTAAAATATTAAATTCCCCCGGTATAGCCAGTGCAAAATTTATTAATTTTGGATTTGGTTGGTCAATTATTTTTTTTGATTTACTTTTAAATTTGTCAAAACTTTCTTGATAAGCTTTAAAATCCTTAAAGTATTCCGGATGGTCATATTCTATATTGGTAACAACAGATATGTCAGTATGTAATGACAAGAAATTATCGTTATATTCATCTGCTTCTACCACAAAATATTTAGACTTCCCTACTTTGTAATTTGCTCTCCATTTTGGGACAATTGCTCCGATTACAACAGTTGGGTCCAAACCGCCGTCTTCCAGCATCGAAGCAATCATGGTAGTGGTGGTGGTTTTGCCGTGGGTTCCGGCAACAGCAATGACAAATTTATCTTTAGTTAAATACTTTCCCAAGAATTCCTGCCAGGTCATGATGGGAATACGATGTTTCTTAGCTGCCACAAGTTCCGGATTATCCGGATCCAAAGAATAAATTGCCGGAGTAACTGCCAGAATATCAATATTTTTTATATGCTTCGGAGCATGTCCTTTAAAAAGTTGGGAGGGTTTGAATTGGGTGGTGAATTCATTATTCGGTTCAAGGTCGCACCCTGTAACTTCAAACCCCTGAGTCTCTGCAATGGCCGCCGCAGCCGATGCCCCGCTCCCCCCTATTCCCAGAAAATGTACTCTCATTTAACTTGTGATAATTTTTCAATATAGAGATTAAGGTAGTTTATAGCATCTGTCAGGAATTTATGGTTTTCTTCAGTTGGATCAAGATCACCCGGGTAATTAGTCAATAAATTATTGATTGATTGTTGGTGATTCCTGAATTTACCGATAAACTGATTGGCCTTATCTTTTAAATTATTCTGCACAATCAGATTTGTAACCTCACCCGCAGTGGCAGTGTATCTTAAGGACGAATCCCAAAGCAGATAGGTTTTTTTATTGTAAGTGAGATGTTCCAGCTCTTTCAATCGTACGGAGAGTAAACTGTCATAGTAATCGGCTTTCTGCTCCGGTGAAAGCCGCAAATTCAAAAATATTTTTTCCTGAAGTCTCTTTAAATTATAAGTGGGGGAACCGGGATTGGCATTGTTGGATGTAAGCAGTAACAGCGCCAGTACGGTTAAAATAACAATTAAGAATAGTTTAGCCTGTTTCATACCGGGATTATACATCAAGAATGGCCTGCTTTGCATGAGTTTGGATAAATCTTTTGCGCGGAGGGACTTCGTCGCCCATCAGCATGGTAAAGACTTCATCAGCCAGTTCCGCATCATCATTGGTAACTTGTTTGAGGACCCGGTTTTCCGGATTCATGGTGGTTTCCCAAAGCTGATCAGGGTTCATTTCCCCCAAACCCTTATATCTTTGGATAATTACATTATCCCCGCTATACCCTTTTAATACCGCTATCTTTTCCTCATCAGAATAAGCATAATGAACATCCTTCCCCTTTTGGATTTTATAAAGAGGCGGTTGGGCAATATACATATAGCCTTTATTAATAATCTCCGGCAAATATCTGAAAAAGAAAGTTAAAAGCAAAGTTCTGATATGTTCCCCGTCCACATCGGCATCAGTCATAATAATTATCCGGTGATATCTGGTTCGCTCATAATCAACCGTGTCCCCTATTCCTGTTCCCAAAGCTATGACCAGTGCTTTTATTTCTTCAAATTCCAAAATTTTATCCAAACGCGCTCTTTCAGTGTTAAGAATTTTTCCGCGGAGGGGCAGGATGGCCTGGAACTTTCTATCTCTTCCCTGTTTAGCTGACCCTCCGGCTGAATCTCCCTCAACTATATATAGTTCCGAATCGGCAGCATCTCTGTTTTGACAGTCAGCCAGTTTACCGGGCAGGGTCATTCCTTCCAAAGCGCCTTTTCTGATTACAGCATCTTTGGCAGCTCTGGCTGCGGCTCTGGCTCTGGCAGCCAGCATCACTTTTTCCAAAATAGCTCTACCATCCTGGGGGTTTTCTTCAAAGAACATATCCAATCCTTCTTTGACAACCTGAGCTACAATCGGTTGGAGTTCCGCATTGCCCAGTTTTTCTTTGGTTTGAGATTCAAACTGGATTTTATCCGAATCCATTTTGATGGAAATAACCGCTGTCAAACCTTCTTTAACATCCTCACCGGTTAAGTTTTCATCCTTTTCCTTTAAAGCTTCACTTTTGCGGGCATAATCATTGATGGCGCGGGTAAGGGCTATTCTAAAGCCGGTTAAATGAGAACCCCCCTCGGTTGTTGGCACCACATTGGCAAAGGACTCGACATTTTCCACAAAGCCGTCATTGTATTGAATTGCCACCTCTACATCTACACCATCGACTACCCTATGAATTAAAATCGGCTCCGGATGAATCAGCGCTTTATTCCTGTTTAAGTGTTTAATTAGCGTGACAAGGCCTGACTGGAAGAAATAATGGGTTTCCTGGCCTGATCTTTCATCATAAACGTGGAAGAAAATACCTGCCACCAGATATGCAACCTGTTTGATTTGACGCTCCAGCTTTTCCAGTTCCGCTTTGGTAGTGGAGAAAATAGTTTTGTCGGCAATAAAAGTTATTTTGGTTCCGGATTTTGCCTTCCACTGGAAGTTTGATTTAAAAGGAAGATCGGGTTTTCCGGAAATTGGGGCCACCACTGCTTTGGCTTTGCCGCGGATATATTCCTGAAAATAGTCTTTGCGGTCTCTTCTGACTTCTGCCCGGAGATAATCTGACAAGGCATTAACAGCAGAGACTCCTACTCCATGTAGTCCGGTTGAAACTTTATACCCTCCTGCGCCAAACTTACCTCCGGCATGAAGAGTGGTCATGATAACCTCTAAAGCTGATTTTCCCACTTTGGGGTGTTTTTCAACCGGAATTCCCCGGCCGTCATCTGCCACAGTGATATAGTCGTCGCCGTGTAGAATAACCCAGATATTTTTGGCATATCCAGCCAGCGCTTCGTCAATAGAATTATCAACAACTTCTTTGATTAAGTGATGAAGCCCACGCAAATCTGTGGATCCGACATACATTCCCGGGCGTTTTCGCACCGGCTCCAAACCCTCCAAAACCTGAATTTGTTCTGCTGAATATTTATTGGAATCTTTTGCCATGAGGTTAAATCTATTCTATCAAATTTGGCCGGGCATCACAAGCATTAAGTATTCCAAAATGGCCCGGATGTTGACATTTTGCGCTGCCCATTCCTCTGCTTGCAAAAGTTCTTTGACAAAATCTTTATTAGCCGGGAGATGCTTTCTAAAAAAGATAACTAAAGCATATAAAAATTCTTTTCTATCTTTTAGTTTTTCAATATATTCAAACCGCTCCCCGGTTTCCGAATTAATTAATTTTTCTATATCTTTTATATAATCTGACGACTGATGACTAACGACTGATGACTGAATTCTGATTATTTGGCATCTGGAAAGTACAGTTGGCAAAAATATGGCATCAGAAGGAGCTGCCAAAATTAAAATGGCATCAGGTGGAGGCTCTTCCAGAGTTTTTAAAAGTGCGTTCTGGGCTTCTAAAGTTAGCGCGGATGCGTCTTCCAAGACTATAACTCTCCCCTTAGCAGAATATGGCTTTAAAGAAAAATGCTCCTTAATTTTTCTGGCCTGTTCAATGCCAAGTTTAGAGTCGTGAGTGAAATAAAGGAGGTCAGGATGAGGGGTTGGTAGATTATGGCTCGCTAAAATTTTTCTTATCTCCTTCAGTCTTACTTCAAGATCAGGTGAAATTAACAGTCTTGCAATCATGGGAGAATTCTAACATAATGAATGTATGGCTGCCCAGACTACTCAAGGTAATGCAATTGAGGATATTTTACTAGAACAAGGTTTGCTTACTCCTGATCAGGTATCTGCAATAAAGCTGGAAAGCATTAATTCCGGTCAGGCAGTTGACAGAATTCTTTTGCATCACAACATTGTGCCGATGGAAAAAATTGCCCAGGCCAAAGCCCGGATTTTAAATGTCCCATTTGTTAAACTTGAGGGGAAAGCTATCTCTACTGATGTCTTAAACCTTATTCCCGAGCCGGCTGCCCGCCGCTACCGTATTATTCCCTTTGAAAAATCCGGTGATGAACTTTGGGTGGCCATGGAAGACCCTTTGGATATCCAGATTATCCAGTTTGTGGAAAAAAGAAGCGGGATGAGGACCAAGCCCTTTTTAGCTTTAACCGATGATATTTTAAAAGCAATTGGTGATCAATATGCTCAAAACTTAACCACAGATGTTACTTCGGCACTACGAGAAGTAGAGTCGGTACAACCCGAGCAAGTATTGGGAGTGGGTCCTGAAATTATCAGAGAAGCTCCGGTTTCCAATATAATCAACCAGCTTTTGGAATACGCCATAAAATCCCGGGCCTCCGATATCCATATTGAACCCCAGGAGGATAGGACCAGAGTCAGATACAGAATTGACGGGATTCTGCAGGAAAAAATACTGCTGCCAAAAGGGGTGCATGAGGCTTTGGTTTCCAGAATTAAAATTTTATCTGTTTTAAAAATAGATGAAAAACGTTTACCTCAGGATGGTCGTTTTACCTTTACCTATGGACAGGCCGAGGTTGATTTGCGTGTTTCCATTATTCCGACCGTTTTTGGAGAAAAAGTGGTCTTGAGGCTTTTGCCAAAATCCAGCGCCGCCCCGACGCTTTTAGAGTTGGGTCTTAGAGGTGCATCGCTAAAGGCTTTGGAAGCACAGCTTCTTAGAACTCACGGAATTATTTTAATCTGCGGTCCTACCGGTTCCGGAAAAACCACTACTCTTTACTCTATTCTTGCCAAAATCTCAACCAGCAAAGTAAATGTAGTGACTATTGAGGATCCGGTTGAGTATCAAATACCCGGTGTTAATCAGGCACAAGTTAATCCGGGAGTGGGATTGACCTTTGCTTCAGCTTTAAGGAGCTTCCTGCGACAGGACCCTAATATAATAATGGTAGGTGAGGTTCGTGATACCGAGACTGCCGAGCTGGCAATACAGGCAGCATTAACCGGCCACCAGGTTTTTTCAACAGTTCATACCAACTCCGCTTCCGGCGCTCCTCCCAGGCTTTTGGACATGGGAGTTGAGCCCTTTTTACTGACTTCCGCGCTAAATTGCGCTGTGGGACAGCGGGTCGTCAGAAAAATCTGCACTTATTGCAAGGTAGAATTTAGCGCGCTGCCTGAGGTTATGGAAAACTTTAAACAGGTTTTGGGAAAATTCATGCCTCCGGCATCAGCTTCGACAAACCTCTCTAAAGGAAAGGGATGTAAGTATTGTGGTAATACAGGATACTTGGGGAGGATTGGGATATTTGAAGTTTTGGTGATAACAGATCAAATTGCAAAGCTGGTTTTGGAACATGCCGCTTCTAATTCTATAGAGGAAGCCGCGGTCGGCGTAGGGATGATTACGATGAAGCAGGATGGATATTTGAAAGCGTTGGAAGGAGTAACAACTTTGGAGGAGGTGCTCCGGGTAGCACAGGACTAATGAATATACAGCAGCTATTAGATCTAACTATTGCCAGAAATGCTTCGGATTTACACCTTTCTGTAGGATTTCCCCCTACCCTGCGGATTCATGGAGATATGATTCCGGTTATAGGTGAAGCTCCTTCGACCCCTGAACAGATTGAAAGCTTAATCCAGCCGCTCCTTTCAGATATTCAAAAACAGATTTATAAACAAAATTTTGAGCTGGATTTTTCTTTTGATTTTGAGTCCAAAGCCCGATTTAGAGTCAATATTTACCGGCAAAAAGGTTATGTTGCTGTCGCTCTAAGGCTGATTCCTTTCAGGATTCCTCCCCTTGCACAGCTCGGTCTTCCCCCGGTTGTGAGTAAACTAACAGAACTTAAACAGGGCTTTATTCTGGTAACCGGTCCAACCGGTCATGGAAAATCTACTACCCTGGCTTCTTTTATAAACAAAATTAATCAGGAGAGAGCAGTACACGTTATTACCGTAGAAGATCCGATTGAATACGTCTATCCGCCGGGCAAATCTTTGATTGAACAAAGGGAAATGTATAAAGACACCAGATCCTGGAATAATGCGCTGCGTTCGGCCCTGAGGCAGGATCCGGATGTGGTACTTGTTGGAGAAATGAGAGATTTGGAAACAATTTCATCGGCCATGACTATAGCTGAAACAGGCCATTTGGTTTTTGCCACCCTTCATACTAACTCGGCTGCTCAGTCTGTAGACCGTATAATAGATGTTTTTCCTGAAATTCAACAACCACAAATTAGACTTCAGCTGGCTTCAACTTTAGAGGCAATTATATCCCTGCGACTTATTCCGACAGTACAACCCGGCAGGACTCTGGCCGCAGAGCTTTTATTTGCCACTCCTGCTGTTAGGAATGTTATCAGGGAGGGAAAATCTTACCTTACAGACAACATAATTGAAACTTCTGCTGAGCAGGGTATGCAAATTCTTGAGCGCTCTTTGGCCGGTCTGGTTAAGACAGGAAAGGTATCGGAGGAGGTAGCCTCAAGGTATGCTTTGCGACCTGAGCTTTTAGCTAAGTTACTTAGGTAACTTAAGTCACTTAAAAATTATGGCCGAGTTTCTCTATAAAGCTAAAGATAATAAAGGAGAAGATCATGCCGGATCTGTTCAGTCTACCGATGTCCATCAAGCGGCCTCGGCTCTCCGCAGGCGGGGGTTAATTGTTATCACGTTAAAACTTAAAGAATCGACAGGTAACAGGTTTTTAGGACGACTATTCAATAGGGTCAATTTTTCCGAATTAGTTATACTCACAAGACAATTGGCCACCATGGTTTCATCGGGCCTGGTTTTATCCGATGCCATAGATATTTTGTATGAGCAAGAAACAAATAAAACCTTAAAAAAAGCCCTGGAAGAAATTTCACAGGATATAAGGGGGGGGTTAACTTTGGCTCAGGCTTTGGGAAAGCATCCAAACATTTTCCCCAGGCTTTATGTGAACCTGGTTAAAGCTGGTGAGGCTTCGGGAAAGCTGGATCAGGTACTTCTGCAAATGGCCGACGGCCTGGAAAAACAAAGAGAATTTCAGGCAAAAATCAAGGGAGCAATGATATATCCGGCAGTAGTTTTGGGAATGATGGTGGTAGTTATTATTATAATGATGGTGTTTGTCATACCAAAATTGATTACGCTTTACCAGCAATCAACCATTGAGCTTCCGCTTCCAACTAAGATTTTGATTGCGACTTCCAATCTTTTTGTCCAATTTTGGTGGCTGGGACTTACTTTACTGATTGTAATAATCATTGCTTTCAACAGGTGGAATAAAACGGAGGAAGGCAGATTTTTTATAGGTAAGATGCTTTTGAGAATGCCTTTGGCCGGCAAAATCATTATCAGCGTGACTTTAACCAATTTTAACAGAACTTTTGGGCTGTTAACATCTGCAGGTATCCCCCTTTTGGAATCCATAGGAATAGTTTCCGATCTGACAGACAATCCGGTTTTTAAAAAATCGCTAAAAGAAGCTTATGATGGGGTTGAAAGAGGTTTGCCCTTTTCTTCTCTTCTGACGGCTGCCGTTTTCCCCAAAATAGTCGGACAAATGGTTAATGTTGGGGAGCAAACCGGTAAGGTGGACGAGATTTTTTTTAAACTTGCTGACTACTTTGAGTCGGAATCGGATCATATGATTAAAAACTTAACAGTGGCTATTGAGCCAATAGTATTGATTATTCTGGGTGTGGGTGTAGCTTTTCTGGTTATTTCAATTATCCTACCTATATACAAGTTAACTACCTCATTCTGAGGACTTGACTAAATAGATAATAGTATGACTACAATAAGTTATTAGACAAAATTTAATTTTTGAGAGGGGGTGAATATTTTTGAAAAAATCTGCCCATGGGTTCACTTTAGTTGAACTTTTGGTTGTTATTGCAATTATTGCCATATTGGCAGCAGTGGTTGTTTTAATCATTAATCCGCTGGAGCTGACAAGACGAGGTAGGGACGCGGCCAGACTTTCTGATTTGGCAAATCTTCAAAATGCCATCAATGTTGCTGTACAGGAAGCAACAGGTTCGGGTGCTGTAGCAGTGCTTTGTAAGCAGTCAGGTAGCTATCCTTGTGAAGGATCTTCAAACGTAGGTACCAGAGTATCAGACGGTACGGGTTGGGTAAAGACAGATATGTCTGCTGCGAAGAGCGTTTCTGTTTCCACTCTTCCGGTTGATCCTGTTAACGATACGACCCTTCATTATAAGTATTGCGCGAATAACGATGCCTGGGAAATAGATACCAAATTGGAATCTTCTCAACAGAGTGGAAAAATGACCGGAGATGGTGGAAATGATACTACTGTGTATGAGGTGGGATCTAATTTGAGTTTGATTGCTACTTCCGGTGGATCATGTACATATTAGGTTTGGGATTTATCGTGGGTACGGCTTTAGGCAGCTTTGCTAAGGCAATAGCCGACCGAAGTCTTACCAACAGGTCTTTTTGGGGAAGGTCGTGCTGCGAGGGGTGTAAAAAAAACCTGCCCTGGTACGACCTTCTTCCGGTTTTTTCCTTTTTTCTTCTTCATGGGAAATGCAGGTATTGCCGGAAAGGCATAGGCATAGAATATCTTCTGGTTGAGGTAGTAATGGGAGTTTTGATTGGTTATCTTTTTAACCAGCAGGTTTCTAATTTTCAATTTTCAATTTTTAATTTTAAATTTCTCATTTTTATTATTGACCTACTTTTTAAAACATTCTTTATTACAGTTTTAGTTGCGCTTTTTTTGACCGATATCAAAAAAATGCTTATACCGGATCGGGTGGTATTGCCTGCAATCGTCATAAGTATAGTTTTTATAATTTTCATAACCGTTATGAAAATTACATTTTTATATTTTTCATTAAATCAAACCCGCATTGGCCAATTACTTCTTCCTCCACATAGTGATTATTTTCAGAGGCATGCTTTAATGATAGCAGAGCCGCTTTTTTTGGGAATACTCATGGGAGTGTTAATTGGCGGATTCTTTATGGCTTTAATTATTATTACAAGAGGGAAGGGTATGGGAGGTGGAGATGTTAAGCTGGGGGCATTAATGGGTCTTGTCCTGGGTTTCCCAAATTCTATATTGGCACTGATGGTTGCCTTTTTGTCGGGGGCTATCATATCTTTAATTCTGATTTTTGGCGGGAAGAAGCATCTAAAATCCGCCATCCCATTCGGACCCTTTTTAGTGTTTGGTAGCCTGGTTGCCCTGTTTTTTGGAAAAGAAATTTTTAACAGGTATCTCGGACTTGACATCGGAGGAAATTTATTCAAATAATAAGTCAAGGTGAAAAAATCTGCTCTGAGTAAACGTTGTGAATCGAAGGGTTTTACCTTGGTTGAACTTCTCGTAGTTATTACTGTTATTGCAATACTTTCCGCCATCGGACTGGCTGTTTTCAATGGGGTTCAACCCAGAGCAAGGAATGACGCAAGAAAAGCGGACTTAGATTCTATCAGTAAAGCTCTGGAGGTTAATAAAACCAATAGTAGTTATGTAGCTTTAGCAGATAGTCAATTCGCGACAGGTAAAATACCATTGAAAGATCCTCAGGGTTTGGTCTATTGTGGAAATGTCACAGTCAATAGTACACCATCAGATATAACAGCTGCGCCAACTGCTTCAGTCTGTACATCATCCGCCGACTATAGTCCAATTAGTACTACTGTTCCAGTTCTCGCAGCAGGGGCAACATCCTGGAAAATTTGTACCTGGTTGGAAGCTGAGGGAGGAAATCCCGCAGGGGCTTATTGTATTAAGAGCGCCCAATAACACTATGAAAAAATTACTGCCCAATAAACGCGGGTTTACCCTGGTTGAACTTTTGGTAGTCGTTTCAATAATTGCTGTTTTATCGGCAATTGGTCTGGCTATATTTGGAAATACACAAAAAGCTGCTAGAGATGCCAGAAGAAGGGATGATATAAATTCTATTGCTCAAGCTATGGAGATAAATTATGGTAAAACAACCGGGGGTCAATATGATCCCCTTGCAGCAGCAATGTTTTCATCAGGGACTGTACCAAGAGATCCGATTAGCACAAGCGCTACACCGGATAGCGCCTGTCCGGGTGTGTGTCAATATTGTGTCAGACAAGGATCAGGCACTCAAGCAGGAGCTGTTTGTACTCAGGCAGTTACAGACATAGCAGCTCCAAATATGCCATTAGGAGGGGCATCCAATCCAAACTGGATAGTATGCGCTAATTTAGAAGCTCCCAAAGTAGGTGATCCTACATTTTACTGTCGTAAGAATCAACAATAATGAATTCCCGGGGATTCACTCTTATTGAACTAATGATAGTTGTTACTATCATTGCTATTTTATCTTCAGTTGGCATAGTTTATTACGGCAATTTCTTAAAAAATTCAAGGGACGCCAAAAGACAATCGGACTTAAAGTTTATTCAGTCAGCCCTGGAAGAATATCATGCGGATGCTCTTCACTATCCCCCTTCAGGCGATGTTATTCCAGGTGGTCAGCTATCATATGGTCCTTCTGGTTCTGCTAAAATCTACCTCAATCAAATCCCGGTCGATCCGCTTCGCATACCTCCTTATTTATACAGACCATCCGGCACAGGTTGTGATTCAGTTTCTCAAAACTGTACCAATTATTGTCTATATGCAAAAATGGAAGGAACGAATCCTTCACATGGTGATTCGGCTTGCAACCCCCCGCCCGAAGGATACAACTATGGAGTGACAAGACCATAAGATTTATGCTACGTTTAATGTATGCGGGGCTACACTCTGATTGAACTTCTGATTGTAATGTTAATAATGTCCATTATTGGAGTAACAGGGTATGTAAATTATAAGGATTATGCAATAAGGAAGGAAACAGAAAAAGCTCTGGGTCAAATTCAAACAATTTTAAGATTGGCCCAAACCAATGCCACAACATCCACAGTGTGTAACGGTTTGGGTGGAGCTTCATGGTCGGTGCAGTTTGAAACCGATCAAAAGACAATCACGCTTGTTTGCGGTCCAGCAAACTCTTCACAGAAAACCTATTCTCTTGAAAACGTCAAAATCTCATCCATTGCAGGTAGTGGATGTCAGGAGATTGGTTTTAGCTCACCTGTAATTATAACCTATTCATCCGGGCAGGGTGCATTGACAATTTCACCATCTGAAAATTGTTTACAAAATGCCAGCACGATCAGGTTTACAGTCGAAAATACTAAAGATAGCAATGTTACTAAAGTTTTTAATCTTTCAAAGGGGGGAGCTGTAAATGCACAGTAACCAAAAAGGACAGACTCTCTTAGAATTAATTGTAGTAATGTCTGTAGCAGTAATGGTAGTGGGAGCTTTGGTTTTTGCAACAATATCATCTTTGCGAAATGCCCAGTTTGCCAAGAATCAAGCTCAGGCTACCAAGCTGGCACAAGATGGATTGGAAAAAGTCAGAAGTTTACGGGATAGGGATACAGAAGGATCTGTCTCTTATCAAAGTACAACCAGCAAATTTAGTGATCTTTGGCCTATTCCGTTCACTTGCGGTGCCGGCGGAAATTGTTATTTCCATTTTAATAGCAGCGAGACGATTTTTATTGGTGAGAATTCTTCCCAATCGATACCCCCTTTTCAAAGGCAATTTTTAATAGAAGATGAAAACGGCTCCGGCATGACTCAAAAGCGAGTTACCTCCGTAGTAAAATGGACTGATTTTTCAGGGACCCATGAATCAAGACTGACAACTATTTTAAGGAGAATACAATGAAACAAAAAGGCTTAACCTTGATAGAACTGTTGGTGGTGATGGCGGTTTTGGCAATTGCCGGGACGTTTATTTTCAATATTTTTACCTCAACTTTGCGTGGCAGCAATAAAACTCAAATACTCGGTGTAATCAAGCAAAACGGTCAGGCAGTTCTGGAAACTATGGATAAAACAATCAGGAACTCTGATAATGTGGTCTGTCCCTTTTTTCTTTCCCCCACCGACATAACCTCTTCTTCAAATACTTTAGTGACGGTTAAAAACGGTATTTATACCCGGTACAGATTTTTCCCTCCGGAACAAGAAGCTAATGGCCTGATTAAGCAGGATAATCCTGTTAAACAAAATGTCGGAGAGACTACAATAGAAGAGACTGATCCTCAGTTTGTTGACAGAATCTGTAATGTTAGTTCTTTGTTAAGTAATGCAGTGTTTTTGACTGATACAAATCCCCAGACAGGAGTTTCCATTTCAATCCAAAGCGGACAGAGTGGTATTTTTACTAGGAACAGATCGTCCGGATTTAAAGATAAGGTAACAATTAAATTCACAGTAAAGCCAGGGGTGGGAGTATCCATCTCAGTATCAGGTCAAATAGATCCGGTTCTATTTCAAACAACTATAAATTTAAGATGAAACACTTCGACGCAGTTTATCCCGAGCGAAGTCGAGGGACTCAGTGTAAACAAAAAGGACAAATTATTCTGATCTTAATAATGGTTATGACTGTGGCTTTGGGGATTGGGCTTTCTATTGTCCAAAAAAGCCTGGTGGATATTTCCACTGCTTCTAAAGTGGAACAATCATCCCGGGCCTTTTCCGCTGCAGAGGCAGGAGTGGAAAAGGCATTACAAGAAAATACTAATTGTCAGAACTGTAAAGATTTTACCGATAATAGTTCCAGCATAAAGGAGATTACAGGTACAGATTTAATTCCTCCTGCTGCAACTGCCGGCAACCGGCAGGTTGCTTTAGAATTTCCTCCTTTGGCCAAAGAAGATGTTGTTCAAGTTTGGTTGGCTGATTATACTTCTTCGTCCAATCCTCCTCAAACTTATTATAACCAAAACCGTCTGGACGTTTATTGGGGAGCAACCGGGATTATTGATCCGGATAACAAACCCGCTATCGAAATAAAAGTAATTTATTTTGATGGCAGTTATCAGGTTAAACCTTTTTATCTAGACTCAAATAGTTCAAGAGTAGCTTCTAATGGATTTACTAATGCCTCTGGAGACTGCACTTCGCCTACTATAACTACTACTTCCGGGAGCAATAGACAATTCTTTTGCAGATCATCTCTTTCTGGTTTAACTCTTCCCTTAATGTTAATACGGGTTCGACTGCTTTATAGTTCTATCAGCCAACCTTTGGCAGTACAAGCAGGCGTAACTTGTCCAACGGAGCCTTGTGCAGCGTATTCCCTTCCTGCTCAAGCAAAGGAAATTATCTCAACGGGAGTATCTGGTGAAACACAAAGGAAAGTCAAAGTTTTCCTACTCAACAAAGTAGTGCCTCCCTTTTTTGATTATGCAATTTTCTCGGCAGGAGAGATTAATAAGCAATGAAAGAGCGCGGTGTTTCTTTAATCGAATCGCTTATGGTGATTGTGGCAGTTGCCGTGATAATTTTCTTAATAGCAAATATACCCAACGCGATAAGTCTGATGACCAAAAGTAACCACCTAAGCTTGGCCAGAGAAATTGCTCTAAAACAGCTGGAAGATAAAAGGACCACCAGTTATATTAATTTGGTTAACGGTACAACCGCAATTGCCGATAGCAGATTTGGTCTTCTCCCCCAGGGAGCAGGGACAGTTATTGTTTCAGATTGTGATCCTCTGGTTTGTACAAACGGCGAGCAGGTCAAAAAGATTACGGTTGCTGTTTCCTGGAAAGACAATAACAAAACGCAGGACTTTAAAATAGATACTTTTATTGGAGAAGGAGGGCTAAATCAGTGAGCCGGCAAGGCCTGACTCTTCTTGAGGTGCTTGTTGCTATGGGGATAGCGGTGATAATAGGGACTCTGCTTGTGTCAGTAATGATAAATAGCGCCGGACTTTTTTATAAGCAATCTTCCACGCTTCAGGAAGGTTTGAATATCAATGATACATTAGGAAAGGTACGGGAAGCCGTAAAGCAGTCAAGCGGAGTTGCAGCTACCTCATCTGCAACACAGATTGTTTTAAAAGTTCCGGCAATTAATTCTTCCGGAAATATTATTACCGATACTTTCGATTATATTATTTTTTTCCAGGATCAAACCAAATTGCGTTATAAATTTTTTCCTGATGTCATAAGTTCCCGAAAATCCCAGGATCAAATCTTTTCAGTGAGTGTTGACAGTTTAACTTTTAAATACCTCGATTCTCAAAATCCGCCAAATGAGGTTAGCCCGGCTTCGGCCACGAAAGTAAGAATTATTTTAAGTCTAAAACAAAAAACAGGACAAAATATTGAAGTGAATACAGCCACATCGGAGGCCAGTTTAAGAAATGACTAAAGAAAGCGGGCAGATTCTGGTAATGGTTTTTGTGGCAGTGGGGGTGGTTTTGTTTACGGTTTTATCTGTTATTGCCGGAGCCCAGATTTATTACCAAAATGCTACTTATGCGCAAAATGCGGAGAAAGCTGCTGCTTTGGCCGAGGCCGGAGCGGATAAAGCCCTAAACTCCCTTAACAAAACAGGAGGAAGCTACAATGGTGAATCTGAAACCTTACTGGGAGATGGGTCATATTCGGTTACTATTACCTCAACAGATGCTGCCACAAAAGTTATTACCGCCGCGGGCTATGTTCCAAATAAATCTCAAGCCAGAGCCAAAAGAACTGTTAAAATAACTGCCTCAAGAGGCGTGGGTGTGGCTTTTGCATATGGAATACAAGTAGGAGAAGGAGGGTTGGAGCTTGGTAATTTAAATACAATTCAGGGTACTATTTATTCAAACGGTCCTATAACCATGGGTAATGACAATACTATAACCGGTGGTGCTTGGGTAGCAGCAGGCGTTCCGCCTACAGCCAACCAGCAAACTGATTGCGAAGGGTCAAACTGCGTAGACTTTTTATTTGGCAAAACTGTTGACGGTCAAAACAGGCAGGATATAGCTCAAAGCTTTAAACCCTCCATAACAGATAAAATAAGGAAAGTTTCAATAAAGATTAAAAAATTTGGCAACCCCCCTGATGTAACAGTAAGAATTATGGGAGATGAGGGCGGAAAACCTAAAAAAAATGATGTTTTTGCAACAGGAACTCTTGCTTCAAGTTTGGTTACTTCGCAGTACGGATGGATTGATGTAACTTTTTCCACAAACCCAACACTTTCGGCAGGAACCGCATATTGGATTATGGTTGATACCTCATCAGATTCATCCAACTATTGGTCTTGGCAAAATGATTTGGCCCAATCTTATGGTAATGGGGTGCCTAAATGGTCTTCTAATTGGAGTGCAGGTAATCCGGCTTGGAACTTACTTTCAGGAGATTTAAGCTTTAGAGCATATATGGGTGGGACTACTAATTCTCTTCTTTCCGGAAATAATACTAGAGTTAAAGGAGATGCCCACGCAAATACTATAGACAGACTTATTATAGAAAAGGATGCTTATTATCAATCTATTACAAATTCAACAGTTTTGGGTTCGTCTTTCCCTGGATCAGAAGATCCTCCTCCTAAAACATTCCCTATATCCGAAGCAAATATTACAGGTTGGAAAAGCGAGGCCGCAGCAGCAGGTCCTATTTCCCAACCTACTTGCGGTTCACTAGTTGCCTGGGGGCCAGGGAAATTTATAGGAGATCTTACTTTAGGAAATGCATGTATCCTTAAAGTAAAAACCCCAATTTGGATAACAGGAAATATTACCATGGGTAATGAGAATCAATTTACATTAGATTCTTCTTATGGAACCGGTTCCGGAATAATTGTAATGGATGGGCAAGCATCAATGGGTAATGAAAACAAGCTTTTAGGCACCGGAGAAGGAAACAGTATTTTGGTGATTTTAACAACATATGATTCAAGAACGAATAATAACAGTGCCATCACAATTGGAAATATAGGCAACACAGGGGTATTTTATGCTGATAAAGGGATTATTGATCCGGGAAATAATAATCAATTTAAGGAGATAACAGCTTGGAAAATAAAACTGACAAATGAATCTATCATAGATTATGAAACAGGACTTGCATCAATACTGTTTACATCAGGCCCAACAGGAGGGTATACTTTAGTTAAGGGGACATATCAGGTGAAGTAGTCCCCTCTGCTCTATGGGAAAAATTACTATTGGTTTGGATTTAGGTTTATCTTCAATAAAAATGGTGGCCCTGGCAAAAGAGGGGGATAAATTTAACTTAAAAACTTTGGGATCTATTCCCGCCCCTTCCCCCGGAATATTATCCGACAATGAAGAAGCTCTGCTTGCAGTTTCCGAAGCAATTAAGAAACTAATGACTGCTACAAAAATTGAACAGAAAGAAGTGGTGGCAGCACTGCCCGAGTCAAAAGTATTTACCAGGGTGATTGATGACCTGCCGTATTTAACAGATAGCGAGTTACAATCTGCAATCAGGTATGCTGCAGAGGAGTTTATTCCGATGCCTCTCTCGGAGGTTAATTTAAACTGGCAGGTTTTGCTTCGCTCCGATCCCAAAAGCAAGGAAACCAAAACCATTGTACTGGTGGTGGCATCCCCTAAAAATGCTGTTAATAAGTACCTAAAGGTATTAACAGAGACAGGACTTAAACCCAGAGCTTTGGAAACCGAAACTATCGCAGTGACCAGATCCCTGGTTGGCAACAACCCCTTCTCCCCCACTACCATGATTGTACAACTGGGAGCGGCAACCACCGATTTTGCGGTAGTTTCAAAGGGTTTAATCTGGCTGACCCGTTCTATCTCAACTGGCGGAATGGCCTTGACGCGCTCCCTGGCCCAGCATTTTAACTTTGAAATAAATCAGGCTGAGGAGTATAAAAAGGTTTATGGTTTACTTGAAGATCAACTTGAGGGAAAAGTGTTCGAGGCGCTAAAGCCTGTTACGGATATTATTTTGGTAGAACTAAGAAGGATGATTCAAGCCTTTGAGGCAAAATATCCTCAGAATCCAATCAAACGGATGGTTTTATCCGGAGGCGGAGCAAAAATGCCGGGACTGGTGATTTATTTTGCCAACAATTTGGGGTTGGAAGTACAAGAGGCTGACCCCTGGTATTCTATTGCCAAAGATAAGGGAATAATTTCCAAATTGGCTACAGATGCGCCTTCCTATTCGGTAGCAGTAGGATTGGCGCTTCGGGAGGAGTAGCATGCAAAAACTTACCATAGACTTACTTCCTGAAGAATTTAAGCAGACGCAAATTAAAAGGTCTAAATTTTATAAAATCCAGTCTATCGGGATAGTGGTAATTGCGCTGACTGCTTTTTTAGCTTCTTTATTAGTGGTCTTAAGAATACTGCAGAGTCAGAAAATAGTGCAGGTTCAAAGTAGGGCTAAAGAGGTTGAAACAAGAGTGTCTCAGCTAACTTCTACTCAAGGCTATTTATTACTCTTAAAGAATAGACTTTCCACCATAAACCAATATCTGGGAATTCCCTCAAGGCAGGCTCAAATATATAATTTAATAGGAAAACTCATACCCCCTTCGGTTTCTATAAGTTCAGTTGCCGTTGATAAGGGTGGAGAGGTTTTGATTTTGGCAACAAGCAGTGATGGAGGCTCACTTGATCTATTTATAAACAGTTTGCTTTCCAAAGATACAAATGAGGATAAGGTTAAGGAGATTAATATGGAAAGTTTAAGCAGAGGGAGGGATGGGATTTACAGATTAAGCTTTAAAATTAAACCAAAGTGATGAAAAAAGAAGAATTATTAAAATTTTATCTGAATTACAGATTGTATATTTTCCCGACTGTAGCCTTCGTTTGCAGTTTGATTTTACTGATGGTGGTGATTTATCCTCAGTTGGTGAAACTTTTGAGTAATGAGAGAACTATACAGGATTTAACTAAGAGAGGAATTTTTTTAGAGGCTAAAGCGGAGGTTATGGAAAATTATGATATTTCTGATTTAGATAACAAGATAAAAAATGTTTTAAGTTCCTATCCTGCTGATAAGGATTTTGCCGCTGTGATAGGAGTTTTGCAGAATTTAACAGCTCAGGCAGGATTTAATATTGTGTCTTTATCTTTGGGAGGCGGTTCGAAAGAAACTAAACTTCAAAGTTACGGTATAAAATTGGATCTTTTGGGGCCGGTAAAATTTCTTCCGATTTTGATAAATAATATTGAACACTCACCTCGCCTTATGCGAGTTTCCAGTATAGAAGCCACAACCGGAAAAGATGCTCAATCTGCTGTGGTAACCCTTAATGTAGAAGTTTTATATGCTGAGGTTCCAAAGGAGTTTGGGAGTGCTGATTCTCCCTTGCCCGAGTTATCCCAGAAAGATGAGGAAGTTCTGGCAGCGCTGGCAGGAGCTGCACCATACCCTCTTTCCCAGCCGCAAGCTACTCCGGGAGCTTCTCTTCGGGGCAAACCTAATCCGTTTGAGTAATAAAATCAGCCCCCACCCCTGGGGTGGGATTAAGTTGCCAGATCAGGTCTAACTTTTTTAGTTTTTTGTAAAGCTTTTTCTTTTCTCCATTTTTCTATTTCTGCATGGTTTCCGGATAAAAGTATTTTTGGGACCTTTTTGCCTTCGAAGTCCTCAGGTCTGGTATATTGCGGACCTTCTAATAGGGTATAGGGTTTAGCGTTTAGGGTATAGTTAGAAAAAGATTCAATTTCAGTGGCCTCGGGTTTTTCCAGAACTCCGGGAAGTAGACGCACTATAGAATCAACAATTACCATGGCTGGAATCTCTCCGCCGGTTAACACATAATCTCCAATGGAGATTTCCTCATCTACATACCTATCAATAAACCTCTGATCAACACCCTCGTAATGACCGCATATTATAATAATGTAGGAATGTTTGGATAAGCTTCGTGCTTTTGCTTGAGTATATTTTTTGCCTGAAGCCGAAGTAAGAATAACTTTTGACTTTTGATTTTTGACTTTTAACTTTTTTATAGCTTTGGCTAAAATATCTGCTTTGAGGATCATTCCGGCTCCTCCGCCGTATGGACGATCATCAACTACTTTGTGTTTGCCTTCTCCAAAAGCCCTTAAATTGACAAGTTCAAAAATTATTTTCCCCTTTTGCTGAGCTCGTTTTAGAATGGAAGTGTTTAATATGGGATCAAAAACTTCCGGAAAAAGGGTAATGATACTGATTTTCATAAATTTTCCTACGGTGTGTGGGTACCCCACCCCTGGGGTGGGTTAGCTTGACACATCGGGAGATCTGTGTTTTTGACCTTCAGGTTCATTAAGCTGAAGGTTTACTCTGACATTTTCAGCAATCGCTCTGACTGTCAGCAGTTTCCTGATTGCTCTTATTGTCTGGCCACTTTTGCCAATGATGATTCCCATATCTGAGGGATCAACTGAAAGGGTTAAATTAATATTTCCGGCCTCAGTTTGTTCGTCAATTGCCACAGAATCTGGTTTAGTTACCAGATTTTTAACTACGTATTCAAGTAAGTCTCTCATTTACTTTTCCTTTTTTGGTTCAGAAGACTCGGAATGACTCGGTTTATCGGATGAGGTCGGAGTTTCAGTAGATTCAGAAGGTTCAGAATTTTCTGGCTGAGCTATTTCTTTTTCGGGTTTACTGACTTGCTGATTCTCTGAGTTTTCTGATTTCTCTGGAACTTTTGACTCTTCCTTCTTTTCCTTCTTTGGTTTTCTTGGTGGACGCTGCGGAGCTTTTCCGATCATCCGGAGATATCCTTCTGAAGGTTGAGCCCCCTGAGCAGTCCAGTAATCTATTCTATCCTGCTTAAGTCTTACATCTTTTGGTTCGGTTAAGGGATTGTATGTTCCCAAAAGCTCAAGATAACCACCTGTTCTTTTGGCCCGCTCATCCACAGCCACTACCCGGTAAAAGGGTCTTTTCTTAGTGCCTATTCTCATTAATCTAATTTTAAGCATGGGGATAAGTATAGTGTAGTCAGCTTAACTTTTCAAGGGCAAGGGATGCGGCTTGCTCTTCGGCTACCTGTTTGCTCCCTCCTTCTCCCCTGCCATATTCTTTCCCTTTTAAATATACTGCTACTGTGAATTTTTTAGCGTGATCCGGCCCCCGGGTTGCCAGAATTTTGTAATGAGGAGACTGTTTTAATTTTTCCTGGACAATTTCCTGCAAGTTTGATTTGGCATCTTTGGGAGGACCTGATTTTAACTCCGCGCTAAAAAGAGAAAGCAGATTTTTCTCTATTACTTTTTGGACTGTTTCCAAGCCCTGGTCAAGATAAATTGCTCCGAGCAAGGCCTCAAAAGTATTGGCCAGCAGTTGAGTATTTTCCCTGCCACCTCCTAACTCCTCGCCTTTTGACAAACATAAGTAACTTCCCAGTTTAAGTTTTTTGGCTGCCTCTGCCAGGGAATTGGTTTTGACAATGTAGGCCCGTAGATTAGTTAGATCACCCTCTGCATCTTTAGGTTTCTCTTGAAAGAGGTGGGATGAAATAACAAAAGAAAGAATAGAATCTCCTAAAAATTCCAGCCGTTCATTGGACGCAATATTTAGATTGACCTCATTTAAGTAAGACCGGTGATAAAAAGCCTGCTGAAGAAGCTTGATATTTTTAAAACTTATATTTAGATTTTTTAGAAGGTTTGAAAATTCATTTGACATCTAATCCAGTAAGTTATCCTCTATCAGGACTATTAAATCCTCCACTTTGTTTAAATGTTCAATATCATCCGGCTCAAAGCTAACATTAAATTTCTGTGAAAGATTTGATAAAAGGTCATTTAATTCTATTGGACCTAAATTTAACTCTTCACGCAAAAGAGCCCCCCGGTCTACATCCTCCGGACTCAAAGCCAACTGTTCAGCTATTGCTTGTATAATTTGTGCATCAAGAGTTGACATGGATTTTTTTAAGTTTAATTATTCTACCTAGCGCTCCATTGATGAAAGCGCCTGATGAGTCGGAACCGTACTGCTTCCCAAGTTCTACTGCTTCATCAATAACTACCTTAGGAGGTACGTCTTTCTTTATTATTAACTCAAAAATGCTCAAACGCAAGATAGCTAAATCAATCCGGTTGATTTCAATAAGTGGTCTACTGGAGGCGGCTTTGCCAATAAGCCCATCAATTTCTTTTAATTTTTTTACAATTTCAGCAATATCTTTTGGGGGAGTTTTCTTTTTAAGAAAATTCCAGGTAAAAAGCTGCTGCATTAGCTTAATACGGTGTTGATGGCGAGGGTCTTTGGCAGTTTTCATTTAAGCTTTTGTCACTTTAACTTCGGGCTTGGTTATTGCTTTTCCGCCGTAAAATCCGCACTCTTGACAAACTACATGTGACCTTGTTGGTTTGCCGCAGTTTTTACAAGTTACTAAAGATACAGCTAAATTAATAGCTGCTCTTCTGGTTCGCTTGCGTGCTTTAGAATGTCTTCTTTTTGGTTCGCCTGGCATAAAA
Organism: Microgenomates group bacterium Gr01-1014_7; assembly: GCA_007376405.1. Taxonomy (GTDB): domain Bacteria; phylum Patescibacteriota; class Microgenomatia; order Daviesbacterales; family UBA10151; genus VMGD01. The sequence goes on from VMGD01000007.1 coordinate 30,645, forward strand.
TTCCTAATCCGGCATAACTTGCGCCGAAATCTTTTGTAATTGTGCCCGCAAGTTAGGATATTTGTCAAGCTCCAGGTTATCAATTAGTAAATCCCGGGCTGCTTGTCTGGTCTTTTCAATCAGAGGTAAATCCGAAAGCCTGGCTATTTTAAATTCAAACCTGCCATGCTGAGCTGTAGAAAATATTGTCCCAGAGCCCCTGATTTTTAGATCCAGTTCTGCTAATTTTAGTCCGTCAAAAGTTGTTTCCAGATATTTTAAGCGTTTGCTGTCCTCAACTGAAGAGTGAGTGGTATAAAGCAGGCAAAAAGACTCTTTGCTTCCCCTGCCGATTCGTCCACGCAGCTGGTGGAGTTGTGCTAAACCATATCTTTCTGCCCCTTCAATTACCATAATAGTAGCATTGGCAATATCCATTCCCACTTCAACCACCGAAGTTGACACTAAAATCTGTATTTTATTTGAGCGGAAGTCACCTATGATCTGCTCTTTTTCTTTGGCCTTCATTCTGCCGTGTAAAAGACCCAGATTAAATCTTGGAAATATTTTCTTTAAATTCTCGAATTCTTTTTTGGCAGCACGCACCGATACTAAAGTTTCCGATTCTTCAATCAGAGGAGTAATTATGTAAGCTTGCTCCCCTGTCAGGACGTGCTTGGCAATAAAGCCGTAGCTGTCTTTTCTTTTTTGCTCAGGCACAACATAAGTCTTTATCTTAAGTCTACCCTTTGGCATTTCATCAATTATTGATAAATCCAAATCTCCATAAACGGTGAGAGCAACAGTTCTGGGGATGGGAGTGGCGGTCATGGTTAAAAAGTGAGGGGCAGGGCCCGCCTGTCGGACGGGTAAACCTTTTTGGCGAAGTTTTGTGCGCTGCGCTACACCAAAACGGTGTTGCTCGTCTATTATAACAAGTCCCACATTTTTGGCTGCCAGTTTATCCGATAAAAGAGCATGAGTGCCAATAATAACAGAGGGTTTAGGGTTTAGGGTGTAGGGTTTAGTAAATTTTCTGCTCCCTGTATAAATCCCGACCGTAATTCCAAATGGTTCTAACAGTCCGGATACTGTCTCAAAATGTTGCCAGGCAAGAATTTCTGTCGGGGCCATGAAAAGTGAACTGTAGCCATTAAGATGGGCCAGATATATAAATAACGCCGCAACTACGGTTTTGCCCGATCCCACCTCTCCCTGCAAAAGTCTGTTCATTGGGTATTTTCTTTTAATATCGCTTGTGATCTCAGTGATTACCTTAATTTGAGCAGAGGTAAGCTTAAATGGTAAGCTGCTGATAAATCTATCAAGGTCTTTTTTTTCTACTTTCCATGCTTTGGTAATTGGTTTTTCCTGCCAGCTCAAACGGGTTTTTTGAGTGGCCAAAGAAACATAAAAAAGTTCATCAAAGCCCAGTCTTTCCCGGGCTTTGTCTATCTCATCAGTATCTTTGGGAAAGTGAATTTTTGCAAGAGCATCTTTTAGGATAAGCATATTATCCCGGATTTTATCCGGCAAGGGGTCTTGAAGTTTATTCAATATAACAGGCAAATATTTATCTATTTTTGTCCGCAGCCATTTGGAAGCAACCCCCGAGGTCTCGGAATAAACAGGAACCAGTCTGCCGGTATGAAGGTGTGAAGCTAATCCACCCTCCGGGTGGTCTAGGTTGGCACCTACTCTTTCCCATTGGGGAACCATGATTGACAGTTTGTTTTTATATTTTGCCAATTTCCCGGAAATTTGCAGTTTATCCCCTGCTTTGATGCTTTTAATAAGATATGACTGATTAAACCAGGTCAGCATTATCGGCGAGGTGCCGTCATTAAAAATGGCCTGGGTTAAAACTCTACCATAGCGGGTATAAATATTTTTAATAGACCAGATTTCACCCTGCAGGGTGACAACCTCCCCTATTTGAGTTTCATCTGCCGGTTTGATAACAGAATAATCATCATATCTGAAAGGAAAATGGAAAATTAAATCCTCAAGAGTAAACAGCTCCAGCTTCTCCAGCCTTTTGCCCATAAAAAAACCTATGCCGGGCAAACTGGAAAGCGGTGTCTCTAGATCCATTAAGGAATTATACTATGATTTGGTAGCTAGGGTTTCTTTAACTACTTTTCTGGGTTCTATCCAGTAACCGCTTACTAAATCATCCGCATGCGGATTGCCGTTGTAAGGCAGCGCTACTCCCGACCATTTCTGACCTGTAGCATCCTCTACATCAATCGGGTATATTCCGGCCTTAAAGTCTCTATCCGATACAGGATTTGTCTTAGCGTCCTCCGAAACGTAACGGATACCTACCCCGCCCATGTCAGCATTCATCATGGCTATTTTTTTATCCACTCTTAGTTCATTGAACCCTAGTCCCCTGCCTACGAGTCTGTCTTTCCTGCCGTTGAAAATATCAAAATCAAAGGCTGTATTTAAATCAAAATCTAAAACTAAACCGTCTTTCTCTTTTCCTGTTTGCCTATTTAGAAAATCTCTGAAATTTATTAAAAAGGCCGGCGCTAAAACAGGATTGACCAGATTTCCTTTTGCATTATTAATCAAACTATCAAGAATATGATGCTTCCGGTGATGCGGTAACCGACCCTTTTCCCATCCTGCAGTTTCCCCTTTCATATACTGTACAACGCTTACTGAATTTAAAGAACGCCTTCCTGTTTTAAATTGCTGTGCCGGGTACTCCACACCGTCGATAAAAATCTTGTGGGCATAATGGTCATATGGTATATCCATATCCAGTTTTCCTCCTAATACTTCATCTACAAAATTTTTGATTGTAGCATCAGAAAAAACCATCTGAAAATCCATGGATAGTCCTGTGGCCTGTTCAAAAGTTTCCCTCATTAAATCAAATCCGCCAATTTCAAAAGAATTATTTATTGAAAGAATATAGGGATTTTCACCTGTAATTTGTTTGTAATATCGTTCTACGTTGGGGGCTCTGGTTTCACTGGTTATGGAGATTAAATCCACAGTTCTCTTTTTTAGAGCAATGGATAATATCTGATTGGCAGTGAATCTGCCAGGATCAAGACCGGGACGGAGCATTATCCCGGAACCATATAGCAAAATATTAATTCTGCCTTCATTTAACTGCCTGTCAACCCTATGGTAATAGTTCGGATCGGATTCAGCCCTTTGTTTTCTTCTTCTGGCAGCTTCCTCTATAAGAGGTTTTATGAATTCATTAAAAATTGTTGGCAGTTCTCTTAGGCTCTCCGGTAAAATTGACCTTACATCAGTACCGGGAGTTGCTTTTCCGGAAATAAAACCCAGAGCTGTACTTCCTGCCAGGCCTAATAGAAACTTCCTTCTGGAAATTCCCCTCCCGGGAGGTTTTTGGACAGCAGGTAAAGTATCTGGTTTTTCTGGGGGAGGTTGACTAAGTTTAATCCTTACATCTGCAATAATTTCGTCAATATCAGGCCTTGCTGATAAATCCCTCATTATTTTATCTCTCAAGCTTTCCTGTGGATTTTCTACATGAGCTTGATTAGGTTGAGGTTCAGTGTCTGACATTTACTTTAAGTATAACAGGATTAAGGAGTGCGCCTTGCTCTATACTCACTTATAACTTGTGCTGTTGCTTGTTTTTCTGACATGCCTTTCATCTTAACTAGAGCCTCAATCTCTCCTGCTAAATGAGCTTTAATTGCATCGTCCGTAAATTCTTGGGGGTTAACTTCAGATTGAGTAGCTGGTGGTTTCGGTCTACGTCTAAAAGGAATGGATATTCTGAGTCCTCTTTTGGATGGCGGTTCTATTGGTGTTGTAAGTTCTCCCGAGGCTCTCATTGCTTGAACAGTTTCTTCAAAGGCGCGGCGGCTTTCCCCAGCTCTATCTAGTGGGTCTGCAACATCTACATTCCCACTTTCCAAGTGGGAAGCTGGTTCTTCTGGTACAGGGGATTGGGGTCTTTCACGGATTGCTTCATCCAGAATCCGCTGGCCCTCTATTGTATCTTCTCTTACTTGTTCTCTGGCAGCTGCAGCTTTTTGGTCAATAACTTCCTCTGCGGAAGTCGGAGATTCTGCAGCTGTAGGTTCAGCAGGAGGTGGTTGCGGAGGAGCTTCTGTAGGTTCCTCAGTGGACTGGATACCTGCAATCCTGGCAAGTTCCGCTGGTGAAAGAGAGGGAATTGTAGGAACAGGCACAATAGCATGAGGGTCAGGTAAAACTGTAGTTTGATATACATTCCCACCCGCTTCGCCAGCCTTTGGTGTGATTTCACTAGGCGAGCTTTCCAAGTGGGAAGCTGGTTCTTCACCAGGGTGTGCAGATTCGACTGGAATCTTGGTTGCTAAAAAGTCTAAACGAGCAGCTACTACCGGAGATTCATCAAGTCCTAAAATTCTGGCTCTTGAGAGATCCTCTTCCAGCAAATTAAGATCATATTTTGTAATAATTCCTACCTCGTGCCTTGATATGGCATCAAATAAGCCTATAACAACCTCTTCCCTTCTTCCAATCTGCCTGATTTGAGCTAAATTTGGGTCATTCGGGCCGATCTGGTCCAAAAGACTTAAAAATGTTGTTACATTTCTTGGCTTTGCCAAATCCAGAGATTGCATTTTATTTAACACTGCTTCTGAGTCAGGATTTTGTACCATATATGATAATTTTACCATTTTGTGAGATAATTTACATATGGGCGTTGAAAGTAGCAGTTCAGGTGAGCTAAATGTGCCTCCAACACATGAGGAGGCCCTTAATGCTGCGCTGGATTTGGTAAGAAAACCTGCAGGCGCTGCTGGGCCGGTTCACCAACCCGGAATTACTACTGCAAGTGTTGCACCGGAAATAAGAGGAGAAACTGTAGGCGGGTCCTCGGAGCCTCAATCGTTCAATGATGACTGGCCGTCACCTGATGAGGATGGGCCTCCAACGCCGGCATCACCTGCCGGAGCTGATGTAACATCGGAACCTGCAGTAGCTAACAGGCCGGTAAACATTTTATCCGGAGAAGAAGAAAGGAGAGTTAGACAAGAGAACATTGATTTTTATAGAAATGAAGTAGACAAACGTATTAGCGCTTTTCAGCAGGGTAATCTTCATATGGAAAGCCTGACTAGTTTTCTTCCCTGGGATTTAGTTCTTTCCAGATATGAGGCAGGAAGCCAGGAATTGGAGGATGCCTTTGCCAGAGTAAGAAATGTGCTTACACCTGAAGAATTTGAAAGAATTCAGGGACTGTTTTATGAAAATATTGCTTCTTTGATAAACGTGATAGAGTTTACGTCTTCTGGTCTCCCAGGGGGATGGGGGCTTTTGCCGGGTGATGCCGGATGGCTGGACCAGTACAGAAGGGATATTATTGCGCATCCTGAACGGGGAATTAAAATCACCAATGATGATGAAGAGTGGAATAAATGGGTAGCAAATCCTGTCCAGACCCTGGCTACTGCTCCAAGATCCGGAATTACTACTGCTAGCGTTCCACCTGCACGAGAATTACCAGTCTTACCAACGGAGTTGGCTGATTTTGAAGCCTTAAGGGCCTCGGGTGATTTAATTCCATTAGACCCTCGAGCAGACCCGGTAAACTTTGGACCAGAATCAGCTGAACCTGCAGGTTCTGGATTGCCCGGAGATGAAGCAGGAACAGCAGATACTGCTGCAGCCAGTACCCCGGCCCGGCCTTTAACAGATGAAAATGAACAGCGAAATACTGAAATAACACAAGGAAGAGAATTGGTGCAGGAATGGATAGATGTATTTAAAAAACCGAGTAATGGGGCAGGGGGAAAGTTTTCAATTTTCCATCTCGAACATAATCAACTGGAAAGATTCCAGAGATTATTAGTATCAGCAAGATTTTCACCTGCTGAAGCTGTTGAAATTAGCAACCAAACCCAAGCCATTCTCATTCCTATAGAGTCTAGATATGTACAAGCGTCGTACAGATCTGATCTGGCATCTCTTATTAACGCTATAGAGCTACCAGAAATTTATGGCAGGACATATAGAGCTGATGGTGGATGGTTGAATGAATGGAGGCAATACTTTATTGATAACCCGCAATTAGGGGTAGAAATTACTGTTAATGATGAGGATTGGAATAACTGGTTGGCAGATTTGGAAAAATCAGAAGTTATACCTGAAGGATATACAGGGCCAAGGACTCCGTGGAATACTCCGGTTGCGGAAAGAAGAATCAGTACGTCGGAGCTGGCAGAAATGTCAGGAAGCAGTGGAATGACAATAGAAGACAGGTCGGGAGAACTTGCCAGATCACTGCTTGAGCAAATAGATTTATACAGAGTTTTTGTACTGCAGGATCCAAAATTGCATGATGAATTCTACAGAATCCTTAATAACGGAACTCATCCGCAAAATTCTCACCTTTTGGGATGGATGGAAGAAAGATACAGGAATTATTTAGATGATGGTCAATTTACCGGTGACAGAAGGGAATTTTTAGAAAATCAGGCTGAGTGGTGGTTATATGAAGAAATGCCTAATCTTATTTATAGATCAGGTGTTGGGCTTAATACTATCCTGATAAAAGGTAATTTAAGAGGTCTGCTTACACATGAGGAATTCGTAAGAGTAGTAGTCCGGGTAAGGGATTTATATGAAATAAATTCTCCGGGCCAGGGTGCAGAGTGGTCTGAATTTTTCCGTGAAGTTCAGGGAAATCCTAACTGGATGCAGGCTGACCGAGAGGGAGACAGTGGCGTGGAACTAAGGGATACAATTCAAAAACTTTTGGATTTTGCTCATGAAGAGAGAATTGAAGGAAGATTGGAGATTAATGATTTATTAAACTTTGCAGAGTATGAACGTGGAATTTCCCCGGGGTTCAGGGACAGAAATGTAAAGGCTTTCGTAAATGAGTTGTTAGAAGAAAGAATTCCTGGAATAATTGTAGATCTGCAGCTGGGACCGGGTAATGATTTAATAGCTTCGCTACAAGAGATCCTGGAAGATAAGTTATATGCAAAAGTTGTTCACGGAGTCGCCCAAAGGCACCACAACTATATAAAGCAGCAAACAGTAGCAGGGCAAATACTAGCAGATGAAGACACACAAAAATTAGCTGAAATCTGGTCTAAGCTGGATCAGGAACTTCAAGAGAAACAATCTCAGAGAGGGTTTAGAGGTAAGGCTGGAAGAGCTTTTGCCGGGTTAAGAAGAGGTCAAAGGCCAGTTGCCCCGGAGCCGGCTGCAGTCGTAGCAGTTGAGCCTGTATCCCCTCAAGTCCAGGAACAAAGGCAAAGATTAAATACAATTTTATCACGAATGGAAGAAGCTAGAAGAAGTGGATGGGATGTGTGGACTTTAGAAGATATTGCACAAGTTCTAAGCAGAGAAGCTCAGGAGGTACGTGGGCGTCCCACTGATAGGTTTCAATTTTCCGGAAATGCAGAGGCCCTTGAGCAAGAAATAGTAGATACTTTTGTTGGTTCAGGATTTGGGTCGCAAGATAGAGGTTTAGAGAGTGTGGTTAGACGGCTGGAAGGTATTTTAGGTAGTGAAGCGAGTAAAACTATTATTGATCATTATAGAGCCAACCTGGATGCCGTTCAGAGTTATGCGGATCTTCGGTCAGCTAGGGAAATAGAGCAAAGGTATAAACAACTTGAAGAGGATCTAAGATACAGATCAATTGATGAAACACAGCTACCACAAAGATTAGTGGCATTTGAAATGGTACCTAATGATAGAGTTCATGAGTTATTAAAAGAGTACTTGTCACTCAACCAATATCAAAGAGTTATGGAGCAGTTTTACCAATTGATGGATGAAGAAGGAGGAAAGTAAAACTATGGCTGAGAATATTGGAGGTGTTGATTTTAGAGCAAGATGGACTCAGGATGCAAGAGCAGCAGCTATAGCTGATCCAGCCCGCAGGGTTGCCATTTCTCTTCCCTCCCCTGCTTCGGCAGGTTCTGAAAGGTCAATGCGGGAGACGTTGTCTAGGCTGCCGGGGGAAGTTACAAGCTTTAAAATTTTAGGTAAATCTGTTGGAGATTTGGGGAAAGAAGCTGCAATTTCCGGCACTGCAGGAGCATTACTGCGGATGGGCTTGGGTGCAACAGCAGGGGTTGCGGGGTTTACTGCCGTACCCGTTTGGGGAATAGCGGCTGCAGGAGGAGGTATTATGGGAGGGGTAAGAGAGCATTTCAAACGGACTAATGAAACCTGGGCCAGAATGAGGCAGGAACAAGGCAGAGAAGTACTAGGAGTAGTGAATAAAAAGCTGGGGAAAGGAGATACCCTAAAAGGCTTTTTTAATCCTGATCAGAAAAGAAGTATTACATTTGCAATAATGAGAGGGTCGGCTTTTGGAGGAGCCGGTAATGTAGCTGGTGGATGGGTTGCAGAAACAGCAGTGGGACAAGCTGTTAAAGGAGTTTTTTCAGGAGTAGGAGAAGCTAAAGATGAATTTTTAGGAGGGGTAGGAGGGCTAAAGGATGCAATAGGCGCAGCGCGCAGTGCGGATACATCTGGTGGTGCAGCTGCAGCTACGCCAACTGAAACTCCAACTCCTACTGCGACATCGACTGCTACCCCAACCCCCACTGCTACTGAGGTTCCCAAAACTGCAACTGCACTACCTCCTTCCCCTACCGTTCAACCTACTCCAGCAGAAACTCAAACTTCTGTTCCTCATTCAATTCCTGAAGCACTCGGAAGAGGAATACCGTTTATAGGTAAGCCGTTAGATGCGGTAGCGGGAGGTTTTCATAATGTTGGTTTGAAAGCGCATGAAATAACAGGCTGGGGTTTAGATGCGGGAAAAACTTTTGTTGATCATAGTCAATACTTTAAAGGAAGAATGGAAATTACAGATAGTTCTCCTGACTGGGTTAAAAATATAAATAGTTTAGACGGAGAATATGGGAGGGCTATCCAAGGAACTGTTGTTGAGAATCTACCGGAGCAGCGGGTGAAAGCACAAGAGATTGCTCACATAATTATGGATGAACGAGGTCAGCCATATTATACCTACCAGACAAACGCTATATCTAACCATATTCAACATATAATGGAGGATCAAGCCAATAAAGCCTTTGATTCTAACTTGCAAAGTTTGGTTGATCGTGGCGTGAACCTTAATGAGTTAACCCAGAAACAATTTGAGGAAATGATTAAAGAAGAAGGAAGAAAAAAGTTTGAGGAGTGGTTGAGAGATAAAGCTACAGATGATATTACTGAAGGTGTAAAAGCTATCCTTAATACGGAAGACCAAATTAAGCAGGTTTTAAGTCAGGGTCAGGGTTTGGTAGCTGAAGTTAGACCTGTTCCCGCTGGCACCAACGTTTTTGATGTAGTTGCCCCCCCTAATGCAGATACGGATATTGAATTTTTGAAAAAGATCATCCCTAATATGACAGCTAATATTGCTGCCAATGAGGGAGTACTTACGGGATGGTATTGGGAAGGTAATCCAGAGAGAGTTTACCCCGCATATTTGGGTGAACTTAACTATCTGATGAAAAAAGCCGAAGAAGGAAATCTCGAAGCGTTATTAAGGTTAAAAGATGCTTTCAAGAGCGTACGCCCGAGTGATTCACAATTTAAAATGTTAACTCCTGAAGGAATAAAAAGGGTCTTAGAGATATTAAGGCAGTTAGGATAAATAATATGGATAATGTATTTAATGATTTTTTAGAAAATTTGGTTAATGAATGTTTGCAGGGGGCAAAGTTTGCTTATCTTTCGGAAAAGGATAAAAAGGAAATTGCACGCAAGCTGCGGGACCATTTTTATTCGGTAACTATTGATACTTTAGTTGATCAGTTATCAGATGAACAGATAAACCAAATAAAAGGCTTGGATCCAAAAGCTCCGGAAATGGAACAAAAAATGGCTGAATTTGCTGCCTCTATCCCCGGTTTTGCTTTTGTTTTGGAAGATAAATTAAAAATTGAAATGGACAAAATTCTCCAAACCGGACAAATTTCTTAAAAAGCGGACAGTAAGGGCAAAAGAGAAAAAAGAATAATTGCCAGCCCGGCAATCAGAGATAAAATTATCCAGAAAATTCTATATTTTTTTGAATACATCATGGTCGGCTTCGCCTCCAATTTCTAATTACTAATTTCTAATTGACCTAACTAAAAAATACTTTCTATTTTACTTTCCTATAAATGGAATTAAAAATCAAGTTTAATTCTTTAGCTTCTGTCCATAAAGTTCTAGCTTCTTCGGTCATGCTGGGAACAGCAATTGCCATCATTCTTAGAAAATGTTTTGCTTCACGGGCTTCTTTCTTACAGATACCAATTTTGTGTTTAAAGTCGAGTTTACTCTCAGCGTCATCGGCCTCAGAGTAGTTTGCTCCCACACTAGTACCACACTTGACTAGTTGATTAATCAGAGGATGTGTTAGTGGACCTATGGGAATTTTCTGACAAAACTTGATAATTGCTTCCCCAAATTTTGCAGTCCTTTCTTCAAGATCAAATTTTTTGGTACTTGTATCATTAGACATTATTTAGAAATTAGGTTAATTAGGTTAATTAGGTTAATTTTGTTAACTTCTCTATTTCCTCCAAAGCCTTCCTTCTTTTTGGATCTTCAAAATAACGGCGTGCTGGTTCTAGTTTTTTAATTAACCATTCTGCCACAGCAGTTTTTAAATCCATGGGGTGCAATTTTTTGCTGGCATAATCTTTTTGCAATTCATTGAATGAATTGTAAGTTACATTTCCCCCATGTTCCGGTTTTCTGGAAACTTGTAAAGTTCCGTTCTCTTCATAAAATACTAGATTTTTTGTCCAATCCAAAATTGGATTAAATGCTATTTCTCCTTCCGGGCAAAAAGCATTATTAACTTTTCTTTTGATTTCATCAGGATAATCATGAATAAAAACAGCAGAATCCGGTTTGGATTTGCTCATTTTGGCTGCCTCAATATCTAAAACTTTTTTACCACTCTCATCTGTTGTGAAAACCGGTTGAAGTAATCCCAGGAGTAGATGATGATGAATAGCCACCGGTTTTCGCTCACCCAAATCCTGCGCAGATTCTCTTGCAACAACATGGACATTTCTCTGGTCAGTTCCGGCGTGGGCTATATTTGCCCCCAATGCAAAAATGTCGGCAGACTGCATAGCCGGATAAATAAGCATGGCAGTATCGGAGATTTCCGACTCTTTCCGCCCCATTATCGTTGTGGATCTGATCATCCTTGCTAAAGTTGTTGCTTTGGCAACTCTAACAACGTTAGCCCAATAGTCATTGCCCAGTTTTTCATAAAGGTCGCTGCCCAATACGAAATTAATCTTGTCCGGGTTCGCACCGGCACATAATGCTGCCGCTTTAAGAGCTTTTTCAAAGTATTCTCTTGCCAGCCTTTTTGCTGTTTCCAGCGTCCCATCGAGTTTTTTATTAAGCCAGGTATGCCAGTCAGCAAGGAGAATTTGGATTTCAACTCCTGCGTCTTGTAGATCCTTAATTTTCTGCATGGTATAAACCCAGCCCATGTGACCTTTTCCTGAAATTTCAAAGCCAATGTAGTGGCGGAGTGGAATTCCTGAGTTGATCAAACTCTTTAACTCTTCCTCCGTTAAAACCTCTTCCAGATTTCTGGTAATTAAATTAAACTTTTCCTCATTTGTCATAGTTCGATTATATATTATCGTGCTAAAATAACCAATATGTTTAAGTTTTTAAATGAGAAAAAAATGGAGAGGGTTAAGACTACCATTGTGACTTCATGGAGGTTGCTGGGTCTGCTTTGGAGTATTGATAAGTGGTTGCTTTTGGGGAATATGGCGGCGGTTTCCGTGCCGGCGGTTGTTCCTCTTTTGATTGGTTATATTTTTAAACTACTTATTGATCAGGTGGTATTAATTACTTCTGGAAAGCCCGCGGATAATCATTTGATAATTCTGATAGTGGTTGCAGGATTTAGTACTTATGTTTTGCAAAGTTTGGCATTCTCCGCCCAGGACTACCTTGTCAGGTTAATCTATACAAAAGTTCCTGTTTCCTTATATAACATGATTTTACTGAAGGTTTCCAGTCTGGATATGGCTTATTTTGAAGATAGTGAATTTAAATCCACTCTGGAAAAGGCCAGGGATTCATATACCTTCAGACCTTTAAATATGATGGATAATTTGCTTTTTACTTTTCAGGGGTTAATACAAATGATTGCGTCTTTGGCAGTTTTGGCATCCCTTAATTTGTTTTTAATTTTGCTGGTGATTTTGGTGGCTGTGCCGGAATTTCTAAACCGGGCCAGGCAATCCCAGCTTGCCTGGGGTATTTGGGATGCTAATTCCCCTTTCAGGAAAAAATTCTGGTATGTATCTTGGCTACTTCAAGAAAGAGATGCCATTAAAGAAATGAAGCTTTTTGCTCTTCCGCACCATTTTTTAGCAGAGCTTAAAGGTTTGCATGAGAAGTTTTATCAGGATAATAAAAAACTGGCTACCAAATATTTCGGCATTAATACTTTGTTTAATTTACTTGAAGGCTTTGCTTTTATTGGCATCCTTATATACATAATTTTTGAAACTATTGCCAAAAGATTAACTATTGGAGATATTAGCTACTATACTTCAGCAGCCACTAATTTCCAGAATGCCATTGGTGGACTCTTTAGAAATGTGGTTAAACTTTTTGAGGGAAGCCTTTATATTGGTTCTATTTTTGAGGTTTTGGATGCCCAGCCTAAAATCAAGCAGATTGCAAATCCGGTCCGGTTAAATCTTAAGGGTCCACCGTTTATTGGATTTAAAAATGTTACCTTTTCATATCCGGGTACAAAGATTAAAGTACTGAAAAATTTTGATCTGACAATCAAACCGGGAGAAAAGATAGCGCTGGTTGGAGAAAACGGGTCAGGTAAAACTACCATCATTAAGCTTTTATGCAGGTTTTATGATGTTTTGGAGGGAGAGATTTTAATTAACGGAAAAAATATTAAGGATTTAGATTTGAATGAGTGGTACAAAGCAGTCGGAGTTTTATTTCAGGATTTTGTTAAGTATGAATATAGCGCCAAGCAGAATATATTTTTCGGAAAGGTTTATGAAAAGATGAGCTTAGGAAAGATTATTGAGGCGGCAATATCTTCTGGTGCAGACCCAATGATTAGAAAATTGGAAAAAGGGTATGAACAAATGCTGGGCAGGACTTTTGAGGGTGGAGTGGAGCTTTCGGTCGGTCAGTGGCAGAAACTGGCCTTAGCCAGAGGGTTTTTTAGAAATGCCCCTATCTTGATTTTAGATGAGCCAACCGCCGCAATTGATGCTAAAGCCGAGGCGGAAATTTTTAATCGGGTTGAAAGGTTATCTAAGGATAAAACCGTAATTATTATTTCTCATCGATTTTCCACAGTCAGGAATGCGGACAAAATTTACGTGATTGAAAAGGGAAAAATTATAGAATCGGGTTCTCATGAGCAGTTGATAGATTTAAACGGCCAATATGCCACACTTTTTAAACTTCAAGCCAAAGGCTACCGGTAAATTTCAAATTTTAGCTTCTGTTTGTGGTAATATATCAAGCTGGATGGCTAATATTACAAAATTAACACAGGCTTCCTGAAGATTTTTTATTATCCGCATGGTGGCAAGGCCGGTTCCCAGATGCACTTTCCCGGAAATCTCAAAGCCAATATAATGCTTTAAAGGAGTTCCTGATTCAATCAGCTGTTTTAGTTCTTGTTCAGTTAAAACTTCCTCCAAATTCCTGGTAATTAAATTAAATTTATCATCGCTGGTCATGGATTGATTATACAATATTGTCCTTTGCAAAGGACAGGAATTTTCGGAGTAAATTCTCTAAGGAATCGGATTTGCTAATTTGAAAAGAAGGAGAATTGACATTCTCGTATTGCTTAGAATGAAAATGTAAAGGAAATGTAGAAACTTTAGACCATTTTTTATCCGGGGTATTATCCAAACGGTAAATTAAATTATCAATATGATTTCTCTCCCAATGAATGGAGAAGCGAAGTTTTGAAACTGTTGTCGTGTAGAAAAAGTCAATAAAGCTTTTATCCGTAAGGTAAATACGTAGTTTATGTCCTAAATCTTGTGTTGATAAGACTATACCCGAAAATTCAACTTCGGCAATTCTAGCAAATCTTGTAAATTTTGCCATAGGTTGGCCTTTTTAAGTTTTAATTTGCGAAGTTCCTTTTCTATTTTTGTTTTCTCGGATAGCAAGTGATCAAACAGGAAAAAATCCTCCCCCACAGTTTCCTCGGATAATTTTCCTTTATAAAGTAATTTATCCAGGTCATCAGTGGTTTTGACTCCATACCTTGACGTAAGGCGGAATAGTTCGGCTTCAATAAGACGATGTTTTTCAATTAAGATAATAGCTTTAGCTTTGTTTTGTTCACTCATATGAAAAGATTATAACATATTATGATAGATAGCATTGTGCTAAGATTACCAATATATTTAAGCGGAGTCCCTGAATCAATCAGCTGTTTTAATTCTACCTCTGTTAAAACCTCCTCCAAATTTCGCTTTATTAAATTAAACTTTTCTTCATTGGTCATTTATTTTTTTGGCTTTCTTCCCAAATGATAGCTCTTCTTCTATCAGCATCAGATATTTGAGGAAACGTGAGGCCAGATTTTCCAGCTCTAGCTTCTCTAATGAATGGATTATCAGTGCTAAAGCTGGGAATAGATCTCGTGTTATCGCCTGAAGCATATTGAAGATCACGAAGCCAACCAGAACAAGCTTCTGAACCAAATGCTACAGCCAAGCTTACTGCTAAACATAAACCTAATTCAAATCTTCTATCCATGAACTGATTCTATATTAATTAGTAAAATTTGACAATACACCCTCCTTTTTAAACTTCAGGCTAAAGGTTACCGGTAAATTTCAATTTTGAGCCTTTATTTGTGGTAATATAGGGCTCAAATGGCTAATATTACAAAATTAACGCAGGCTTTGGTGGCAGGATACGATAAGGTCTACTCTACTTCCGATGATAAAACAATCTCGGTCAATCCTTTAGTGGCAGAGCTTGCTAGCTGGTATGAAAAGTTTCGCACAGCCATGGATTACCGGGCTGATGAGGTGTTACTCCGTTCTGCAATAGAGCGGATTTTAAAGAGAAGATTGCTTTTAAGCAGCAGTGGTGAAGTCATTGCCGCCCCTTTAATTAGAGAACTTGTCTGGGCCCGCTATTTTCCGGATTCCTCAGTTCCCGAATCAAAAGTTGTCAGGGTGGCTCAAACTATTGATCTTTTTTTGCTGCTGGAGAAAAAAATTAATCAAAAGCACAGGATAAATACCGGTTTGGTAAATGAATGGATCATAGATCTTTTATCCTCTGAAATTGAAGATATTTTAAAACCTGGCAATGAAGCGGATTTGATGTCCAATTTTATCTATCAGCTTTTCAGAGGTAAAGTTACAATCAGTGATGATTCGGAAGAAACCAGGGATATACAGGTTTACATTGCCGTAAGAAGAGCTTATGCCAATGATGATCTGGCCCTCTTACGCTATCGCCTTTTTAAACAATATTTTGGTAAACTAACTGTTCATAATTTGGAAAAAGTATCGGAAGATTTTGCCGGGGCAAAAAGAAAACTGGAAGAACAGCTCAAGTTTCCGGCCAGAGATAAAATTTATACTTACATAAAAAATCAGACCATCCCCTTTTCAATTTTGGATGATGTTTTCAGAAAACATCAGGGGAATGTTTCAATCTTAGTAGGCGATGAGGATCAGCTTAATCTGGAAATCTTAAATGCCTGCGCGAGCAGATATAAAACTATCAGAGCCAAGGTTAACAGAGCAATTGTAAGAAGCGTTATTTTTATATTTTTTACCAAAGCGGCCTTTGCGCTATTTATAGAAGGGACTTTTGAAAGATTAATTTATGGGCAGGTTATTATTTCTTCATTACTGATTAATACTTTATCCCCGGTAATTTTAATGATAATAGTCGGGGTTTTAATTAAAACTCCGGGCAGGGATAATTCTTTCCGGATTCAAAAAAAGATTAATACTATTTTATTTGATGACCCTCCCATACTGGATAAGGATTTGATCCTCAGGCGCAGACCAAGCAAAATTGACCCCTTACTTTGGGGTATGTTTATGTTGCTTTGGCTGGCTACTTTTGCCCTTTCGTTTGGAGGAATTGTCTTTATTTTAAGCAAATTGCGGGTTAATCCTCTTTCCCAGGGAGTATTTATATTCTTTTTGGCAATAGTTTCTTTTGTGTCATACAGGATAAACAGGACAGCGCATATGTATATCTTAAAGGACCGCAGAGAGAATTTGGGTTCTTTGATTTTTGACTTTTTCTTTATGCCTTTTATACAAGTGGGAAGAAAACTGACACAGGCAGTTTCTCAAATAAATATAGTGCTTTTTATATTTGATTTTATTATTGAAACCCCATTTAAAGGAATTGTGGCCTTTTTTGAACAGTGGCTATTATTCCTGCGGACCCAAAGAGAAAAACTGGATTGACGCTTCGAAAGAATCTCCTGTACAATATAAGGGATGGAGAATGCAATTGTTTTAAAGCCGGAAATTTTAGGATTTTATAAAAACCTTCCTATTACAAATACACTTCTTGTGGGTTGGGTGGCAATTGCAATTTTGACAGTTACTTCTTTGATTATAAGATTTCGAATAAAAATTATCCCGGGGATGCTGCAAAATGTTTTTGAGATTATTATTGATTATGCCCATTCTTTAGTCACAGGTCTTGCCGGAGAAAGAAAAGCAAAAATATTCTTTCCTTTTATGATGACATTTTTCTTATACATAATTGTTTCAAATTGGTTAGGTCTTCTTCCCGGATTTGGCACAATAACTTATCACGGAGAGCCGCTTTTTCGCTCCACCAATTCGGATTTGAATATGACGCTGGCTCTGGCCCTGATTTCTGCCATTGCCACGCATCTTTTTGCCGTAAAATATTTAGGGATAAAAAATTATCTTTTGCGCTGGGTGGCCTTAAACCCTATTTTTCTTTTTGTGGGGATTTTGGAAATTGTTGCCGAGTTTACCAAAATTGTCTCGTTATCTTTCCGTCTTTTTGGTAATATATTTGCAGGCGAGGTGGTGCTCTCAACTGTCTCCGGTATTTTTGCCTTTATACTTCCCCTCCCTTTTTATTTTCTGGAAATTATAGTAGGATTTGTACAGGCTGCTGTCTTTGCAATGCTGACTTTGGTGTTTATGGTTTTACTGTCTGAGAAGCACGCGGAACATTAAGAAAGGAGGTTTAATGGAGCATTTAGTTTCTGGTATTGCTATTGGAGTTGGAGCTATTGGCCCCGGTATTGGAATTGGTTTGATCGGCATGAAAGCGGTTGAGGCAATTGGCAGAAACCCGGAGGCCCAGAATAAAATTTTGCCGGCAATGCTTTTGGGAATGGCTTTTGCTGAAGCTATAGCAATTTATGCTTTGGTTATAGCATTTACTAAGTGACGTTCTTACGTCATCCTGAGCGATTAGCGAAGGATCTCCCGATTTATTCGGGACTCCACTCGCATTCGCGAGAGATCCTTCGGGCTCCGCCCTCAGGATGACAAAAAATATGAACTTTTTGTCAGACTTTGGTTTAAACCCGGTGCTTTTGGCCGCGCAAGTGGTCAATTTTTTAATACTTCTTTGGATTCTTAATAAGTTTCTTTACAAGCCAATTTTAAAAATTTTAGCTGAAAGAAGAAAAAAAGTTGAGGATAGTTTAGAGCATGCGGAAGAAGCTGAAAAAAAATTACTTGAAGCTACAGAGGAGGCACAAAATTTAATTGCCAAAGCTGCTGTGGAAGGCCAAAAAATTGTGGACGGCGCAACCAAAGCCGGTTTGCAGATAAAGGATGAAATTGTGCAAAAAGCGAATGAGGCTGCGGCAGTGGTGTACAAAAAGAATGAAGAGGCAGTGAGGTTAAGGGAAGAAAGAATGATGAATGAAGTGAGAGCCGCAGCAGCAGATTTGGTAACAGTGGTTATCCAAAAATTAACCGGAAAAGTCATTACTAAGGATGACCAAAAGAGCATGATAGAAAAAGAAGTTAGGAATTTATCGTGAAAAAAACAAAATTATTACTAAAAACTATAACAAAACTGGTGGAGGTAAGTTTTAGGGAAGGAAGAGTTGTGGAGAGTCAGATTGGCAAGCAACTTAAGTTATTAAAGAGTTTACCAAATCATGAGGCAATTTGGGCAATTGGAGAATATTTAAAAGAGTTAAAAAGGAGACAAAGACAACATACCATGTATATTGAAACAGTTATTCCCCTTTCCCCTGCTCAAATTAAAAAAGCTAAAAAAATAGTGGAAAAACGGGTTAAGATTACCAGGGTTTTAACTGCAATTAATCCGGAAATTTTAGGAGGATTTAAATTAAAAGTGGGAGATAATGTCTGGGATGAAAGCATTCTGGGGAAGTTGAATCAGGTTAGAGAGGAGATTCTAAATGGCAGATCTAATTAGTCAGATCGAACAAGAGATTAAAGGTTTGAAGCTTAAAGCCGCAAGGCTAAATGTGGGTAAGGTAATTGAAGTGGGTGATGGCGTGGCAAAGATAGAAGGACTATCCGAAGTCCAGTACTCGGAACTTTTGGATTTTGGTCCTTCGACAAGCTCAGGACAAGTTCAAGGTTTGGCTCTAAATTTGGAACAATACAGTGTCGGAGCAGTTATTTTTGGAGATTTTATAAAGGTAAAAGAAGGCACAGAAGTTAGGACAACCGGGAAAGTCCTGGAAGTGCCGGTGGGTGAGGCACTAGTGGGCCGGGTGGTAGATGCTCTTGGTCAGCCTTTGGATGGCAAAGGCCCGATTAAGACCGCTAAAAGATACCCTGTTGAGAAAATTGCGCCCGGTGTTATTACCAGGCAGTCAGTCAATACTCCTCTTCAAACAGGCATTAAGGCAATTGATGCGCTGATCCCGATTGGCCGCGGGCAAAGGGAGCTTATTATTGGTGATAGAAACACCGGTAAAACAACAATTGCTGTGGATACTATTATTAATCAGCGCGATGTCACATGTATCTACGTTGCCATCGGGCAAAAAACCTCCAAGATTGCTCAACTGGTGGCAAAGTTGGAAGAAGCGGATGCTATGGATCATACTATTATAGTTACTGCCTCGGCTTCGGATTCGGCTACCATGCAATATCTGGCTCCCTACAGCGGTTGCGCCATGGGTGAGTTTTTTATGGACCTTGGGAAAGATGCTTTAATTATTTATGATGATTTAAGTAAACACGCCTGGGCTTATCGGCAGATGGCCCTTCTGCTTCGGCGTCCGTCAGGCCGTGAAGCTTATCCAGGTGATGTATTTTACCTTCATTCCCGGCTGCTGGAGCGGGCTGCCAGGATGAATAAAGAATACGGTAATGGGTCGTTAACTGCCCTGCCTATTATAGAGACTCAAGCCAATGATGTTTCGGCTTATATCCCGACCAATGTTATTTCCATCACCGATGGACAAATTTATTTGGAAACGGACCTCTTTTTTGCCGGGGTCAGGCCGGCCCTTAATGTGGGGATTTCCGTTTCCAGGGTTGGTGGAGCCGCCCAAACCAAGGCTATGAAACAAGTTTCAGGAAGATTAAAACTTGATTTGGCACAATTCAGGGAACTTCAGGCATTCGCTCAATTTGCATCGGATTTGGATCCTGAAACTCGCGCTCAAATTGAAAGAGGCCGGCGGATCACCGAAGTTTTAAAACAACCTCCCTACTCCCCTGTGGCACTTCCGGAACAGGTGGTGGCTCTTTGGGCAGTAACCAATGGCTACATGGATGAGGTTGAAGTGGATAAAGTTAAAGATTTTGAAACAAGATTTATTCAGCATTTAAAACTAAGAAACAAAAAGTTGCTTTCAGATATTGCTTCTAAAAAGGAATTGGATGAAAAGTTAACTAAAGGACTTGAAAAAGTAACTAAGGAGTTTGTAAAACTATATGGCAAACACTAGAGAATTAAGGAGACGGATAAAGTCTATAAAAAATACCAGCCAGATAACCAAGGCCATGCAGATGGTGGCGGCAACTAAAATGAGAAAGGCACAAAATCAGGCTTTATCGGGCAGGCCTTATGTTGAAAATCTGGCTGAGGCTTTGGAAAGACTGCTGCCCAGGGTAGATACTGAGGCTCATCCCTTACTTTTAGGAAACAAGTCCAGTAAGATGGGAATAGTTTTGGTCTCGACAGATAAGGGTCTGGTGGGCGCATTAAATACTAATTTAATGAGAGTAGTGTTAGCCTCCCAGGCGTCGCCTGGGAGCGTAGTATTTTATACAGTTGGGAGAAAAGGAAGAAGTTTTGTGGTAAAGATGGGTAAAGAACTTGTTGCAGATTTTGAAAATGCGGATCTGGTAACTTTCAGGCAGGCTGTACAGTTGACTAAGATAATAACCGAGGCTTTTTTGGCCGGCGAGCTAGGAGAAGTTTATTTAGTTTATCCGCAGTTTGTTTCGACTTTAAAACAGGAAGCAAAAAAAGTGAAGTTGCTGCCAATAGAAACAGGAAGTATCACGGGGGGTACGGGTACCACAAGTACCACGGGTTTAAATGAGTTCCTTTTTGAACCTAATGTGGATTCGCTCTTGGATTTTATTTTGGTACATCATATTCAAAATACAATTTACCACGGCCTTTTGGAAACTAAAGCTTCGGAACATTCAGCCAGGATGATAGCCATGCAAAATGCTACGGATAATGCCAAAGAACTGGTGGAAGACTTGCAGCTGACATATAATCAGACCAGGCAGAGCGCAATTACAACCGAGCTTTTGGAAATAACAACAGCCCAAGTGGCAATGCAATAGTATAAAGTATCATGTATTAAGTATTATGGGAAAAAACACAGGCAAAGTAATTCAAATAATAGGAGCTGTTGTGGATTGTGAATTTGAAGAGAAAACCATCCCTTCTATTTACAATTCCTTGGAGACCGAAATCGGCAAGACCAAATTGGTTCTCGAGGTGCAGCAGCATTTGGGTGAGGGGCAGGTCCGGGCGGTGGCGATGGGATCAACTGACGGGCTAAAACGCGGCACAGTCTTAACTGATACAGGCTCTCCTATTTCCGTTCCTGTTGGGAAAGAAGTTTTGGGAAGATTGTTTAATGTTTTGGGTGCGACTATTGATGGCAAAGGCGCCACAAAAGCTAAAAAAAGCTGGCCAATTCACCGGGCCGCTCCCCCATTTTCAGAGCAATCCGTTAAATCAGAAGTTTTTGAAACCGGAATTAAAGTAATAGATTTGCTGGCCCCGTTTGTTAAGGGTGGAAAAGTCGGGCTTTTTGGAGGGGCAGGTGTTGGCAAGACTGTAATTATTCAAGAGCTTATTAGAAATATTGCGGCAGAACACGGAGGTTACAGCGTTTTTGCAGGGGTGGGTGAGCGGACTCGTGAAGGAAATGATTTATACCATGAAATGAAAAGTTCAGGGGTTATTGACAAAACAGCCATGGTTTTTGGACAAATGAATGAGCCTCCGGGAGCCAGATTGCGGGTTGGATTATCCGCTCTTACCATGGCTGAATTTTTCCGGGACGGGGAAGGCAAAGATGTTTTGCTTTTTATTGATAATATTTTCAGATTTTCCCAGGCAGGATCGGAGGTTTCTGCTCTTTTGGGCAGGATTCCATCTGCTGTTGGATACCAGCCAACTCTGGCAACGGAAATGGGACAGTTGCAGGAGCGGATTACTTCTACCAAAAAAGGTTCCATTACTTCTGTCCAGGCAGTTTATGTGCCGGCTGATGATTATACAGACCCGGCACCGGCTACCACTTTTGCCCATCTTGATTCCACAATTGCGCTTGAACGAGCATTAACTGAACAAGGGCTTTATCCGGCAGTTGATCCGCTGGCTTCATCATCAAGAGCCTTGACTCCGGAGGTGGTTGGACAGGAACACTATGATATTGCTGCCAATGTGCAGCGGGTTTTGCAAAGATATAAAGACTTGCAGGACATTATTGCCATCCTTGGGATTGAAGAATTATCTGATGAGGATAAGCTGACTGTAACCAGGGCAAGGAAAATTCAAAGGGCGCTAACCCAACCATTCTATGTTACAGAAGTCTTTACAGGAATAAAGGGAAAGTATGTTTCTATCAAGGATACGGTGCAGCTTTTTAAGGAAATTCTGGATGGCAAACACGACAGCAAAAACGAACAAAGTTTTTATATGATCGGCGGACCTGAAGATTTGAAATAATCACTCTTCGATTAACTTCTGGAAGGTTTTTCCTCCTGCTCCGTCGGTCCAGTAATCTACCCAACTTCTCAGGTTAGTAAAATATCCACTCTTTGGATTCTCCCTTAGCAAGTTTAGAACGTGAGAACCCACAGTGTACTTTAATTGCTCTTGCTGCTCACTCCCTTCCAAAAACCACATACCTACTGATTCTATTGTAGAGATGGTTTTCGGATTAGCTTCTCCCCTATCTTTTGAGTTATCGATACTCGCTAATGTATGTTTCCTGACTTAGGACACCTCAATTAAGCTAGGTTCAAATCAGCCATTTTTGGGACACTAAGGTTAATAGTTGGTGCGTATATAATTAGGGGGTGAGAA
>VMGD01000020.1 GCA_007376405.1 Microgenomates group bacterium Gr01-1014_7
AAACTCTTCCAGAAAATCAGAGAAGCTGACAGACAGGACGGTTCGCAGCGTAAATAGTACCTTAATTTCAGTACCATTATTCAATTAGGTATGACTGTAACTTGACATATCTATCCCTCCCTCTAAAGTAGTTCCATCGCTAAATCTAACTTGTTGCTTTTTCAACTCAGGCAGTGGCAAACCAGTAAGCGGATCAAACTTATACCAATCTTGCAATCCTAATGCACCTTGAGTATCGGCAACTGCCCCTTTCAACATAACTTCATTTACCACTGCTAAAACGCCATCATTGCTTTCACCAGATGGATCTATCGCATACCGAGCATCAAGGCCCAGTCTTTGAACTTCGGCTAATATTTCTGCCCGAGTTCTCTGCTCGATCGGTGGCGTTTCTACAACCGTTACCTCTCGTTGAATAGTTCCTCCTTGTTCACCAGTTGCTTCCATATTATTATTTACTCACAATAATCTTTTCAAGTCAATACCGTATCTCATGCAGCTTTTGGTAAAAGGGCTTCTGCCAGATCCGGGTTGTCTTCTATAGTTGGTTCCGCAACCTCCGGTTTAATCTCCTCGTAAATCACCCTTTGCCCTGCCTTTTCAGCTAATATTTGCCTTCTAATTACTCTCTTCTCAAAAATCTTCCTGGGCTTTAGAGGTTTAACAATATGTTCCCGAAAAGTGGTTCGAACCTCTCCCTGACTTGCCTGCTCACCATTCTCTCCAATGGTAACCGGCCTAATTTCCAAAACTTTCGCCTCCACTTCTTTCCTGGAAGCAAATGCCTCCTTTGCCTCGATAGACTCTTTTCTGGCGGGAATAGTCCCATCAATACCATCCTTAACCGCTCCTCCGGTATTCCCGGGATGCTGATCAGGCATGAATCTGGCCACCAAGTAACCCAGAATCTTCCTGCCCAAACCTAATCTTTCAGCCTCAGCTTCGGCTTTTTCAACAGCCTGATCAGCTTCAGACAGTACTTGCGCCAAAACAGGCTGATCTACCAAATAAGATTTTTCTACCTTAATTATTTCCTCTTCCTGAGTTATTCTCATATTTTGTTCATCAACATTGTTTTCTGTTATAACTTCCTCTTCTGCAACTTCTTCAAACAGTTGCTGTTCAATAGCTGGTGCATAAACAGCTTCGGTTTGTCTAACTACTCTTCTCATCCCAAGGTGTGGATGAATACTCGTACTTTGATCCCCCACAACACCCGGCAAAATTACCGGTTCTACCTGTAATACGGCCGAAGGCACGATTGCAGACTCCGGTACCTTCCAGACAGGAGCCCCTAAACCTTCTCCGTCCTGAGGCGGCGTAGTCGCAGGAGCATTAAAAACTATTTCCCCCAGCGGAGCAATCGTTCCTCCTTTATCAATTGTTGATATATCAGATATATTCATAGGTCTAAATCCTTCCAAGGACCCTCTGACCGGTCCTTCATTAACGCTTCCAAATCCTACGCTTACCACGCCTACTGCACCTGATGGTCCACCTTCAATACTCATGTTTTCCTTTCTACTAGCCAGTTTACACTGAGCGAGGCGTAAGTGCTTGATTTTATCCTGACAAAATCCTGACCCATCCAGCTTCAATTCTCCCCTTAATGAGGCCCTCCTTTTGCTTGAGTGCAGTCATAACCTGCAACATCTGTTTTATACCCATTTGGCACGACGCTATTTACAACAACATTTGTCTGAATAGGAGGTATTACTGGATGATATTCATCTTGAATCGGTTTAGCCGGTTTAGTTCCACCTGCCGTTACATAATATGGACTTTCATAACTTATTTCTGTCATAGGTATATCACCTCCTGCGAACTATCTTATACTATGAGATTCTTGACTGCTTGATATCATCCTGATATAATTCTGACGTATATGAAGCTAAATAGCCGATACAATTTTAAGGAAAAAGAATTGGGCAAGGATTTTGCCAAAGAAAAGCTGGCAGACTTCAAGAAGCTGATAGACGCTTCTACTTCTTTTATTGCCATGTCCATGCCCGGGGTGGGAGCTTCTTATTTTTTAAAATACCTGGCCTGCCAGGAATTTACTTTCTTTATCCATATTGATTTGTACTCCCTGCCCAGTTTAACTTTACATGAGTTTTACAAACTGTTTTTAACGGAGTTGGGTGGAAAAACTGCCGGTAAATCTGATGAAGATCTTTTTCTGGAAAGTAAAGAAAAACTTTTGGAGCTTTCCCAAAAAAATAACAAAATAGTGGTAATTTTCAGCCGTTTTGATCAGTTGGGGAAAGAATTCGACGCTAATTTTTTATCCAATCTGCAAAGCCTAACTACCATTAATCCGGGTAAAATTGTGCTCATTTTTACATCAATTAAACCATTATCCGAGCTTTCTCCTGATGCTGTTACCGGAGGAAACTTAACTTTTTATTCCAAATATCTTTATTTTAAACCATATTCTGCAGAGGACTTAAAAAAATTACTGAAAATCGACCCTGAACCGACTCAGGCTTCATTAAAGCTTGATGAGCTGATTAAGCTTTCCGGCGGGCATTACCAGCTTCTAAAAATACTTTTAAATTCCCAAAAAGAACAGTTTATTTTGGACCAATTTGTTAAACTGCAGATGAAAGGCTTGATTGATTATTTGGATTACCAGCAAAAAAAACAGGTTCAAAAACTTGCTTTAGGCAAGAGAGTAGAAGACATTGATGATTATTTGCTTGGCGTAGGAATGATAAAAGATAATAAGCTTTTTACTCCCCTGCTGGCAGATTATATTAAAGCCAACTTAAATATTAAACTTCCGCCTAAAGAAGCAAAACTTTTTAGACTACTGAGAAATAACATGGGAAAAATTGTGGGCAAAGAAGAAATTTTTAATGCTTTGTGGCCAAACGGCGAAGGTTCTGACTGGGCGCTTGATGCCTTAATTTACAGGCTGCGCAAGCACCCATTTATTCAAAACCAGGGCTATATTATTGAGAGCCATAAAAAGATAGGCTACACCCTGATTCAAAGTTGAAGTATTGACAAAACCCATCAAATTATATATACTTTGTCCATTATGATAGACAAAAATATACAAATTCCAATAGCAAGATATCTCGAAAAAGATATACTTAGCCATTTTCAACCAAACAAGGTAGTGGTGATTTATGGCCCGCGCCGGGTGGGTAAAACCACCCTGCTCCATCAGCTCTCCGGGAAAATCAAGGAGCCAACTCTCTGGCTCAACGGAGAGAACCTGGACACTGCAGAGTGGCTATCTTCCCGGTCACTGGAAAAACTTAAGAACGGCATTGGCAGTTTTAAGGCTGTCATCATTGACGAAGCCCAGTGCGTGGACCAAATTGGCCTAAACTTAAAAATTTTGGTCGACAGTATTACCGGTATTCGTATTATTGCTACCGGCTCCTCGTCGTTTGATTTGGCTAACCAGGTTGGCGAGCCGCTGGTAGGACGCAAATGGCAGTACACGCTCTACCCTATCGCCCAGCTGGAACTATCGCCCGCGGAAACCCCACTTGAAAGCAAGCTAAAACTAGAATCACGCCTCATCTACGGTTCCTATCCCGAAGCGATCACCGCGCAGGGCAACCGTGATAAGCAAACAGTGTTGGAATCTATCGTGGACGGGGCATTATTCAAAGATGTGTTTATGCTTGAAGGAGTAAAAAAACCGTCAAAGATAGTTCAACTTGCCAAAGCGTTGGCATTACAGATTGGCAGCCAGGTTTCACTCACCGAGCTATCCAACCTGCTAAACATCAACCTGGCTACAGTGGAAAGGTATTTGGACCTGCTGGAAAAAACATTCATTATCCTGCGCGTTTCCGGCTTCCGCCGCAATCTGCGCACGGAGTTGACGAAAACCTGCCGTTATTACTTTTGGGACAACGGTATCCGCAACACGCTTATTAATAACTTCAATCCGCTCGAGGTACGCTCCGATGCCGGGCAATTATGGGAAAACTATATTTTTATCGAGCGGATGAAAAAACGTGATTATCAACACATAAGCAGCAACATCTACTTTTGGCGGACACACGACCGGCAGGAAATTGACCTGGTGGAAGAGCGAGCCGGAAAACTGTATGGCATAGAAATCAAATGGTCGCCCAAAAAGGTGCGTCCGCCCCGCAGCTGGCTAACTACTTATCCAAATGCCGACTTTACCACGATTAACAGGGAAAACTATCTGAAGTTCATTACAAGTTAATTGCTTTTCTCAATCACCTCATAAAGCACGATCCCCAGACTTACCATCACATTCAGGCTTTTATTAACCCCAAACATGGGGATTTCAACTATTGCATCTGCCATTTTAAGCACCTCTTTTGACACCCCATTTGTTTCATGTCCGACCACCAAACATACTGGCAGTTTATATTCAAACTTATCATAAGGAACGCTTTTTTTACTCTGTTCTACTGCAATAACTTGTATATCGGTTATCGCTAATCGTATATCGTTAATTGCTTCAAGGGCTGCTTCTTTATAAGCCCATTCCACCACTTCCGTTGTATTAATAGAGGCTTTTTTAATTCTATGATTAGGCGGAGTTTCGCTGTCTCCGCAAAGATAAATTTTTTTAGCTGCCACCGCATCTGCCAACCTAAAAATACTGCCTATATTATATGTATCTAAAACATTATCCAGAATTATATATATTTCCTGTTTTTTCACTATACCCTGTACCCTAAACCCTAAACCCTTTCTTAACTGCCTGGCATTTAGTTTAAGTTCATTTTGCATACTTGACATTGGACTTAAGATTTTACCATAATAAAATAATGAGTAGTAAATATCTGGTTACTGTTATCTTGGTTGTAGTTGCCGCAGTGGCAGGCTTTTTATTTGGTTCGGCCGGTTCTACCAAAACCGGGCTTCCTCAAATTACCACTGGTAACCAATCGGTTGCCAAAAACCCTATTTTTAAATCCCAAACAGCCACTTTTCAGGGGATAATCACTAAAGTAGACGGATCAGAATTATCTGTCAAGGATGATTCAGGCAACACAGATACCTTCTCTGTATCCTCCAAGGCTGTTATCTATAAATTCACAGGTTCTTCTTCTCAGGCATCGGCCTCATCCGATCTAAAATCCATTGACACGGACAAACAGGCTTTGGTTATGCTTGAACTCATTGATGGTAAATATCAGATAGTATCTGTCTCATACCTTCCTCCCCCACCTAAACCTGCTGCAAAACCTTGATACATTCGATAAACTCAGTATCAACCCTGAGTGCAATCGAAGGGTTGACATTCTCCAATCATTCATTCTAATCTTAAAGTATGCCCAGGATTAGTATTAAGTATTATGTATTAAGTATTAAGGGAATAATGGTCTTCTTTTTTCTCCTGACTGCTTTATTCTTCACAGTCCAACCTGCTTATGCAGAAACTTATAATGTTGAAATCCGCGCCTGGAAAATCTATGGCAGCAATCCAATACTGAAAGTTTATGACGGAGATAATTATCTGGGCCAACAATTTGAAGTAACAAACACCTCTCCCCAAATATTTAGCTTTACTATGAACAATAGTTTTCAATTCAAACCTAAAATTGTATTTACAAACCCCGACAATGATTACCACAACTTCCGATTGGATTATATCACTGTAAATGGAGTTAAATTTAACTCGTCTGGTGATACCTACCTGGCAGACGGAAGCTATTATTATGGCGGTTTGAGAGAAAATTTTGTCGCGCTCAATAACCCGGATGAAGATCCAAACTATTATTATCCTCCACAAATTTACTATTATTACGCATCAGGAGGAGAAGTAACATTTAATAATTGGGATCCTACTATTGTTCCTGGTCCGCCAACAGTAGATTTAAAAATAGACGGTGCAGGTAGGCTGTTTACGCAGACGCGTACGCCCACAGCCCAGGGTCCAACCATATATCCTGTAACCGGTGATATATCAGTTTACGAGCTTTCCTGGACAACAACAGGCAACCCAAGCAACTGTACGGTGACAAATTTAAACGGATCTATTCGTTCGTATTATTCCCTGTTGACAAATGTCAGTTATCGCAATGTCCCTCTAGGCAATATTTCCACTCCAGGTATTTATTATGTCCAGATTCAGTGTTCAAATCAATACGGAAGTGCTTATGATCAAATTCAGTTTAATATAAAAAGTCTGCCTGATGTTCCGCTAATAGATGTGTGGATAGACTCAACCAGTCAGGGAAGTAACAATGGCAAAGATTTTGTTGGAGGCGCAGGCACTGGAAACGCCTGGGAGATAGTTCCTCTGCGTTGGTCAACCCAAAATGCAAGCAATTGTACTGCTTCAGGCGAGTGGTCAGGAAGCAAATCAGTTAGTGGCGGCAGTCAAAATGTTGGGGGTAATTATACGGATCCTAACAAATGGTATATGTATATGTTAACCTGTTATAACTCCAGTGGATCAAATTTTGACTACATCTTCTTTAAACCAAACTATCCTAAGTGTAACCGGGGAGGAATAAACTGTACTGCGTGTACTACCACACAAAGTAACAGTTGCAGCACCAACAACGGCACGCAAACCTGTACCTTTACTGCCAGTTCATTATATAATCTCTGCACCAGAGTAACCGGCGCACAATCCTGCACTGTTAATAACTGTTCCGGCGGATATGCCTGTAATAATGGTCAATGCACTCAACTCGAGGCCTCCTGTTCTGTTTCCCCAACAACAATCACAACCGGACAAAATGTCACCTGGAGTGCTACTGCTTCCGGTGGTACCGGTGGTTATACTTTCATTTGGTCAGGCGATGATAATTTATCCGGAAATGCCAACCCAATCGGCAAGAATTACACAACTGCCGGAGTAAAAAGAGGACGTGTGACTGTAAATTCAGTAGCACAAAGCAAAACTGTTGAATGTTCAAATTCTGTTAATGTAAATGCGCCCCGCCAGGAATGTCCAACCACTTGCCATACAGATAATCAAAACTTTCCGGATGGAACAGGTGGAACCCATTCCTGTCCGGCAAATGCACCCGCGAGAGTGGAACCTCCCGCGTGCAGAACCAGTGGCGGGACTTTAAATGACGGCAAGTGCTCTACCTATAACTACTCTGCCAACTGTTCAGGAGTTTGTAGTGGTAATACATGTATAGTAGCGCCTACTGTTGATTTGAATGTTAACTTCTCAACAGCACCCGGAGCTATACCCAATGGTAATAATGTAATAGTCACATGGGGCACAACCAACAGCCCTACTTCATGTAATGCTTCAAGTACCAGAAGTGTATGGACAGGAGCAAAATCCACATCAGGAGGTCTGGAAATTGCAGGAGCTCTTATCGGACCAACAACCTATACCTTTACCATTACCTGTTCCAATCAAGCAGGTTCTGTTACTAAATCAGTACCAATATATGTATATACTCCCCGTGAGGCATGCCCAACTTCCTGCCATACTGATAACCAGTATCTTCCTGATGGATCAGGAGGGACATATCTTTGTGCAGCGAATCAACCTGCGGCAGAAAGTTGTCCTTCATCCTGTCATACTGATACCCAGTATAAATATGACGGAACATCATGCAGTAAAACAAGAGTCTGCGGACCAAATGCTCCTGCCGCTCAATCCTGCCCAAGCTCCTGTCATACTGACACCCAATATGTTTCCAATGGTTCCTGTGGACAGACTACTTGTCCGGCAAACAATCCTGCCAGACAGGAACCTCCGGCATGCAGGACTACCGGTGGAACTTTACGTGATGGACAGTGTAGTACATATAATTATTCAGCCAACTGTACAGGAGTTTGCAGTGGTAATACATGTATCATTGCTCCTAGCGTAGATTTAAAAGTTAATAACTCAAATGGTCCGGTTACTATAGATAATAGTCAATCAGCCACTCTTTCCTGGACTACCAGCAATAACCCAACTTCCTGTAGCGCTTCAGGCCAATGGTCAGGGAATAAGTCTATTTCAGGAGGAACAGAGGGTACCGGACAGCTGTATGGCCCCTGGACTTATACATACACCATTGTATGTTCCAATGCTGCAGGAACCTCTTCTCCAAAATCTGTAACCCTTACTGTAAACGGACCGCCGATTGTTTCAATTGATGACCAGATCCGCGCGGCAATTGAAGCTGCTTTGAGAAGCCTACCTCCGGGAGGCATACAATGAAAAAAAATATACTGCAATTTTTAATTTTACTGAGCGCAATGTTTTTTTTACTGGCAAACCCCAACAAAGCTTCAGCGGCGGAATTATTGATTAACAATGTTCCGGGAAACTCCTCTGGGATATCTGTTATAGGCCCGTATTTTGACGATAGAGGAAATTTCACGGAAGATAGATCTATTAGAATAGGCACCGACAACTGCAGAACGATTTATAATGTGGACTGGCACAATAGGTGCCTTGCTCCGTCGGAACAGCATCCGTATACTGTAACCAGTAATTTACCGGGCAATACAATAGAAAGGGTTGAAGATTGTTATGGTAACCCTATTAATCCACCTAGTAACTCAATCAACGTAACTCTTTCGGGCCCTAACACCATCGGCTGTTTAACTTTCTACTGGCGTGCGCCTCGAGGCCAACAATGTAGTCCTACAGGTTGCCTTCAGCCTCCAGGTTGCCCTCTACCTCCACAGTGCACGCCACCACCCTCACTCTGCCCAGGCCGCCCAGGCTGCCCCCCTCCTCCTTTCAGAATCCCTACTCCTACCCCTGCACCCCGTACAACTGTTACCCCCATCCCTACCCCAACCCCTACCCCAACCCCTCTCCCCCAATTCCCTGACCTGGTGCCACTGCCCACCGTAAATGGTCAAATCATTCCCAATCTAGTCTTTCCCCATCTATTGCGGGACTTATCAAACCTGACACGGCTTACCACAAATTCCTTCACGCCTGGCGGATGGGTTTATAATATAGGAGGAAGCGATGTCGGAATAGCATCAGCCGCACAAATGGCTATTGCTTATAACGTAGACCCCCAAAATTTCAATCCTACCTGGACCATACCCTTTCCTGGGCAACCTCAACCAGTTCAGGCGATACCTCACATCCTATACAGTTTAGCCGGTACAATTACATCCAGTCCTTTTGTTCCCGTAAGCTGGCCTGCTATATCAAATATCCCCCCCGGCCTGCATGTTTTTGTGGTTTGTGCTGACGTAGGAAACTTGGTCCCGGAATCTATTGGTGAAGCGAATAACTGTAATGCAGGATTGTTCTATTATGCTCCGCCTGCTGCCGGTGAATTTACCATTAGCCAACCTGTTGCTGCTTCCTGTCAGCAAGGGGTTCCTGCTCCCCAGGTAGGCCCGATAACCTGGACAGCTTCAGCCGGGGCTCAAACTTATCAGGTTTACAGGATAAGACCAGGTAGTGATACATGGGAATACCTAACACCCACCGGACTTCCTGCAGGAGTCTTATCTTACACTGATACTGCGGCAGTTGAAAATAGCGCTATTTATTACTATACAGTTGGCGCTTATAATTCCACCGGCCAGCCAACCTGGCCAAGTAATAATCCATATTATGTCACAGTCACCACCCCTTCCTGCCAGCCACCAACAAACGTCTCTTTGAGTATAACTAACTTTAATCCATCTTCAGACTTCCAAAACGGAGCCGCTAGAACTTCCGGAAGAACTACTGATCAAGGAGGCAGTAATTGGAATAACCCAGTGAATGTTGTTCTTAGTGCAAATCCCAGTTCGTCTCAAACAATTAGGAAATTCCAAGTTGAATTTGTGCCTCCCGATGGTCAAAGTTTCACACTTAAATATATTGACAATGTACCATTTGTAAATGATATCCCCATATCTACTAGACAAGCTCCTTTAAATCTTGAACCAATTCTTGGTGGTAACGTAAGTGTAGCTCCCCTTCTTCCTAGAACACCAAACACTAACACTGCAGGCTGGTATGTTTTTTTTGATGAACGGTTTGGCAGCAATGTTATGGATACAAGAGTTTATGTTCAGGATAGCAATCAACTGTGCAGAAGCGGTAATCAAACTACTGTTTGTAAAGCTACGGAAATTCAACCAAATTAACTTTATTTTCTATGTGAATTGGAACTTTCAAGAGTTGATATGTTTGTGATACCAAAAAGTATATCCGTATTCCCTAGAACTTCCCCCCTGGAATTTCTCGCAACTACAATATAACCTCTTGCCCCGCTGAAATTAACAGGGACTCTATTTTGAGCAGCAGGAACTATAAAAGGATCCCCTCCTCCAACAGGTATCACCACATAATCTGTAACCTCCGGTCCTCCTCTTTGCCATGAAAGTTCTGCAGAATTTGATCCTGTAAAGCGCATAGAAAACTCCTGTGGTGCTCCAGTAGCTGACCTTATAAAAGGAAAGGTACAATAAACATTTGATATTCCGAGGGGTTGCTCTCTAACAGGAATAAGCGCATAACAGTTAAGTCCTCCCGGCCTTGGGCTGGTATCAATAGAGCTCATGGGTGAATTTGGAGTTACCGGCACTGGCGGGAGTATAGTAGTTTCACCTGAAGCAAAACGTGCCAAAAGATCAAGTGTTTCTCTGTTACCACTTGTCCAATCAAAACGGATTCCTGAAGAAATCATTTTTATCATAAAGTCTCTTCCTCCAACAGTCATAAGCGGTTCAGGGGTAGGACTTTCTGTAGGCCTTGGAATATCTGCAGCCCTAACTATTGGAGGAATTGGATCACCATCATTCCCAATTCGTACTCTGTACATTGGTTCACGCATAATAACACCCCCTATCCCTACTAAAAGTCTCGTTTCAAGCCAAATTCCACTATTCTCTTGAACCTCTCTAAAATAATGGTAGTATCCCAGTGGGACTTCTGAAGTAAAGGTTGAATTAAAATCAAACCGTCTTTGGGTTGAGAAATCTTCTAAACGAGAAAGGGGCAAATAAATCGCAAAAGGAATATATTCTCCGCGAGGCGCTATCTGTAAATTCCTCAAAACCGAACCCAATAAATAAATTCTATCCCGTTGAGCATCAACAAGGAATGCACCCACCCCCAATGCATCAATTGATTCACCTTCTCTATAACCATAATCAACAGGATTAAATAATGAAGCCCTTGCTTGAACATATCTTTCACGCCCATTGCTAAGATTCCTTATAGTTAGTGTTGTGGTGCGCCTCACCTTACCTTCATTCTCGCCAATTCCGACGGAAGCGGAATTATCAACTCTGTAAGATATACCATCTTGAGTGAAGAAAAATGGATCTAATCCGGTTGCGCCTTCCAGCATAACCCCAGTGCGAATTTGAGTTTCAGGGGCTAAATTAAGACCCAGATTTGGTATTTTTAGTCCTGAATCAGTAACAAATTCATGTCCTACTGAAGCCGCTACAACTAAGCTATGCGAATCTACCAAATCTTGAATTATATTTGAATGAGGAAATAACGAATCTATACCCTGGTCAGGACCTTGAATCTGGGATCCGGAAACATCTAAGGCCGGTACACCAGACATAGTAGGTAACAACAATATACCTCCTACAGCTCCTTTAATTATTTTTGGACCCCAGCCTCTTCTAAATCTGGCATTATCCAGACTAAACTCCTCGCCTGCTTTCCTAAATTCTTCTTCACTGGGAGCTTTATCTGCATTTGAGGCTACTATTTCGTGTGGAACCAGACGATCGGGTTGTAACATAGGCAGGATGATTTATCCTCTAGTAATTATCTCACTTTTTGCCTAATTTGTCAAATTCATGTCTTGGCCATATACCTAGAGAACGGTATACCTCCCTTCCTCTTGGAATGTTTGAACATAGCTTGCCGGTGTCTGGTAATGCAGAGCATGATGGTATC
>VMGD01000021.1 GCA_007376405.1 Microgenomates group bacterium Gr01-1014_7
CCCTCTTCAGGCTCTGCATGTAGTTGGCCAGTGTGTGGCTAAGGGGACCAGGATTAGGAGAAGGAGAAAAAATAAAAAGGGTGAATGGGAAGAAGTACCTGTTGAAGATATTAGACCTGATGATGAGATACTTTCTTTGAATGACCAAACAGGAAAATGGGAGTGGAACAAGGTGGAAAAGACCATGGATATGGGGATACAGGCAGTATTCAGGCTGGAAACTGAGTCAGGAAAATGGATTGAGACTACAGGGAATCATCCATATTTGGTTAAAATACAAAATTCCCTTCAAAAAACCGCCCTTGCGGACGGTTCTCCAGACACTAGTGGTCTGACCAGATTCGCTAATACCAATGAGCCGGACCTAAGAATAGATATTAATATACCACAAAATAGTGATAATGTCAATAATCAAAAAGGCGTGGACCCGACGGGAATTGAACCCGTGAGACCAGAATTCTTAGATCCGGTTCCCGAACCTGGCGGGCCCACGCAAGGTTTATTATCTCAAAATACCGACCTCTTTTCAATCAAATGGGTCAAGGTTTCCCAACTCAAACTTGGACAGTATATTGCCACCCAAGATGGTTGGGAAAAGATTGTAAATATTGATAATGCAGGAAGAAAACAAACTTATGATTTACAAATATCAAATACTCACAATTTCTTAGCCAATAATATAGTGGCTCATAATACCTATATTAATAGCGGGTTAAATATAGGGGCTGCTTTTACAGGAGGAGCTGCAACTATTTCCAATGGCCTGGCTGTATCTGGTAATGTAGGGATAGGTACAACTACAGCAAACTCTACCCTGTCTGTAGCAGGATCTGCCCATATTGGAGGGATAAGGCAGGGAATAGCTGCTCCAGCTAATGGACTGTTTGTGGATGGGAATGTGGGGATTGGGGCAACTACCTCAAATAACTTACTTGATGTCTGGGGTAATGCCAGGATTACTGGGACATTAGGAGTGGATTCTACCGGCACCCTGGGAGCAGGTTTAATTGGATATTTGGGTGTTACTGCTCCAACTTCAGGTCTGGCTGTATCAGGTAATGTAGGAATAGGAACCACCTCCCCTCTTCAGGCTCTGCATGTAGTTGGCCAGTGTGTGGCTAAGGGGACCAGGATTAGGAGAAGGAGAAAAAATAAAAAGGGTGAATGGGAAGAAGTACCGTATATAAACTTGAAACAGAAGGAGGTAAATGGATAGAAACTACAGGGAACCACCCGTATCTGGTATTAAAAAAAGAGTTATTATTTGTAGAAGGCAATAAAAAACAACAGAAAGGCAATCAAGATCAGGGCAAAGGCAATTTGAGCCCTAACATTTATATCTACAATCAAATCAGACAATTTCTTGCTCATAATACTCCTGTAAATCTTTTCAACTGGATAGCAAACATTAAACAAAGTATAGCAAGTATTAAATTACCTGTCAACACAATAGTTTTTGAAGATCTTTTATTTACAGCAGGTATCACAAATGTAGCGGCGAACCAACCGGCAGACAAATTGATCAACCAGTCAGCCATGGAAGATAGGAAAAATTGGTCCATTTCATTTAGTATACCACAGACAAAATTTGCTAACTGGATCAAGGTATGTCAACTTAAAAAGAATCAGTTTATTGCTACAGAGGATGGATGGGAAAAAATTAAATCAATTAAATTAGCAGGAAGGAAGCAAACCTATGATTTACAAATAGCCAATACTCATAATTTCCTGGCCAATGATATTGTTGCCCATAATACCTATATATCAGGGAATGTTGGGATTGGGTTTACCAGTCCTGACAGGTTAACTCAAATATCATCAGATATTAATATAGTAGGTTCTAATGCTTCACTTTTGGGAGCAGGAGGAAGTCAATTTAGTATTACAGGAGGATCAGCCACAGGATTACAAAAGAAGTTAGTACTGGGTATAGATACTACTGATAATTATGGAGTTATCCAGGCCGGAAATACCTCCGGCACTAATTATGATTTATCCTTAAATCCGGCCGGAGGCAACGTCGGCATTGGGACGGCGAGTCCAGGGGGGCCGCTTGAGGTCAGAATTACAGATGCCGGCACGGATATTCCAGGGAGCCAAGCCCTTATCTTGAGGAATACGAATACGACGACCAGTAACCGCGCCACGTTGTTTTTTGAAGGAACTGCCGATGGGGGTGGGACAGGTCTCTGGGCAAACATAGGGGCTGAATTCACCGACCGCACGGCCGATTTAGAAGATGCGGAGCTCTTCTTCGGCACGATGTTAAATGGCGCCTCGGGAGAACGCATGAGAATCTACAGCAACGGCGGTGTCACTATAGGTGCCCCAACAGGTGGTAACAAGGGTACGGGTACCCTGAATGCTACAGCTGTTTATGATGATAATGTGCTTCTTACTGACTGGGCTTTTGATTTATATTTTGATGGACAGGCCAAACCCGATGATCCATATTACAGAGGACAAAGGCTTTATTCATTTGATGAAACATATGAAACTGCCAAGGAGGAAAGGCATTTACCCTGGATGCCACTGCGGGCTGATTTTGAAAAAGAAAGAAGTTTGGGAGCTATGATATCAAGGTTGTGGCAGGGACAGGAACAACAGCAGTTATATTTATTTGAATTAAATGATAAAGTAGCCTCCCAATCAGCCCAACTGGCTCCGATTAAATCGGAGCTGGCTACTTTGACTAATACCTTGACGCTGAGTTCGTTGGGTAACGTGGGAATTGGCACTACCAGTCCTCTGGCAAAACTTGATGTTGCAGGCGACGTTCATGCGCAAGCACTGAATGTATCAGGTAATCTCGGGGTGGGGACGAGCAATCCCCTGGCCAGGCTTCATGTAGAGGGCCAGTGTGTGGCTTTGGGAACCAGGATAAGGAGGAGACGCAAGGGTACAGATGATGAATATGAGATTACCTTTGAGGGAGGAGAAGTATTAACAGCTTTAGGAAATGATCAGGTTGACACTTTAAGCAGTATGCTTTCCGGATCGCAGTGGCTTTTTACCCAAGACATACCAAACCACAGCCAAGGCAATAACAACCAGGGCAAAAGCAATTTGAGCTTGAGTGATGGTAGGAGTCAGGTCAATCATGATTTTTCCAATTCCTTTTCTGCTTTTACAGCCAGATACCAAAACAGTATAGCAAGTAAAATATTCCCTGTCAATACTAAAGCGTCCCGGGTAACAAACATGGCTGCTGTCCAACCGGCTACTAAATTTGAACAGACTGCTGAAAATACCTTTAGCTGGGCGGAAGAGAGTTCAAGCACAAATCTCATTAACTTTAAAGTTAGCACAGAAACAGTAACAATATCAAGTCTTAAAGTAGGAGATACAATTAAACTGGGCAATGATTTTGAAAAGATTGTTGATATTAAAAGAAACAAAAACGTGGAATATGAGGATATTCCGGTTGAGGATATTATGCCCGGGGATGAAGTTTTATCCTTAAATGAGAAAACAGGAGAATTTGAGTGGAATAGAGTTGAAAAAACAAAAGATATGGGCATACAGGAAGTGTTTAAGCTGGAAACAGAATCAGGTAAATGGATAGAAACTACAGGAAACCATCCGTATTCCTTAACATAAATGAGAATAACAATGTCACAATACCAAACAATATGCTGGCTGTCAACTCCCACCACTTCAACTTAGGTTTGGGATTGGTAAATGGAGCAATGATCGCAATTCCAAACCAACCGGCAGATAAATTAATAAACAAATCAGATAATGTAATTAACCAGACAGGATCTATTTTCACAAATCTTAACATATCACAGAAGACAGAATGGATCAAGGTTAAAGACTTAAAAACAGGTCAGTTTATTGCAACAGAGGATGGATGGGAAAAGATTATATCTATTAAAGGTGCAGGCCGTAAACAAACCTATGATTTGCAGATTGCAAATACTCATAATTTCCTGGCTAATAATATAGTAGCCCACAATACATATATAAATGGTAATACTACTATCCAAGTACCTGATACATTTACCATTAAAAACTCTTTAGGAGCCAGTATTTTCTCTATTGATGCTTCAGGTTCTGCCAAACTGGCTGGGACTATTACGAGCGAGTCCGGGGCATTTGATGTATCTGAAGATTACCCTGTTTCAGATGAAAGTATTGAGGCTGCTGATGTAGTTTCCGTTGCTTCTTCATCTTCTGCTTTGAGCCCAACTGTGGAAAAATCCCAAAAACCATATGATGAAAACTTAGTAGGAATTATATCAAGCCAGCCCGGAGTAATATTATCCGGAAATACCCAAGGTAGGGCTGTGGCTTTGGCTGGAAGAGTACCTGTCAAGGTAAGTACTGAAAATGGGGCGATTGGGGTGGGAGATTATCTGACAAGCTCCTCTACTCCGGGTGTAGCCATGAAAGCAACCAGACCAGGTCAAGTAGTTGGTAAGGCACTGGAATCCTTCGGAAATGAAAATTGTAACATTGAAAATTCATTGAAAATTGAAAATTGTAAATTGAAAATTGGCAAGATACTGGTATTTGTGAATGTTTCCTTTGCTGATCCTGGGAATTTCCTGGCATCATTATCACTGGATAATGAAGGGAATTTGATAGCTCCAAAGATAAAAACAGCTCAACTGACACTTGATTCATCAGTTGCCTCAGCTTCCGCATCTCTAACTGATAATAACAATCTGGCATCTAATACCTCCTCTACTTATTATGATTTAACAGGTAAAATAGCTTCCCTTGAAGATAGAATTAAAAAGCTGGAAGCTACTTCATCTGCTATTCTGGCAGAAGCAACCAGCTCTGCTACCCCATCAGCTGAGCTCACCTCGAAGGAGGAACACGCCGACTCCGTCGGAACAGAGCCCCCCGGGGTCTCCACTGGAGACCCGTCCGTAGGACCCTTCGAGGTGGACAAACTCACCCCGCCAGATATTTTAATAGCTAGCGGTTCTGCCACACTGGCTAATCTGAAAGTTACATCAGAGGCAACTGTCTCAGGTATGCTTACTGCATACCAAGCAGAGATCCAGGATAATTTTAAAGTATACGGGGAAACTACCTTATCTAATACCTTAATTGCCGGGGCTTTAACAGTTGATGGAACATTATCATTAACAGGTTCTTCTATATCTTCCATAGGTACTCTCCATATTCAAAATGAACTTTTAGCTGAAAAGCTGGATATATTTAATAGAAAAGTGACTGTTGATAAGGAAGGAAATATTAAAGCTACAACTGTGATTGCTGATGAGTTTAAGATTAATGAAGGAAAGTCTGCAGGATCAGGTAAGATTTTGGCAGGCGAGACAGAAATTACCATTGAAAATCCATATGTTGAGGAAAATTCCATAATTTTGGTTACCTCCCATACTCCTCTACTGCAAACTTTGGGGGTTACTGATAAGACCTATGGGACAGATAAGACCAATTCGTCATTTAAGGTGAAGTTTGCGCATCCGGAAACAGTTGACATTCAGTTTGATTATCTAATCATTGGACAGGAGAAAAAAATCAGCTCATTATGAAAAAACACGGCGGTTACAGAAACCTCAAGTCCTATCAAACTACTACCCTCATATACGACCTATCAGTCGAATTCGTCCGATTGTATATTGACCGATTTTCCCGGACTAAGGACCAAATGGTTCAGGCCGCCCGATCCGGCAGGCAGAATATTGCAGAAGGATCGCAAGCTTCGGCAACTTCCAAAAAGACCGAGATTAAGCTGGTTGGAGTTGCTCGGGCCAGTTTAGAAGAACTCTTAATTGACTACGAGGATTATCTTCGCCAGCACAACCTTGAGCTTTGGGGGAAAGAATCAGACCAAGCCCGCGTTATACGCGGGCTTGCGTATAAGTCCGATACGACATATACGACTTATAAGACCTATCTTTCGGACCCGGAGGCCGGAGCTAACACCATTATCTGTCTAATTCACCAGGCTAATTTTTTACTTGACCACCAGCTACAAGCATTAGAAAAAGCCTTTATTAGTGAAGGAGGTTATTCAGAAAACCTTTTTAAAAGAAGATTGGCAAAGAGATGACCTACAATGATATATATAATCCTAGTTGCAATAAAAACATAAAATCTCTATTGTAAAAAGGATCTATTTTTATGGATGAAATAACCGGTTTATTTAAAGATTTAAAAGAAACTGTCAACAGCTATTTTGGCTGGGTTTACAAAATTGGATTACTGCTTGTTATCCCCTCTACCCTGTTTTTATTTACCAACGCAACAACTGATCTTTATGATACCCCCAAATTTTTGGTGCTTACCATTATTACTCTACTGCTGTTTATTCTTTTATCTGTCAAATTTACGCTGGATAATAAGGTTACCTTTGTCAGAACCCCGCTTGACCTGCCTCTGCTTTTGCTTTTGGCAGTATCAATTGTTTCGACAGTGCTATCCCAGGCTCCTTTTGTTTCTCTTTTGGGAAACGGGTTGAAAGTTCACACTTCTCTGGTAGCTCTTGTTGCCTATATCCTGTTTTATTTTGTGCTGGTTAACTGCTTAAAGGGAGCCAGAGAAACAAAATGGGTTTTAAATCTTTTGATTTTGGGAGGAGGAGTTTTATCTATACTGTCTTTGCTTGCCTATTGGGGAGTAAAAATCCTGCCCCCTCCTTGGGTTCAAACTGCTAACTTTACTCCAAGCGGATCAAGCTTTTCCACTACGGCGGTTCTGGCGCTGTTAACACCCATTGTTACCTTAAAAATATTAAGAGGTAAATCTCTGGAAAAAGTCATCAACTCGATATGCTTAAGTTTTTTTGGTGTAACTTTAGCTTTAACAGGTTCCTGGCCGGTTTGGGTGGCGGCAGGTTTTGGCTTTGCCTTGCCGGTTTTGCTTAGCATTCCTGCGCAAACCTACATAAGTAAACCGGGTGAGATTTTAAGCCGCATGGGATCTGTGGCTCTGATTGGTCTGATTGTTTCCTTAGGACTGGTAATGCTGGTGACAATACTTTCCTTTATTCCTCCTGTTGGCGGGGCCCAAAACCCTTTTTATGCTAAAGCCAGGGAGTTCCCGCGGGAAATTCAGCTGCCTTTTACCTATTCCTGGAAAATATCGGTCTCAAGCTTTCGCGATTCCCCGTTTTGGGGTTCGGGGCCTTCGACTTATCTTTTTGACTTTACCAAATATAAACCAATTGAGATTAACTCATCTAAAACACTTTGGAACTTGCGGTTTGACTCAGCCTTTAATGAATATTTGCAGGTGCTGGCCACTCTGGGAGGAATCGGCTTTGTGGCGCTGGTTTCCTTGACAGCGCTTTTTGTTTCCAGCGCATATAAAACCATCTCCGGGGCAATACACCTCGAAGGTGAAGAAATGCGGTTACACCTTCGAGGTGAGAAACTAAGCCTTGCCATTTCGGGATTAACTTTCTTCATCCTGCTTGCGCTTCATCCTTCAACCCTGGTGCTTTGGGTAGTAGGATTAATTTTACTTGTCTGCTTTATGATTTCAAATCAATCTGAGGAGTCATCCGAGATTCGCTCATCCGGCAGTATAAAAGAGGTCCTTTTAGGACTGACCGGCAATATTTCCCTTCGCTCTTCATCTCAAGCCATCAGGATAGATGCCCTGCCTTCAATACTTTT
The DNA here is from genome assembly GCA_007376405.1 of Microgenomates group bacterium Gr01-1014_7. Classification (GTDB taxonomy): domain Bacteria; phylum Patescibacteriota; class Microgenomatia; order Daviesbacterales; family UBA10151; genus VMGD01. Next base: position 7,602 of record VMGD01000021.1, read on the forward strand.
AACTATAGCCATTGCCCTTTCTCTTTTTGGATTCTTTTTTGCCGGCAAATTTGCTTTGGCTGATTTTCATCACAGAAACGCTTTAAATGCCGTTTCGGAGAATCAGGGCATAGTTGCTTATAACGAGCTGATTGCCGCAGAAAAACTTAACCCTTACGCTGACCTTTACAGGGTAGATTTGGCCCAGGTTAATTTTGCCCTGGCCAATGCCATTGCCCAAAGTAAAGGTCCGACCGAGGCCTCCCCTTCCGGCTCTTTAACCGATCAGGATAAACAAAATATTCAGGTTTTGCTGCAGCAGTCAATCAATGAAGGAAGAACCGCCACTACGCTATCCCCTAATTCTGCTGTTAATTGGGAAATTCTGGCGCTTTTATACAGACAAATTGCCGGTGTTGCCCAAAACGCCCTGGTCTTTTCTTTAGACAGTTATGGCAGAGCTATTTTCCAGGATCCCTTAAATCCTTTACTTAGAATTAGTGTTGGCGGAACCTATTATGCTATCAGAAACTATGATCTGGCTATCAGATTTTTCACCGATTCTGTAAATTTAAAGCCTGATTTTGCCAATGGTTATTACAATTTATCAGTGGCGCTGCGGGATAAAGGAGATTTAAATACCGCTCAAGCGGCTGCTGAAAAGGCTTTAAGTTTGGTTGATCCGCCTTCGCCGGAGTATAAAGTGGCCTTTGACTATCTTAATGATTTAAAAAATAGAATTGCCTCAGGTTCAGCTCAGGCCTCTGAAATTCAACCGCCGGCATCACAAACTACAGGCGCTTTGCAAAACAAGGAACTGCCTAAAGTGGTTAATGTGGGCAACCCCCCGGAAAAAATAGCCACTCCTCCGGCAGTACCAAAACCCAGCCCAACCCCAATACCCTAAGTGGACCGTGGGAGAATCGAACTCCCGTCTCCGCAATGCGAATGCAGTGCATTACCACTGTGCTAACGGCCCGGGTGCTACAGCACTGAGCGTAGTCGAAGTGGACCTGACCGGATTCGAACCGGTGACCTTTTCCTCGCCGAGGAACTATTCTACCACTGAACTACAGGCCCGTCATTTCAAAATTGCCAATGGATTAACTGCTACTCCCCCGTAATGAATTTCAAAATGAAGATGAGTACCTGTTGATCTTCCTGTTGATCCCATTTGACCAAGTAGCTGCCCTCTTGATATAGTTTCTCCTACTGATACATAAACATTGGAAAGATGCGCATATAAAGACCGGTAACCATTGCCATGATCCAAAACCACCCTGTTGCCATAACCCCCTCCATCCGGCCATCCTGCCAAAACCACTTTCCCCCCATCTGAAGCGGCAATCCCCGGAGCAGAACGGTTGGCAATGTCAATCCCGGGATGATACCAGGCAAAATACTGTGACAGTTGCCCGCCTGCCGGCCAGATAAATGATGCTCCACCCGGGGCAGAAAATGCCGGGCTTTGAGGCCCTTGAGCCAGATATTGAGGTTGAGGCCGCGCTCTTACAGGAGCTTTAACTTCAGGCGGGCTGCCGTCAGGAATTATTAAAAGCTGGCCCGCTTTCAGGGAAAAATCATCCGGCACATCATTAAAAGGAAAATCCAAAATAGCCTGAGCTTCTGCCGAGTATTTTTTGGCAACCTTATCCAGGGTGTCCCCCTCTTTAACAACATGGGAAACTCCTGTAACAGGAAGAATTTTTAAAGTTTGGCCCGGTTTAACCTGATGAACATTATCCAAATTATTAGCCCATTTGATTGTATCTTGTGAAACTCCGAATTTTTCAGCAATAGATGATATGGTATCTCCGGACTCAACTTCATATTCAACTGCTTCGGAGCGGGGTTTGACCGAAACATCGGTATGAGGATCCTGGAATCCTTCCAGTATTGGACCTGCCGGAAAGGGTTCAAAAGCGGTTGCAAAGCGGGGATCCGGTCCCCCTATTCCGGGGTAGCTGGCTGAAATAATACTTTGTCCTCCAAAAATACCTGAAGTTAAAATACCAACTAAAACCAAGGTGATAATAGATCCATGCCAGAATCTTTTCTGATGAATCCCCCGGCCATGCATCAGCTTTTCCACCAGAAAGTTTTTAAAATCCTCAAAACGGGCGCCAAAATAGATGGCTTTGCGTTTGGAATACCAGACTAAGGCATGGAGGAGAGCCCGCAAATCATCTGACAAGGAATTCATTGGGAACTATTTTAACACATTGATGTTAGACGAGCGTCTAGTCTCAAATTCACTTAACGTCTTTCAAGTTCTTGAGGAACTCATCATTGGAATCGGTTTTAGATAATCTATCAAGGAAAATTTCCGTCCTCTCATTTTCCCCTAAAATTCCAATCATTCTTCTCATGATAATCATTTGTTTGTAATAGTCCTCTTCAAAAAGCAGTTGTTCCTGACGGGTTCCGGAGGCCTCAATATCAATGGCCGGATAAATCCTTCTCTCTGCCAGACGGCGGTCAAGATGAAGCTCCATATTACCGGTTCCCTTAAACTCCTCATATATCAAATCATCCATACGGGATCCTGTATCAACTAAAGCAGTCCCGATAATTGTTAAGCTACCGCCCTCTTCACAGTTTCTGGCAGCCCCGAAAAAATGCTTTGGAGGATAAAGAGCTACCGGATCAAAACCTCCTGAAAGCGTCCGACCGGATGGAGGTACTGAGAGGTTGTAAGCTCGCCCGAGGCGAGTTATAGAGTCCAAAAGGATTATTACATCCTTTCCACTCTCAACCAAGCGTTTGGCCCGCTCAAGGGCAATTTCCGCCGCAGCGCTTTGTTCCTCTGCCGGCTCGTCAAAATTAGAAGCAATCACATCACCTTTGATTGATCTTGACAGATCAGTTACTTCCTCAGGTCTCTCCCCCACCAAAACCGCCATTAAAATTACATCCGGGTGATTTTTGGCAATCCCTTCGGCAATATCTTTAAGTATAGTAGTTTTACCGGCTTTTGGGGGTGAGACAATTAAGCCCCGCTGGCCAAAACCGATTGGGGCTACAAGATCAATCACCCGGGCACTTAAAGGGGTTTTACCTGTTTCCAGTTTTAAGTGCTTGTTAGGGTAAATGGCAGTTAAATCTTCGAAACGCTGGCGTTTTTTGGCGCGGCCGTCTGCTGAAATCAGTTTTTCAGCATCTTCATTGTTAACTTGATTAACCTGCAGCAGACCAAAATACCGCTCAGTCTCTTTTGGAGGACGGGCTGCGCCTTCGACCAAATCTCCACGCCGCAGCCAAAACCTTCGGATTTGGCTGGCAGAAATATAGACGTCTCGATCCGAAGGGATATATTTGGGGCGCAGAAAACCATGGCCTTCCGGCATGATATCAAGTATGCCGGAAACTTCCTCTGTTGGAACATCGCGGGTAGAATTTGATGATGGACGATAGAAACTGGAAGATTGATCTTGAGGTTGGAAGGTAGAAGTTTGATTTTCCGGTTCTCCCACAAAATCCTCAGTGCTCTTTGGTTTAAACGATTTTGTTACTCTGGTCATAATTAGTATTAAGTATGAAGTATTAAGTATTACGGGAAATTACATATCCGAGGACTAATCTAATATCTCACGCCTCTATACTTTTGTCAAGTACTCTTTTTGAAAAATGATAATCTCTATTGGGAACTAATCCCTGCCCTAGATTAGCTCCCAATACAAACTACCACTTTTGAGGTTATATTGTCCCCAATTTTAACTAATCAAAGCTATTTTGGGGTATTGACAACCCCCTAAAATTTGCTTATGTTAATTATAGAAAGCAACTTCTATCTGCTCTTGAAGTTGTTTTCGAAATCAATAAAAGGGCATTGCTATTCGAGTCCGTCTGCGGTAGTAATGCTCTTTTTTTACCCTCTGACCATCAATATTATTTTCTGGTCGGAGGCCTGTAACATCTTTCTCACCTGTTCTGCCATTACATCTACTCTTTGAGATTTTATTCTTTTCTCTTTACCCTGAATCCCTCGACTACGCTCGGGATAAACTCTGCCGAAGGGTCTTTTAAAATTGGCTGTAAAACTTTTTGGAAACAACATGAAATCTACATTACCATCTTAAAAACTATTTGTCAAGTTTTACTTACCCCATAGGAATTTTTACTTAGAATTTATCTAGTCCTGTAGTTTTAAATGGAGGATATGATAAACAGATTAGATTGATTTGATGAGCTAATTAAGGAGTATACTTTTAGTAATTCACAGAGAATTTATGATTGTGGATAAATAGAATTTCTAATTTCTAATTACTAATTACTAATTGACCTAAATAATGATTTAATGTCTAAATGTCTTAATTAGTAATTTTGTCATTGGGATTTGTTTAGAAATTAGGTTAATTAGATTAATTAGGTTAATTTCCCGAATATCATTCTTCCGGCCGGAGTTTGGATATTTTTAGTTACTTCCACTTTAATAGTTTTACCAATCTGCTCGGCAGCATTTGATATCACCACCATGGTTCCATCTTCCAAATAACCTACTCCCTGGAGCTTATCCTTACCCAGGTGAACTATTTTAATTTCCAATTCTTCCCCTGGAAGACTTATCGCTTTAACGGCATTTGCCAGGTCATTAACATTTAATATAGAGATATTATAAACCGAAGCAACTCTATTTAAATTAAAATCACAAGTTAAAATTTTGCCGCTTAGGCCTTTGGCCAAATTAAGCAGTTTGTCATCAACTGCCTTACCACCCTGCTCCTTATCCCAAACCTCCACTCTTATGCCCCTTATTTTTTTAAGTCCCTCCACAATCTCAAAACCTCTTCTACCCCTTTGTCTTTTTAAATCATCTGATGAATCGGCCACCTGCTGCAGCTCTGTTAGAACAAATCTAGGCACGAGTACCAGTCCGGAGATAAAGCCGGTTTTGGCAATATCCAAAATTCGCCCATCAATTATGGCCGAAGTGTCTAAAATTAAAGGCTTTGTTAAAGCAACCGAACCCAGCTGAGGAACTTGGTTACCTAAAGGATTGCTCAACCTGGGAATTTTCAGCAGTTGATTCATCACCTCGGATGAAACCCGGTGAACTAAAAAATTAACAGTAGTCACAGTAATAACCCTGATTGGTCCGGCAATATCGGGGAAAATAGCAAAACCGATTAGAGCTGAAAATAAAGTTATAAAAGCCCTGACAAGAAAGGTGTCTGATCCAAAAAAAGGCGGGATTAACTGGGAAAATATGGATGCAACTACTGCAAATGTAAGCGCCAGAATAAGGCGCAAAATTATTTTTATACGCACAGAAATAATTCCTTTCGCTAAGGGAACAAGCAAAAAATAATCCTTAGCCAGTATCACTATTATAACGGTATAATGATTACTTGTAAATAAGCCCCGTTGTTGAAGTTACAAATGGAGCCAGATTGATTCTTTTACGCTGCGTATCAATACTATCCACCAAAAAACTCATACTCTTACCTGTCTCATATTTAGTATCTGCTTTAGAAGCCCGTAAAAACCCTTCAATGCCATCTTCTAATTTAACTGTAACTCCTGCTTCGGATACATTTACCACTTCACCCTTAACCATCTCATCAGGTTTATATTTTTCAACTGCCTTATCAAATGCTTCGGACTCCGCTTCTTTTTGAGAAAAAACCAACTTATTGCTGCCTTCATCAACCTCAATCACCGAAACGCTTATTTGTTGACCAATTAGCTCATCCATATCTTTACCCAGTAATTCAAGTCCGAGCTGAGAATGGGGTATAAAACCTCTTGATCCATCCACCTCCACTATCAAACCGCCTTTATTAGCTTCTTTTATTATTCCTTGTAATTTATTTTTTTGGTTTTGAGCCTGGGTGAATTTGGGCCAGTTAATCCCCCGGCTTTGAGGATAACCTCTTGAAGAGCTAGCTCTGTCATCTCTTTTTTGCTGGTAAGATAAAATGATTTGGCCGTATTCGTTTTCCGGAATGACTACATAAGCTTTAACCTTATCTCCCGGCTTTAAATCTTTTAATAAAGACTCTGGGAGCTCACGGGCTGAAAGAGTTCCTTCTGATTTGGCGCCCAGATCAAGAGTTAGTTCGCGATCGGTAATTGCCACAATTTCACCTTCAATTTGTTGACCACGGGAGAGTTTAGTGATTTTTTGAGTTTGAGAAGCCAACAGCTTCTCCATTATAGAATTAGATTGTTGAGTTTGATCTTGATTTGTAGACAATCATTTTCACCTTCCTTTTGGATAAGTCATTAACAAGTATTATGTATCTTGTATTAAGTATTATGGGCAAGACAATTTCTTTAAACCCTTAATACATAATACTTACTACTTAATACTAATTTAATCCCGGCAGTGAGGTATTTTCACATACCCTTGCGGATATATTATCGTCCCCGCTGAGCCGTTTCACGACCCTGTTCGGGATGGAAAGGGGTGGGACCAGCTCGCACAAACCACCGAGACTTTTAGTATACTAAAAGAATAACCAATATTCAATAACCAATGACCAAACAAAATACTCAATATAATTTGGAAGACAGAACGCTAGAATTTGCTAAAAAGGTAGTCGATCTCATAAAAGAATTGCCTAGAAATATAGCAAACCTAGAACTATCAAGCCAAGTTATAAGATCAGCTGGGTCTATAGGCGCTAATTACAGAGAAGCTAATGATTCCCTTGGTAAAAAAGATTTTGTAATGAGACTAAAAATATCTAGAAAAGAATCTAAAGAAACTTATTACTGGTTACAACTCATAACCCACAGCAATTCATTCTTGAAAGAATCTATCGATCCTCTTTTAGATGAATGTTCCCAGTTAATTAGAATCTTCTCTTCTATTATTAATAAAACTTCTTGATCTGTTTGGAAATTGTAATTTGGTTATTGGTAATTACTTGCGTAGCAAGTTTACACTCTGAAATGTGAATACGGCTTCGGTCGCCATAGCTCTGAAAGAGCGTAGGCGACTTCAGTTAGAAGGTCCAGAGACCGACTTCGCATAAAGCTACGTCGGTCGAGGCAAAAAATCTCAACAATGACCATTAGTACTTCTAGGCTAAACACCTTACAGTGCTTACACCGGAAGCCTATTAACCAAGTAGTCTACTTGGGGTCTTCAAGATACCTCATCTTGGGGTCTGCTTCGTGCTTAGATGCTTTCAGCACTTATCAAATAGGAACGTAGCTACCCTGCGCTGCATTCAACATACAACAGGCACACTAGGGGTTCCCTCGTCTCGGTCCTCTCGTACTAGAGACAACTCCCCTCAAGTATCAAAACGCCCATACTGGATAGAGTCCGAGCTGTCTTACGACGCTCTGAACCCAGCTCGCGTACCGTTTTAACTGGCGAACAGCCAGACCCTTCCCACCTACTTCAGCAGGAGGATACGATGAGCCGACATCGTAGCTACTATAGGATTTAACCAATAGTATCTCTTACAATTACTTGTAAGCTTAGACTATCCCTTCATCCTCTTGTCCTGAGGAGTCAGCGTTTTAGCTTTCCATTTTAAAGAAAGCTCCGTCCGCCAATGGCGGACAAGTCGTTACAGGGTCAAGTTA
>VMGD01000022.1 GCA_007376405.1 Microgenomates group bacterium Gr01-1014_7
CTAATCGAGTTAGTTTCCCTAAATGACAGGATAATTTCTCTAATTTCTACTCGTTTCATACATTTACTATTAGTGTAGCAAATGTCATGTCACCTTAAGTATCTATTGAACTAGTTGACAAAAAGGTATAAAATACATTTTTAATTATGGCAAATGGTCCTAAATTTCCTTTATTAGATCCGCTGGGTTTACCCGTATCGCCGGAAGCGATATGGGATTCTGTTGAGAGTGCCATAAGCGATGGATTAAAAACTGTAGGTGAAGCTACCCAAGAAACAGTAGGAATAATTACCGGTAAGGGACTAGATATGAATGAAAAGCTTGATAATTTTAACCAACCAACAACTAAAAGTCCGGAATTAGTGGAAAAAGAGCAAACCAAAAGTAGGCTAAAAAATGCAAGAATTTTCTTCTCAAGTCTTGAAGAAGCAAGAGCTAATGCTCAAAGGTTTGCTCATGAACCAAGCCTGAGTGATAGCGACATACAATCCGATATAGAAGCGATGCCAGAAGAAACCTGGAACGTAAAACTACATTTGAGCCGGGATTTCGACAAAAGGCATACTCAAAATAAACCCTATTATAAAGCAGAATACAGAAGAATACTTAAAGCGGAGCAAGGAGCAGCTAGACAGGCAGAAGAAACCAGGGTCGCAACTGAAGTACAACCAAGAAGCAGTTCCACCGTGGGTAGGGGTGAACTGGAAACTAGAATCTGGGGGGCTGATCATAAGAGGACTTTTGAAGATCATAATATGGGTGGTCCCGGTTAAATCTTCTTGAATTAAAATCTTCCTTAATTTAAAATACATCTTGCGGGCACTTATTTTGGACTCGTAGCTCAGCTGGCTAGAGCGCTTACTTGACGTGTAAGAGGTCCCCCGTTCGAGTCGGGGCGGGTCCACTACTTTTGTGATATTATAATCTTATGGAAACAACTCCGCAGATTGAACAACACTTAAGCACCAATATGAATATCAGCAAAAAGGATATAATTATAGGCAATTTTTTGGGAGGACTTTCCTGGGGGCTGGGGTCTGTAATTGGAGCAACTGTAGTTTTTGCTCTGGTAGCTTTTATCCTAAAAAGCCTGGGAGTTTTTAGCGGCATAGAAGGCCTCTTTCAGCAACTAAATACCTTAAAAGATATTAACCAGCAAATTCCCAGATGAATTCAGTTTTAAAGGATCATAGACAAATAGGTCAGGAACAGGAACTTTTCATTGTAGATGAAGAGGTCGGCCCCGGCCTTCCCTTGTGGCTTCCCAAAGGCGCAACTATTAGAAGAGAGCTTGAGCGTTACATGACCGATCTTGAAATCTCAGAGGGCTATCTTCACGTTATTACCCCCCATGTTGCCAAACTTGATCTTTATAAAAAATCCGGTCACTGGAAACATTATAAAGAAAGCATGTATCCGCCGATGAAAAAGGGTACGGAAAAATATGAGTTAAAACCAATGAATTGCCCCCATCATATTCAGATTTTTAAAAGTAGACCCAGAAGTTACCGTGAGTTGCCGGTAAGGCTTGCAGAATTTGGCACATTTTACCGTTTTGAAAATTCAGGTGAACTTTTCGGATTGATGCGAGTAAGGGGAATGACTCTAAATGATGCTCATATATTTTGTTCGATGGAACAATTAAAAGAAGAATTTATAAAAGTGGTCCGATTGGTTGAGCAAGTTTATAAGGATTTAAATTTAAAAGATTTTTGGTACAGATTATCTCTTCATGATTCAAAAGATAAGGGAAAATATGGAGATAAACCCGAACTTTGGGAGGCCTCGGAAAAAGCAATAAAGGATGCACTCAAAAAGGCTAAGGTGGAATACAAGGAGGTGGTGGGGGATGCGGCCTTTTATGGACCTAAGCTGGATGTGCAAATTCCCAATGCTTTAAGCAAGGACGAAACCGTCTCAACCATCCAGATAGATTTTTATCAACCTGAAAATTTTAATCTTGAATATGTCGGCGAGGACGGTAAAAAACATCCTGTGGTAATGATTCACAGAGGAATTATTTCAACTCTTGAGCGTATGGTGGCATTTTTAACAGAACAATACCAGGGAGTCTGGCCTATCTGGCTTGCGCCTACCCAAGTAAAAATTATACCCATTACTGCACGGAATAATGAATATAGTCAAAAAGTACTCGCGCAGCTAAAGTCTGCAAATATTAGGTTGGAGCTTGATGACAGGGGCGAAACTATGCAAAGTAAAATCAGGGACGCTACAACCCAAAAGATACCCTATATGTTAATTGTGGGTGACAGAGAGGAAAAAGAAAAGAGGGTTTCTGGTAGAAATAGCGTGGCAGTTAGGACAAGAAACGGCGAGGATTTGGGGGCAATAAAGGTTGAGGAATTCTTAGATAAAATTAAAAAGGAGATTGAAAGCAAAGCCTAATTATGTTAGGATCAAAGAAAGAAAAATGATGGAGGTTCTCTAACTGGCTAAGTTTCACCGTCTTAACCAAAATATCCAGGCGGCCCAGCTTCGAGTGATTGGGCCTGACGGAAAACAATTTGGGGTTTTGACCAAAGAGGAAGCTTTAAATAAAGCCAAAGAACTTGAGCTGGACCTGATTGAGATAGCTGCTCAAGCGGATCCGCCTGTGGCCCGGATTTTTGATTTTCAAAAATTCAGGTATGAAGAGGGTAAAAAGGAGCGGGGCTCTAAAAAGAGTTCCGAAGGGGCTTTAAAAGAACTTTGGCTCTCACCGAGGATTGCCGAGCATGATCTGGAAGTCCGATTGAATCGGACCAGGGAGTTTTTAAATGATGGTCATAAGGTTAAGCTGACAGTAAAGTTTAAAGGCAGGGAAATGGCTCATCAGGAATTGGGCCATAAGATATTACAGGAAGCGCTGAGTCTGCTTGGTGATACAGCCAGTGTTGAGCGGGAACCAAAGTTTGAAGGAAGAAGGTTGTCTTTGATTGTCACAAAAGGAGGTAAGAAAAAGGATGAGCAAAATGAAAACCAAAAAATCAATACTGAAACGACTGAAAATAACCGGCAGGGGAAAGTTATTGCGAAGGCATCAGTTGGGCGCAGGGCATTTAAAAAGAAAAAAGTCCAAAGGAGCTTTGCAAAGGCATAAAAAAACTGTGGAGTTTTTTAAAGGAGAATCAAAAAGATTAAGAAAGGTAATCGGACTATAATGGGACGCGAGACAAAAAATTTCAGACAAACAGCAAAGTCAATGTCCGGAAGCCTTGGAGCAAGGAATTATTCCAGACAAAACAGCGGCGCTTGGCACACTAAAATAGTAGAGTATTTTAAAATGAAAAAAGGAGGGAAAATTTAGTGGCTAGAGTAAAACGTGGAGTTACTTCTCACAGAAGACATAAAAAATTACATGAGCTGACCAAGGGCTACCGGGGTGGCAGAAGTAATCTGGTAAGGGAAGCAAAATCAGCTGCATTGCATGCCGGAGCTTATGCTTTTGCAGGCAGAAAAAACAGAAAAAGAGATATGCGCCGCCTGTGGATTACTCAACTTTCAGCTGCAGTTAAACAGGAGGGCTTAAGCTATTCAGCATTTATTCACGGCTTGCAAATAAAAAATATAAAGTTAGATAGAAAAATTCTTTCGGATCTGGCAGTTAACCACCCGCAAGACTTTAAAAAAATAGTAGCAGAGATAAAATAATCCCCGTGGAAGAAAAAATAAGGCAGATTCAAGAAGAATATTCGGATAAGATTAAAAATGCTTCATCACTAAAAGAACTGGACAAGCTTTTTTTGGCTCTTTTTGGAAAAAATGGGGCAATAGATTCCCTTTCAAAAGAATTCCCCTCTCTTCCGGCAAGCGAAAAACACACTATTGGCCCGTTATTTAATAAGGTAAAACAGGAACTGGAAAAAGCCATTGCCAGTAAAAGAGAGGCTGTTAGAGAAGAATCGTACCAAAAGCTAGAATCCGAAGAGTTTACGCTGCAACCTTCGAGGTTGCAGGCTAGAAAAGGGCATCTACATCTGGCAACCCAATTTAAACAAGAAATCATTACTCTTTTTGAAAAGCTGGGGTTTTCTCAATTTGACGCTCCTCACATTGAACTGGATAAGTATAATTTTGAGTATTTAAATATCCCTGCAGACCACCCCTCCCGGGATATGTGGGATACTTTGTGGGTTGAACCGGGAAAACTGCTTTTAAGAACCCATACCTCTAACTTTTGGTCCCGTATTATGGAAAAAGGTAAAACACCAATCCGTGCCATGAGTTTTGACAGATGCTTTAGATACGAGGCAGTGGATGTCCGCCATTCCCATACTTTTAACCAGTTTGAAATAGCTGTTGTGGGAAAGATGGGTGAGGAAATAACTATGGCGAACTTAAGATATTTATCTGATTATTTGCTTAAAGGGTTATTGGGAAAAGAGGCTAAATCACGCTTCAGGCCAAAATATTACCCTTTTGTTGAGCCGGGAGTAGGAATTGACTGTTTGTGTGTTTTTTGCCATGGCAAGGGGTGCAAAATATGTTCCGGGACAGGATGGTTTGAAGTGGCGGGGTCGGGCATGATCCATCCCAATGTTTTCAAAGCAACAGGACTGGATCCCAAAAAATATACAGGTCTTGCCTGGGGCTTTGGACCTGACAGGATGCTTATGCTAAAACACGGAATAGAAGATATCCGATTTTTCCTGGAAGGGGATTTGGATTTTTTGCAAAAATATTAAATGAAAGTAAGTTTAAATTGGTTAAAAGAATTTGTTGATTATAGCCTTTCGCCCAAGGAGCTGGCTGACCAACTGTCTTTAATATCTATTGGGATCAAGCAGTTAACGCCGGAATATCTGGAGCTTGATTTAACTTACAACAGGGGAGACTTATTATCTTTGCGGGGCGTGGCAAGGGAAGTGGCTGCCATCACCGGTTCCGAATTAAGATTTAAAGATGAAAATTTTCCGGCATTTAAATTGCCGCAAACTCCGGTAGAAATAGAAAATTCGCAGCTTTGCCCTGTTTATTGCGTTGCCAAAATAGAAAATTTAAAAGTTGAGGACTCAAATGACACATGGGTAAAAAAATTACGCGACTGCGGCATTAGAGCTATTAATAATATAGCTGATGTTACTAATTTAATAATGCTTGAGTACGGACAGCCAATGCATGCATTTGATGCGGGTAAAGTTAAAGGAGTTATAAAAGTAATAACGGCAAAGGAAAAAGAAGAAATAAAAACTTTGGACGGAAAGACAAGGATTTTAAACGGGGAGGATTTGGTAATTGCCGACGAAGAGAAAGCTATTGGAATAGCAGGAGTAATGGGAGGAAAGGATAGTGAAGTTTCGGATTCAACAAACACAATACTACTTGAGGCTGCAATTTTTGATCCGGTAACAAACAGGAAAACTGCCAAAAGGCATGGACTACCCTCTGAAGCTTCAAAAAGATTCCAGCATGGACTAACTAAAACTAATCTTTTACAGGCTCTCTCTAGCGCTATAAAAATGTATGAAGGTCTGGGTGGTAAATTAACTGCAATTACTTTAACAGGAAACCTGGAAGATAAACCAAAAACTGTTGAATTAACCCGGGAAAAAATAAATTCTTTAATAGGCATAGAAATCCCGGTACAACAAGTCGAATCATCTCTTCAAAGCTTAGGTTTTAATCTAAAAAGAAAAGGTGCGAACCCAAACCACCTGGAGGGTGGACTAGCTTGGCACGTCTTCTCTCCTTATTGGAGGCTTGACATTGATATTGAAGAGGACCTGGTAGAGGAAGTGGCAAGGATGTATGGGTATGAAAAAATACCTGCCAGGCCACTTGAAGGATGGTTACCGGAAAAACTTAACCAAAGTTTGCAGGATAAAATTTATCAGCTTAAGTTGGCTTTAAAAAATGCAGGTTTAACAGAAGTACAGACGTATTCGTTTTATTCAACAAAAGTGATGAATGATTTAAGATTAAAGATTAATGCTTTAATAAAAATCGCGAACCCGATATCTTCAGAAACGCAGTATTTACGGGATCAAATCTGGCTTAATTTAATTGAGGTGGTTGCCAGGAATATTAAAAAGGGCCACAAAGATATTGCCATATTTGAAATTGGAAAAGTCTATGGACAGGAAGAAAAATATCATCTGGGAATTGCTTTAATGAACGGCACAGATAACCCATTGGCAGAATTAGCTATAATATCCGACGGTGTGAAGCTACCCCACCCCAGGGGTGTGAGTAGGGGTGTGAGTAACAAGGAAGTATTACATCCGATAAGGCAAATGGAAAACATGGCAGAGGTGCATCCGAGAATTTTAAATAAATTTGGAATAGAAAACCGTGTAGCTATTTTGGAAATAGAAATTTAAATACTTAAAAAGGAAGTTTTCCTAAATAATCTCTTATATCAACTATTGTATCCGATAACTTCTTGACCCCTGGTGTAGTTATTTCAGGTTTAGTTGGCTCAATTTGCCCGGGCTCCATCACCTCAATCTCCGGAGGTTCAATTTCCTCAATCTGAGGTAACTCTAACTCTACAAATTCCTGCTGCAGAACTTCTCCATTGCGTGGTTCAAAGGGAGGCCTCCAAGTTAATATACCTTGAAATAGCGGAGCTGCACCATCAATTGGCAAGATATTTTCCAGATGGGGTAAAACTTGGCAAACGATGCGTCTTTCTCTCAGGTGTAACGGAGTTGTCAAAACTCTATCTATCAAAGAGTCTGACTCATCAAGGTCTAGCCTTTCAAGAAAAGCAGCTCTCCTTAGCATAAATGCGTCACGAACCATTCCTCTTGTTCTTAAATTTACGGGTTCTCCAAAGGAGTCCACTCGAGAATTCAATAATTTTTGCATTCTTGTCCAAGCATTTTCATCATCATATTTCGGATTTCTTATCCTGCCTATAGTATGTATGAATCCCGGATAATTTCTTGGATCTGACTGTAAAAACTCTCTCATAATTTTAACTAAGATGGTATCCTAGCATAAATTATTTTTTTTCACAATACCTTTAATTGATTTCCGACACAGATACTTTTAGTTTATCATCAGCATAATCAAACTTAAAACTGATGGGTTTTTCTTTATTATTTGCAATATATAAGTTTTGCCTGGTGTGGGTGTCCCTGGAATAAGGGTTAGAGTAAATTGATACCCCATACTCCCTGGATATTTCCGGAATAGCCATAAAATCATGCCTGACCGGAGCTAGCGCATCCAATCCTGCCTCTTTGGCCACCCAATACATTAAAGATGCCAGGTGGCACACCCCGTCCCCAAATAAATACCCGTCTGTTTTAAAACCCTCATTGGCAACAAAGTGAGCATTTGTAGTTCTTACCACTTTATTTTTATATTCAGGTAAAATATCATCATGATAAGCAAAAACTTCTCCGGGGTTTAACTTAAATGACAGGGTAAAGGGTTTTTTTATCTCGTCCCAGTTAACATCCTGTCTTCCTGCTACTTTTCCATCCATATAAGCCAAATTAAGCAAAATATTATCCCGGAAAATATCACTGACCGATTTTACATGATATCTATTTTCCATGGAAATTTCGCGCGAGGCCAGCACATTCCCGTCAACCGGTGGTGCAAAAGGGGTAGCTTGAGCTACAGTTATAACAACAATGGTGGTAATTTTAGCAAGTTCATCAATCATAGAAAAAAATACAGGCCTTTTATTGGGCCTGTAAGAAATATAATCTTACCACACTATGAGTCAAGATGCAAATTTTTTTAAAGCGCTACTGTTACTCCGATTGAGGAGGAGTGGATGGCTCCGCTATTATCTTCCAAAGTTACAGTAATGGTATGCGATCCGCGGTCTTCCTTTGAAAACTCAACATGCAAAGCATATGGCTCGGAGGTTAAAGTTGATTTGGTTGCCCCATCAATAGACCAGGTAACCTTTTTTACTCCGGCCGGGGAATTTGCCCTTGCCAGCACATCAAAAACTCTTGGCACATTAGCTCCATTGGGGATATTTACAATTTCAATTACCCCTCCTGCTCCCGCACTAAATCCCGGTATCCCGCTGCAGCCTCTGGTAGCTCCCACCAGTCTTGCATCCGGAGCTGTGATAACCCACTCATCAATGCCTTTTTGCCATTTGTTAGCTCCTGTCGGATCATCTTCTTTTAGCACTATCACATCTTTTTCTTCATTCTCTTCATTATCATTGGCCAGCCTGTGAGGATTACTCTTACAAACCCTTTGCCTCTGGTAAGCACCGGATTCTCCTTTTGGTTCTGTCCCGGATATAAAATATTCCCTCCGTGTGGGGGAGCCCCCGTGAGGTTTTCCTCCCATTAGCCCGTCAATTTCAATTTGCGTAACATTTGATGGTTTTTCAAAAGATTCATTTGATTTACCCCGCAGCGCTGCCACCATTATTTTATTCCAGATGGGGGAAGCACCTGTCACACCGGATGACACATTAGGGCTCATTACGGAATTATCATTATTTCCTACCCATACACCTGCCACCACAGAAGGTGTGTATCCTACGGCCCAGTTATCTCTTTTTTCATCTGTAGTTCCGGTTTTAGCAGCCACAGTTTTACCGGAAATATTAAGCACTGAATTCGATCCAAAGGCAGCGGTTCTGGCCCCATTATCGGATAGTATATCGGAAATTATAAAAGCTATTCCTGAATCCAAAACCCTCCTGCCTTCAGAGGGCTTAAATTCAAAAAGAGTTTTGTCGGTTCTGTCGGTTACCTTCAAAATTGAAACAGGATCATTTGCCGCTCCTTTATTAGCCAAAGTTGAAAAAGCGGAAGTTAAATCCAGAAGCCTTACTTCTCTTCCTCCCAGAGTTAAGCTCAAACCCACGGAATTTACATTTTCTTCAGTTGGCTCCCAATTCAAAAGCCCCATCCTGTACCCAAGCTCCATCACATCCTTTACTCCTGTCAGGGCCAAATTTTTAACAGCCGGGATATTGTATGAGTTGCCAAGGGTATACCTCATTTGCACCACACCGTGATATTGTCCGTCATAATTAACAGGGATATATGAGGGCTTATCTCCTCCGGGGAATTCTGTTTTAACGTCCAGATAAACCTGGGTTGCTGTATAACCTTTTTCCAGAGCTTTGGCATAATTTATTGGCTTGGTAGCGGACCCCGGCTGCCTTGGCCTTATTGCCACATTCACATTTGGCTCAAATACACAATTTTCTCCTTCTTTGCAACCTTCCGGTTCTACAATTCCAAAATAATCTTTAGACCCTACCATTGCCCTGATTTCTCCGGTTTTAGCATCCATTACAACTGCCGCTCCATTCCCAACTTTGGCTCCTTTCAGATTTTCAATTTCTTTTTTAAGAATTTCTTCAACCTGTCTTTGCAGTTTATAATCCAGGGTTGTGGTTACCCTTAAACCTCCCTGTCCAACCAGCTTATCTCCAAATTGTTCAATCAGCTTTTCTTTTACATACAACACAAAATGGGGGGCTTTAAACCCAACTTCAGTTTGTGTGGTTCTGTATTTTAACTCCTCTTCCATTGCCTTTTCAACAGCATCTTCGCTGATATACCCGTCCTCAACCATCCTGCGAAGCACCTGTTTTTGTCTCTCCCTAGATAGTTCGGGCCTTGAGCCGTATGGTGAGTAAACAGAAGGCCGCTGTGGAAGTCCTGCCAAAAGAGCAGCTTCCGCAAGGCTTAAATCTTTAGCAGATTTTCCAAAATATAAATTAGCTGCTGCTTCTATCCCGTAAGACGTACCACCATATGGGATTTCATTAAGATACATTTCCAAAATTTGATCTTTGGTGTATACCCGCTCAACTTGAACTGCCAGAATAAATTCTTTTAACTTTCTGGTTATAGTCCGCTCCCCTGATAAAAGCGCATTTTTAACCAGCTGTTGAGTAAGGGTTGAACCACCCTGAATCTGGCGGTAGACTGCCAATTCAAATACGGATCTTATTATTCCCGGTATTGAAAATCCGGAATGTTTGTAAAAATCTTTATCTTCAATAGATAAAGTAGCCTGTTTTACATGCTCGGGAACATCCTCAAGTTTTATAGGGGTGCGGTTGTAATCTTCAAAAATATCATATAAAAGCTCTCCGTCTTTATCATAGATTTTGGTAGCCTGGGCTATTTCCCTGTTGGTCAGCTCATCAGGGGAGGGGATTTGGGTGGCAAAGAAAACTACGGATGCAAAAAGCAAAAGCAAAAACCCTACAACCATAGTAAGCATAAAGGTAGAAAGGTTGGATAAAAACTTAAATTTCCATAGCCTTGAATGCTCTCTTCTTGCTTTCCATGAACCCGAAGTCATATATAAAGATTATATCTCAACTGTTTCCAGTAAACCATAAATAGCGTATCTTGTAGGGCTATAAATTATGTCCCAATTTACAGGAATAGCAAGTCTGGTATGTCTATTTATTGCTCTTGAAGTTTCAAGAATACGGAATTTATCTAAAATTTTCCTGCTTTCTCCGAGTTCAAGCTGTCCAAATCCATAGTTTACTACATGATTTATCGGCCTTTTCAAAGCATGGCCCAAACTGGCATATTGACCATCTAACTCTTCAGATTTCAGCATGGCAACTGAAAACAAACACCCTTCTATAAAATCCGATAAGGATACTTCCCAGGGAAAAACATTCTGATTCTGTTTATAGTCATTAACGACTGCTGCAGCGTCAATACTAAAAGTTTTCAGACATTCCAGATGTTGTTGTTCTATTTCAGTAAATCTACTCATATAATTATAAAGACAATGTAGTCTAGCAGAAAATGACTCATATCTCAACCAATGGTATAATCTTCTATACTAACCAGAGGTACCCAAGTGGTCAACGGGGGCTGACTGTAAATCAGCTGGTGTATACCTTCGAAGGTTCGAATCCTTCCCTCTGGACATTTATTTTTGACTTATAGTCGTCTGTTTGTTAATATCCCAACAAATAATGGAGATGTTCACTCAAGAAAACCAGTTAGTTTCCAGCAGAATCAAAAAGATAGCTAAAGATGTTAAAAGTAATGATCCTGAAGCGGATTGTTATAAAAGCGCTTTACTTTTTTTAAGCAAGGATAATGCACTACTTAAGGGTTTAGCTTGGATTCAAGTCTATCCTAAAAAACCCGCTGAAAAAGGCTTCGAGTTTGATCTTCCACAAGATTTTGACTACCCAATTTATTCATTAAATCTCAGACCAGAGGACTTTGGTGGAGATTTTGTTCCTCCTGATGCTACTATCTTAGATCCAAATCGTATTATGTGGGTTGATAGAAACTACCGGATGTGTAACTATTCGTACATATATTTATTTACCGAAGAGGGTAGAAGTATTTTAATAAATCATGCCTATGAAGATGATTTTCCAATGGATGAAGATGAAATAAGTCCGGCAGAGGCATTTTATATGATTGATTTAGATGTAATTGAGCGGGAATTTTCCTGACTTAGGACATTTTAGTGTCCTATTAACTTAAGTAGTTCGATTTCCTCATTTAAGGCTGGATCTTCGATTGTTGTTTCAACGTAGGCAATCT
>VMGD01000023.1 GCA_007376405.1 Microgenomates group bacterium Gr01-1014_7
ATTTATCTATTAGCTGATAAGTTGCATCAGTCATCCCTAAAGATAAAAGAATATCGCCGTCTATAACATCCAGAAAATAATTTCCCCATAATCCAAAAAAGGGGAGTTTAAGCATTAATGCAGGGATGATAACTTTAAGAAGGATTACTAAGACTTGTAGCAGGTACATGTTAATTATTATATGCTATACTAATTTTTCTTATGCGGCTACTGCTCCTGATTTTAGTTATAGGTTGTATGTTTGGTATTTTAATACTTGGCTCAAACAGTGCTTCGAAAAAAGAAATATCAAATTTTAAACAATCTGTTGCAGCGCAAGTACAATTACATCCACTGATGATAGAAAGTTTAAGGAAAGGGCAGTACCCGGGGTCGGATATTGTTATTGAAGAAACGCTTTCCCCCGGATCAAATTATAAAAGATATATTGTTTCATATCTGTCAGAAGGTTTAAAAATTTATGCTCTGTTAACTGTGCCAAATGGGCAGCCGCCGGAAGGAGGCTGGCCGGTGATTATTTTCAACCACGGTTATATTCCACCGGCAGAGTATAGAACTACAGAAAGGTACGTAGCCTATACCGATGCATTTTCCAGAAATGGGTATGTGCTACTAAGACCGGATTACAGAGGCCATGGAAGTTCAGAAGGTAATCCCTCCGGTGCCTATGGATCAAATGATTATGTAATTGATGTTTTAAATGCTACTTCATCTATCAAAAAATACCCCGGGGTAAACCCCAATAAAATTGGCATGTGGGGACACAGTTTGGGTGGATTTTTAACTCTTAGGAATATGGTTATTGGTAAAGATATTAAAGCAGGTGTAATTTGGGCAGGGGTGACAGGATCTTATCCGGATATTTTGAATAATTGGAGAAGAAGATCATCAACACCGCCCCCCGGAATACCAATCGGTGCAAGAAGATGGAGGGAGGTTTTAACCGAGCAGTTTGGAACTCCGGAACAAAACCCCATCTTTTGGGATTCAATTTCAGCCAACTCATATCTTGGGAATATTTCAGGACCTCTACAGCTTCATCATGGAACTTTAGACGCTTCAGTACCACCGGAGTTTTCCCAAAAACTCGAGGAGCAAATGAAACCCCTGGGTAAGAGTGTGGAACTTTATATATACCAGGGTGATGACCATAACTTAACTAATAGTTTTGGTATTGCTATGGATCGTTCGGTTGAATTTTTTGACAAGTATCTCAAAAGGGGGAATTAAGCCTAAAAAGACAATAAATTTATAACAAGACTTTTAGTTGCAAAAACAGGAATCCTATGCTATGCTGGCCAATAGTCTAGCATTGTGAATATCACTAAATTTTTTTCCTGGACATTCTTACTGCTGGCCTTTGTTACTTTTATTTTCTTCTCAAGCATTGTTTCCTTGATTACCGACTGGTGGTGGTACCAGGAAGTAGGGTTTACCGAGATCTTTATCAAATCGCTCAGTGCTAAATTCATTGTGGGAACTCTAGTAGGAATTCTTGCAGCTATCTTTCTTCTTACCAACTTAAACTTTGCCATCCGTTCAAAAATACCCTGGATGGCAGCTATCCCTGAAGCCCTGATTGGTCTTGGTCAACCCTTAAACTTAAGTAACCGCTTGCTTGGAAAACTCGGCATTATTTTAAGTTGTATTATTGCTGTTTTTATTGGCCTTATTGCCGCGAGTAGCTGGCATGATGTCTTAAAATTCCTCTCAAGTGTACAATTTGGTCAAAAAGACCCAATATTTGCTGCTGACGTATCTTTTTACGTGTTTTCCCTGCCTGTTTTTTCTTTGGGACTTGGCCTTATAAAAACCGTTACTGCGATATCGCTTATCGGATGCACGCTCATCTATGTTCTGCGGGGCAGCATCAATTTGTCAAGATTTCTTCTTAAAGCCGAACCAAAAGCCAGACTGCATATTGGCATTCTATTATTTCTTTTTCTGGCAACCATTGCCGCAGGTACGTACCTTTCTCTTTATAATCAATATATTTCCTCGCAGCTCTGCTGCGGGGGGTAATGGACGGATAGGGTAAAATGATTCTGTGACAAAAAGTTCTCACATACTAAAGCGTCACAATAAATCTTTAATGCTCTATCATTTAGTTTGTCCGGCTAAATATCGAAGAAAGGTATTTTCAGATAAAGTTGAGAATACTCTAAAGCAGATTTGTCTTGAGATTTCAGGAAGATATGAAATCAGGTACGTTGAAATTGGATCAGATGAAGATCATGTACATTTTCTGATTCAATCAGTACCAATGATGAGGCCAAAAACTATTGTCCAGATAACAAAAAGCATTACAGCCAGGGAGATATTTAAAGCTCACCCTGAGGTAAAGCAAATGTTGTGGGGTGGACAGTTCTGGACTGATGGATATTACATCAATACAGTCAGCCAACATGGCAACGAAGAAATAATCAGAGAATATGTCAAAAACCAGGGAAAGGAGTACAAACAAATCTACCGTGGTCAACTTGAATTGTTTGAGGGTTTACCCTAAACTTCAGGTTAATGCGTTAGATACCTCGCAGCTTGCTGCGGGGTAGTTCATTTTACTTACCAGCCAGAGCGGTCCGGTTTATGGCGCAGCCTTCACCGATGCCAATGTCATGGTACCAATCCTCCGCATATCTACCTTTGTTTACGGGGCGGCTGCAATCCTGGCGCTATTTTATGGAATTAGCGGGAAAATAGCACCTTTTTTTGGGGCAATTTTTTTAACTGTAATGGTCGGGTTTGCATCCTCGATTATTCCCATGATTTTTCAAAAACTGGTAGTTGCACCCAATGAGCTTACCAAAGAAACGCCTTTTATCAAATACAACATTGAGGCCACCAATAAGGCTTATGGTCTCGATAGAGTGGAAGAGCGGGAAATAGCCGCGGATAAACCGATTACAGCTCCTGATATAGCAGCCAATAACCTCACAATTAAGAATGTGAGACTCTGGGACAGAGCGCCGCTTCTATCCACTTTTTCGCAAATCCAGGAGATTAGAACTTACTACGAGTTTACCTCTATTGATAATGACCGCTATACGATCGACGGAGAGGTGCGCCAGATTATGCTTTCTCCCCGGGAATTAGCCTCAGACAGCCTGCCGAACAAAAACTGGATTAACGAGCGGCTGACCTTTACCCACGGCTATGGTGTGGCTGCCGGACCGGTGAATCAGGTTACTCCGGAAGGATTGCCGGTTTTATTTGTCAAAGACCTGCCTCCCCGCTCGGAAGTTAAAGAACTAGAAATCAGCAGGCCAGAAGTTTATTATGGGGAAATTCCCAATGATTATGTTATAGTCAAAACAAAATCCAAAGAATTTGATTACCCCAAAGGAGATGAAAATGTGTATACCACATATGCTGGTGGCGGTGGAGTTGAAATCAACTCTCCTTTGCGCCGATTCCTGTATGCGCTACGCTTTGGTTCCCTCAAATTATTTTTATCTAGTGATGTAACAGAGGAGAGCCGTATCCTTTATTACCGCAACATAAAGATGAGGGTTTCAAAAATTGCGCCATTTCTCGCCCTTGACCGCGACCCGTATCTGGTGATAGCCGAAGGCAAAATGTACTGGATACTTGATGCCTATACGTCTTCCGACCGTTATCCTTATTCCCAACCACTGCCGCTGGATGGAGGTAACGTAAACTATATAAGAAATTCAGTCAAGGCAGTAGTAGACGCTTACAACGGGACAATCAAATTTTATCAAACAGATCCAGATGATCCGATTATCAAAACCTACGCCAAAATTTTCCCCAAAACTTTCCTGCCACTTTCTGAGCTGCCCAAAAGCTTAACTGCTCATCTGCGCTATCCGCAAGATTTGTTCACCCTGCAAACTGCAATTTACACTACTTACCATATGGATGACCCGCAAATCTTCTACAACAAAGAGGACCAATGGGAAATTCCTGCTATTGCCCAAGGGGGCGAGGCACAACCAGCCAAGGTACCGGTAATGGATCCACGGCACATGATTATGAAGCTTCCCGGTGAGAAAGCCGAGGAGTATATTTTGATGCTGCCATTTACCCCAAGAGCAAAAGACAACCTTTCCGCCTGGATGGTGGCCAGAAATGACGGAGAGCAGTACGGCAAGCTTGTTGTCTACCGTTTTCCCAAGGATAAACTGGTGTTTGGTCCCAAACAGGTTATCGGCCGGATCAGTCAGGATGCGCAGATCAGTCAGCAAATTTCCCTTTGGGATCAGGGTGGTTCTCAGGTAATTCAAGGCCCGCTTCTGGTCATTCCAATTGAAGAATCTTTGGTTTATGTCCGTCCGCTTTATCTAAAAGCTGCAACAGGAAAAATCCCCGAACTCAAACGGGTTATTGTTGCATACGAAAATAAAATTGCCATGGAAGAAACATTGGAAGCAGGTCTTGCTAAGATATTTGGCACTGCCGAGGGCAAAGTAAAACCATCCGGGGAAACACCTACCCCGAGTGCACCTGCCGATATTACCAAAGAAAGCCTTCTTCAACAAGCAACAGCAGCGTATCAATCTGCCATCAATGCACAACGGGAAGGAGATTGGGGGAGGTACGGGGAGGAAATAAAAAAGTTGGGAGAAATCTTGAGTAAGCTGCGCTAAGGATGATTCCGCTACTTATAATCAATGTGGAAGGAGAAATTATAGATGAAAGTAGTGGTAACCGCTGACATCCACTTGTGGCCAAAAGAAATTATTCATCATTACATTTTAAACCTTTTAAGAAGTAGAGAATTAGTAACCACTGAAATTGAGCTGGTTGCCATAGCAACTGATGCAAAGATCGGGTTTAATAATATATGAAAGGAAGGATATAATATTCCCATTGCAACAGGTATTAAGATTATATTATATCCAAAGGCCCAAAATAGATTCAACTTTATAGTCCTCATGGTTTTTTTTGAAAGCTCAATGGCCGAGGCCACTGATCTTAAGTCTTTATTGATAAGAGTAATATCCGCAGCTTCAATTGCTACATCAGTTCCTGTACCCATGGCTATACCAATGTCAGCAGTTGCTAAAGCTGGAGCATCATTAATACCATCTCCCACCATTGCCACCTTTTTACCCTCTGCTTGTATTTTTCTTACCTCTTCTTCTTTTTGATCAGGCAAAACTTCTGCCAATACTGTTTTAATACCTAGCTTTGAGGCAATCGCATTGGCTGTTCGTTGATTATCCCCGGTAATCATCACTACCTCGATACCTTTCTTTTGTAGAGCTTGTACTCCCTCTTTTGCAGAATCTTTTAGTGTATCAGCTACTGCTATCAGACCGGCAAGTTTTTTATTAACGGCAAGAATCATTACTGTTTTACCCTGATTTTCCAGTTTATCTATTTCTCTGCCATTAACTTCAACTTTCTCTTTTTCCATAAATCCCCGGTTACCCAAAATTACTTTCTGCCTATTTATTACTCCTTCAACACCATGCCCGGGAATTGCTTTAAATCCGGTTACTTTCTCAAACTTTACCCTTTCCGCTTCGCCCTTTCTTATTATTGCTTCTGCCAGAGAATGCTCCGATCCTTTTTCCAAACTGGCTGCAGTCTGTAAAATATCTCCCACCACATCCGTCACTTCTGGTTTGCCTTTAGTCAGCGTTCCAGTTTTATCAAATACTACAGTTTTAATTTTATGAGCAGTTTCTAAACTCTCTGCATCTTTGATTAAAATTCCATGTTCAGCCCCTTTTCCAGTACCCACCATAATAGCCGTTGGTGTTGCGAGTCCCATTGCACAAGGACAGGCAATAATCAAAACTGCCACAGTATTCAGTAGGGCAAACAAGAAAGCAGGAGAGGGTCCAAATACATACCAGACCCCGAAGGTCACAAGGGCTAACATGATAACAATAGGGACAAAATACGAAGAGATTAAATCGGCAATCCTCTGAATTGGGGCTTTAGACCCTTGAGCCTCTTGGACAAGTTTGATAATTTGGGCAAGCATGGTTTCTTGCCCCACTTTTGTCGCTTTATAAGTAAACGTTCCGGACTTATTTATTGTTGCACCAACTACTGTATCGCCTTTAGTTTTATCAACTGGAATACTCTCACCTGTCACCATAGATTCATCTATAGACGATTCTCCATCTAAAATCTCCCCATCAACAGGAATCTTCTCTCCCGGCCTAACTCTTATAACATCTCCTATAACCACTTGATCTATAGGAATATCAATTTCCTTACCATCCCTTAGTACTTTTGCTGTCTTTGCCTGAAGGCCAATGAGTTTTTTAATAGCCTCTGATGTGCCTGCTTTAGCTTTCGCTTCAAAGTACCTACCAAGTAATATCAGACCAATAATAATTGTGGCTACATCAAAATAGGGCAGTGGTTCAATACCAATATTTTTAACAACTTGAGGAGAAATAGTAACAACAGCAGAGTATCCATAGGCTACAGTTGTCCCTAAGGCAACCAGAGTATCCATATTGGCGGTTCTATGACGAAGTGCCGGGATAGTTGCCTGGTAAAATTCCAGTCCTGCCCAAAATTGCACGGGGGTTGCCAATATCAGCTGCACCCAGAACTGGCGAAGTATAGCGGGCGCTGTTTCCATGAGTCCTGGAAAAGAACCCCACAAAATTAATCCTCCCAGAAAAAGGCTTGAGGCAACTTTAATTTGTAACTCTAAAGTCCTGCTCATTTCAGTGAACAATTATTTTCCCATGGAACATATTCATGCCGCAGGAAAACCTAAATTCCCCACTTGTGTTTGGTGTAATCTCTATAGTAACCTTTTGGTTTAAGGGCAGATGCTTTCTAACTTTAAAATCCGGCAAAATAACTTCCTCCAGGCAGTCACTTTTATCTTTGCGGATAAAATTAATTTTTGTAGTTTTACCTTTTGGAACGGAGATAACCTCAGGAGAGTAACCGCCTTCAACAATGATATCCACAGATTCTGAAACAACTACTTCTTTTTCTTTCTTCATCAGAAAGAACCAGTAGGTAAAGGCTATACCTAAAATTCCAAAAATAATTACTATAATTTTATCTAAACTCATTGTGATTTTCTAAAGATATTCACGATTTCACCAATAGCTTCATTTTGTTTACCCTGGCGAATTGCAGAAGCAACACATGTTTTAAGGTGGTTTTCCAAAACCAGAGTATCAGACTCTTCTAAAGCTCGCTGGACCGCCTGAGACTGATGGATTACATCAATGCAATACTGATCATTTTCTACCATCGAAATTACCTTTTTAAGATGGCCTTGGGCAATTTTTAATCTGTGAATAATTCTCTCCCGGGTATCTTTAGGTCTATACATTTAAATCCCCCCTACGGGGATATATTAATCCCGCTCCATAATTTTGTCAATATTTGATATACTTTAGTTAATAGTACTTGTCTATGAAACTTTCGAAGCATGTGCATTCGTGTTTATTGGTCGAAGAGGCCGGAAAGAGATTTCTTTTTGACCCAGGAAATTATACTTTTGAAGAAAATGGTTTGGATGTAGATGCAATCCCATCTTTGGATTACCTTTTAATTACCCATGAACACCAGGATCACATGTATTTGCCTCTTATAAAGAAAGTAGTTACCAAATTTCCGGATGTAAAAATTTTCAGTAATAAATCAGTGCTGGATATTTTGGGGAAAAAGGGGATTAAAGCAAGTTCAAAAGGAGATGATCTGGTTTCTTTGGAAGAAATATCCCATGAGCGGATTTTTTCCGGTCCTGTTCCCCAAAATGTAATGATTACCATTAATTCAAAACTGACCCACCCCGGTGACAGTCATCACTTGCAAACCCCAGCTCCAATTTTGGCTCTTCCGGTACAGGCCTCCTGGGGTTCAACCACAGATGCTGTTGAGCTGGCTGTCAGATTAAAACCAAAGGTGATCATCCCCATTCATGACTGGCATTGGAATGAGCAGGCCAGGAGTTTAATGTATAAAAGATTGGAAGATTACTTTGCAAATATAGGAATCAAATTCATTGGTCTAACTACGGGGCAGGAAATAGAAATTTAAATAATCCGGCAAGATTCGGCAAGATATGGTAAGGTTAGGTCATGAGAATTCCTCCCGAATACTCAATAACTTCAGAAATGCTTGAACTTCTTGCCAGAATAGAGGTAGAGCGGATATATTTTTCTTCAATTCATATCCCCGCCGAAATAAAGGATAAGATTCAAAGATTAAGTCTTCTGAAAAGCTCTCTTTTTTCAGCCCGCATTGAAGGTAATACCCTGGAGCTTTCCGACCTGGATTCCAGCAAAGCTGAAGAAAGTAAACAAAGAGAAGTATTTAATATTCTGGATGCCGCCAGTTTACTGGACAAAGGGTTCACTAAGGGGAAGCTAATAAAAAAGCATCTTTTGCAGCTGCATGCTCAAGTATTAAAAGATTTGCACTCTGATGCCGGAATTTTCAGGAAAGAGCCGGGAGCAATTTTTAACCAAGCCGGAATTGCAGTATATGTTGCACCACCTCCTTCCAAAATTTCCAGCTTGCTGGACAGGCTTTTAGCCTATACCAATTCTGATGAAGAGAAATTTCCCCTCATTTCCGCTTTTATTTCACATCTGATTTTTGAAAAAATTCATCCCTTTTTAGATGGCAATGGCAGGTTAGGAAGACTTATGATTGCAGCGATATTAAAAGCTAAAGGGTGGGATTTTACTTTTATCATACCTTTTGAAGAATATCTGGACTCCAACAGGAATGACTATTATCTTCATTTAGGTAAGGGCTTGGAGCAAACTAATGAATATATTTTATTTATGCTTAACTCATTTTATGATGAAATTCTTAAATTAAGAGAACAAGTTAATATGCATTTGTCAAAAAAAGATACACCCTTTTTACCCCCGCGTCAGGAGGAAATATACAACATCATCAAGGATCAGGTAGTTGTATCTTTTGATATAATCAGGCGGCGTTTTCTGAGTGTGCCGGAGCGGACACTCCGTTTTGATTTAAAAAGGCTTGTTGACAAAAGACTTATTGAAACAAGCGGAGAAACAAAAGGAAGATATTATAGGATTAAAAAAAAGCCAGTACCCCTGGAGAGATTTAAACTCCCGGCCTCTTCGTCCGAAGCGAAGCGCTCTATTCACTGAGCTACAGGGGCGTTTTACTTATCTCATTTTACCACCTTTCATGGTACTTGACATTTATCCTGATAGTATGACTATTATGATATTGCCTGCCCGCAACGCCTTGCTTGCAATGGCAGGCGGGCCTGCCCTAAAAGAGAGGGGAGGTGAATAAAATTGGAAGCAATAGGTTTAACAATTAGTACCATTGTCACGAATTCTTTGGCAAAGTTAGGTGATTATCTCCCGCAATTTCTGGCCGGTTTAATTTTACTTTTAATCGGTTTAGCAGTATCAGCTGTTTTAAAAGAAGTGGTGATCAGGTTCCTGGCATTTTTGCGGGTTGAGGAATGGTTTGGTAATGTTTCCGACTGGTTTAATAAAATTAAAAGTGACAGGGCAGTCAGAGGAAAAGCCTGGCCCGGCCTGGTTGCAGAAGTAGTCCGCTGGACCGTGGTAATTTTATTCCTGGTCCCGGCTGCGGAAGCTTGGGGTTTACCTCGGGTTTCGGAGCTTTTAAACCAGTTTTTGCTCTACATCCCTAATGTATTTGTGGCCGCAGTAATTGCCTTTATCGGGTTGGTGATAGCTAATCTGGTTAATGATGTGGTCAAGCATGCCAGTAAAAGTTTGGGTTCAAGCTCAGCCAATTTACTGGGGACAATTACCAGATACGCCATAGTTTTCTTTACTGTTTTGATAGTTTTGAACCAGCTGGGGGTGGCAGCGGATTTGGTCAGGATTCTGTTTACCGGAATTGTGGCCATGCTGGCAATAGCAGGTGGTTTGGCATTTGGCTTAGGCGGGCAGGGAACAGCCAAGAAAGTTTTGGATGATCTGCAAAAAAGAGTGGGGAAGTAATTAAGTTTTCAGGTTTTGCTTTAAGTATTCCAGGGCTCCGGTCATGCCGGCGAGTTCTCCTAACTTTGATAAAGCTATTTCCGGGGGCTTTGGAAAAAGCTTTAAAGTTTGGGAAAGATGAAACCTGACTCTTTCAATAGGGATGCGTTGCATCAGTCCGCCTCCAAGAATCACAATATGGGGCGACCAATGAAGGATGGTGTTATTTAGTCCAATACTCAACCTTCTTGCCGCTTCATCCCAGACAGCAGGATCATTTATTTGCTCCGAAGGCATTCCATATTCTTTCGTCAAAGCAGTGCCTGAAATATATTGCTCAAATTCCATCCCATCCAAAGATATAATTTGATGCCCCGGTTCAAAGCCAAACACTTGTTTTTCAAGCTTTCCATTAACGACTTTTGCCCCACCGATGCCTGTGCTGACAGTAATATATGTTACAATCCCAAACCCCGCACCCGCACCCTTATTTGCCTCGCCCAGAGCACCCAGTGCGGCATCATTTTCCAAGAAAACCCGGACTCTGAGAATATTTTGGAGGGTTTCTTTCAGGGGTTTTCGTACCCAATCAGGGAGAACAGCATCATAAATTAAAACTGTTTTATTTTCATCAAGCACCCCCCGTATTCCACCGGCACATGCTTGAATAGCTTGACCTCCGGATAAAGATTCGGCTATATCTTTAAAAACAGGTATAAAACTTTCAAAATCCTGATGGGTAGATATGACCTGGGAACTGTCCAAATTCACTCCATCAGAGGAAACACCTATTCTTGTTTTTGTCCCGCCAATGTCAAATAAAAGATACATGTTTTAAAATTACCACTTTTTGCAACATAAGTCACGCGACGCTTAAGGTGACATGACATTTGCTACACTAATAGTAAATGTATGAAACGAGTAGAAATTAGAGAAATTATCCTGTCATTTAGGGAAACTAACTCGATTAG
>VMGD01000024.1 GCA_007376405.1 Microgenomates group bacterium Gr01-1014_7
TTCATCAATGAGTACAATACCTGGAGACCGCACCAGGCCCTAGATTACAAGACACCGGAAGAATTTGTTAAACTGTATCAGAAGTCATGACACTACAAGGCGACATCAAGAAAGAATAGGTGCCAATGTATTCCACCCTCCGGGTGGTCTAGCTTCGCACCTGCCGGATTTTTCTTTTCTATTGTGTTTACATAAATTTTTGGTTATTCTAAGTATATGAAAACTGGATATGTGGGACTGGGTAGGATGGGGAAGAATATGGTGCTGCGGCTGCTGGAACAGAGTATTGAAGTGGTGGCCTGGAATAGGTCCCCGGGGCCGGTTGAGGAAATGGTTAAGGCAGGTGCTGTTGGGGCAGAAAGTCTGGAAGATTTGATAAAAAAACTAGAAGTACCCAGAATAGTCTGGCTCATGCTGCCGGCAGGAGAAGTGACTGATGAATATATTGATGAACTCCTACCCCTGCTTTCTCCTGGGGATTTAATAGTTGACGGGGCAAATTCTTTTTATAAAGATACCTTAAGGAGAGCGGAAAAAATTAAACCCACGGGTATCCACTTTATGGACATTGGCGTATCCGGAGGACCTGGTGGGGCCAGGACCGGGGCCTGCATGATGATAGGGGGTGCAAAAGAGGACGTGGATAGGATAATGGGAGTTGTTAAAGCAGCTTCTGCCCCGCAAGCTTTTGGACATTTTGGAGAAGTTGGCTCCGGGCATTTTGCCAAAATGGTACACAACGGTATTGAGTACGGAATGATGGAAGCAATTGGGGAAGGCGCGGCCATGTTAAAGTATGGGCCATTTAAACTGGATTTGGCAGAAGTATTTAGAGTTTACCAGCACCGCTCTGTTATAGAATCCAGATTGGTTGGTTGGACACAGGAAGCTTTAACAGATGCTCCGGATTTAGCAGAGATTTCATCGGAAATAAAATCAACAGGAGAAGGGGAATGGACAGTTAAAATCGCCAAGGAACTGGGAATTCAAACTCCGGTAATTGAGGATTCATTCAAAGTTAGGCAAAATTCCGCAAATGATCCTGAAGATTCACCTGAAGGGTTTAGAAATAAAGTGGTTTCAGCCCAGCGAGGCAAATTCGGCCAGCATCCTGTTAAAAAGGAATTATAAATCCCGGTATGTCTACCTAACCCATGCCGGGGATGGGTAGTTTAGTCATATTCTACAAAAATCCATTGAGGGTTCAAGCCAGGCACGACCATCTTCTTCCGGCAGCTTATCAGCTTCCTTTGGACCCCAGGTCCCCGGTTCATAAATGTGCTGCTTGCCCCGAGCGCTAGCGAGGGGATCAATAAAGGCCCATTGAGCCTCTACTTCTTCTGCATCATTAAAAAATGTCTGGTCCCCCCTCATAGTGTCAATTAGAAGGCGCTCGTATGGATCAGGAATGTAGTGTTTGTGAGGGTCTATTCTGTAACAATACTGCATATATGCAGGCTCCAGGCTAATTTTATAACCCGGCAGCTTGGTAAGTATTTTCAAAACAACTCCTTCATTAGGCGCAATTCTATAAATTAACACATTGGGCTCGTCTCCCCTTTTCAGGTTTTTAAGCAGCCTGTTGACCGGGTTTTTAAACACAACGGATATTTCCGTTACAGTTTGCTTTAGTTTTTTACCTGCTCTTATATAAATTGGCACATCCTTGAATCGCTCATTATTAATATATGTTTTTAAAGCATAAAAAGTATCGGTTTGCGAATGAGGGCTAACATTTTTTTCTTCTTTATAACCCCTATATTGACCGAAAACTATATTTTTGGGAAGAGGAATTAAGTTTTGCAGAATTTTAATTCTTTGAGTTGTTACTGCATCGTTACTAAACTGTGATGGAGCATCCATGGTGGCAAAACAAAGCATTTGCAAAAGATGATTTTGCCCGACATCTTTTAAAGCTCCCACAGCATCATAGTAACCTCCTCTCCTTCCAATACCAAAATCTTCACTGGCTGTAATCTGTATATGGTCTATGTAATCTTTATTGATTAAGGGCTCAAAAATGCCATTTGAGAATCTGAAAGTTAAGATATTTTGCAAAGTTTCCTTACCGAGATAATGGTCAAGCCGGTAGATTTGGTCTTCATTAAAATATTTAAGAAGCAGTTTGTTTAAGGCTTTGGCGGATTTTAGATCATGGCCAATTGGTTTTTCAATCATCAGCCGAACCCATCCTCCATTTTGCCGGTTTAATTTATTTTTTCGCAGTCCCTCAAACACATGACTGTAAAGTTCCGGATATGTTGCCAGATAATAAACCCGGTTGCTACAATGGAATCCTTTTTTGGAAAGGCTGTTTAGGAATAATTTAAGCTTTGAATAAAATGACGGGTCGCTAAACTCACCATTAATATAGTGAAGCCTTTTACATAACTTTTTAAAAACTTCTTCTTTTATTGCGTGTTTATGATGGATATTTTCCAGGCGAAGAGACTCATGGAAATAATTTTGGAATTCCTCTTTTGACATTTGCCTTCTGGCAACGCCTATTACAGCCATTTCTTCAGGAAGGATTCCCTCCTCTGTCATGTCGTATAAAACCTGCATTAAATATTTTTGGGCAAGATTACTGGTAATTCCAAAAATAACCAAGGCAAATGAGTCCATAGCAAGCTAAAACATACCACTTTTTTAAACTAAAGTCACATGTTAAGATAAATTCATGAGCGAGCCTTATATTAGAAAAATGGAAAAGCCCTGGGGGTATGAACTGCATTTTGTGCCGGAAACTTTCCCCTACATGGGAAAAATCCTGCATATTGAAGCCGGAAAAAGATTAAGTTTGCAAACCCATGATAAAAAGCAGGAAAGCTGGTTTTTAATGAAAGGTAGGGCAAAGATAATTTGGGATAATGAAAATGGGAGTTTAATAGAAACGGAAATGAAAGAAGGTAAGGGATACGCCTGTCAAATTAACCAAAGACACAGGTTAGTAGGAATTACCGATTGTGATATTATAGAAGTATCCACTCCTGAACAGGGTACAACTTACCGTTTGGAAGATGATTATGGAAGGCCGGATGAACATTTGTAACCTATGTTAAAACCATTTGCAGGAAGATCAAATGAAGAAATGAAGGATGTGCTTTTGCACCCTGATTCAGAAGGGCCTGAAATCCATTATTACATGATCAGGGGCGGTAAGGACAAAACCAATATCACTGTCTGGGAGGCGGGGACAGTGGGAGGGGAGTATATTAAAACCTATGGCCATTATCATGTGGGAAAACTTGATGAAACCTACCTGATTATACAGGGTGAAGGGATAATTCTTCTGCAAAAAAGGGTTGATGAAAAAGATGATGAATTGATAAGTTTTTATGCTATTTCGGTGAAGGCGGGGGATAAGGTTTTTATTCCCTCGGGCATGGGGCATTTGGTAGTAAATACCGGAAAAACTTGGCTGGTTACCTCGGATGATTCCCCGGTTAATTTCGAAGAGGCAGATCCGGTATCATTGCCCGGCCATGCTGATTATGAGGCAGTAAAAAGAATGCATGGATTTGCTTATTATGTAGTTGAAGAAAATGGCCAACCAACTTTAGTTAAAAATCCAAATTACAAGGTAGTCCCCGAACCCCAATGGTTAACACCAGAAGAATTCAAAGTAGGTGTAGGCACAAAGTTATTCATATCTTAAGGCCTGGATGGGATTGAGTCGGGAGGCGCGGATGGCTGGGGCAACTCCAAAAATTACTCCCACCAGCATGGAAAAGCCAAATGCCAGGGCTACAGACCAGATTGGTACAGTAGTGGTAAAGAACCGACCAATTATAAAACTTATTAAAATTCCCAGAATGATTCCAATAATCCCTCCTATCCCTGATAAAGTCATGGCTTCTATTAAAAACTGGTTTCTGATATCCGAGGGTTTTGCCCCAACAGCCTTACGAAGGCCTATTTCCCTGGTCCTCTCGGTTACCGAAACAAGCATTATATTCATTACCCCGATTCCTCCGACTATTAAAGAAATAGTAGCAATCCCCCCAA
The DNA here is from genome assembly GCA_007376405.1 of Microgenomates group bacterium Gr01-1014_7. Taxonomy (GTDB): domain Bacteria; phylum Patescibacteriota; class Microgenomatia; order Daviesbacterales; family UBA10151; genus VMGD01. The sequence goes on from VMGD01000024.1 coordinate 4,009, forward strand.
GGGCAGCAGTTAAAACTCCGGTAATCTGGGAAATAGTGGATAAGGCCTGCTCCTGTGACTGGACAGTAAACTCGTCTTCAGAAAGTCGTTTTTTTAGTATATTTATTGCCTTAGTTTGAACCTCCTTCACATTTTCCGGGGAGTTTGCGGAAACATAAATAGTGTTTAGCCGGTCAATTCCGAATTGTTTTTGGGCCGTGGAAAAAGGGATATAAATTGAATTGTCAAAATCTATGCCAAAAACTGAGCCTCTTGGACCTAAAGCCCCTAAAACCGTGTAGCGCGACCCTGCTACATCTAATTGCTCCCCGATTATCCTCCCCTGACCAAAAAGACTATCTCTGACAGTTGTACCTACTACTGCTACTTTTCTCGCAGAGCGGCTCTCCGATTCCCTGAAAAATCTTCCGTCAGTAATTTTAAGTGAGATAATATCCGGGTAATTTGCTTCAACTCCAAAAACCGCAGCGCCCTCATCCTTTTTATTTCCATATTTTAAAGTGGCATTCCGCTGGATGGCAGCAGAAACCTGGGCCTGGTCTGTCAATTTAGTTCTTAAATTAACAGCATCCGGGTAAACCAGTCGGTTTGCCTGCACCCCACCCGGTGACCTTGCTCCGCCGATTCTGCCGGGAATAACAAATAAAAGATTTGAACCTAACCCTTCAATTTGAGAAGTAATATAAGTTTTAAGGCCGGTAACCAATGAGATTAAAAGAATGACTGAAGTTACCCCGATGACAATGCCCAGGACTGTCAAAAATGAGCGCATCCGGTTAGCAAAAATGGCAGTTAATGCAGTATTTACTGGCGAAGCCAGGAACTTGTTCATTGTTTCCATATTGCTCCGTCTTTTATCCTGATTATTCTTTTGGCGTGTTTGGCAATTAACTGTTCATGAGTAATCATAATGATAGTTTTTCCGGCTCTGTTTAGCCGGTCAAAAATTTCCATAATTTCAGCGCCGGATTTGGTATCCAGGTTTCCTGTTGGTTCATCCGCTAAAATTAGTTCCGGGTCATTAACCAAAGCTCTTGCTATGGCTACTCTTTGCTGCTCCCCTCCTGACAGCTGATTTGGGCGGGAATCTATTTTTTCTCCCAGACCAACCTTCTCCAGTGCCAATTTCGCTCTGTTTCTTCGGTCCTGCACAGATACTCCCGCGTAAATTAAAGGCATTGCCACATTGTCTAAAGCAGATGTTCTTGAAAGTAAATTAAAGGACTGGAAAACAAAGCCGATTTTTTTATTCCTGATTTCCGCCAGAGTGTTTTCCCTAAGATGTGCGCTGTCCTGTCCGTCCAGATCGTATGACCCGGAAGTAGGCTGATCCAGCAGGCCAATTATATTCACCAAGGTAGATTTGCCTGAACCGGAACCACCAATTATGGCTATAAACTCTCCCTTTTTAACATTAATATTTATGTTTTTAAGAGCCTGGAATGAAACCTCACCGGACCCGTAGACTTTATAGACTTTTGATAATTTGACAAGCAGGTTCATGGACTGAAAAGTACCTTTTCACCCTCATTTAATCCTGTCTTTATTTCAATTTCAGTATCTGACTTTACTCCGGTTATTACCTTTTCATTCTCTGACCCCCTGGGTGTTTGAACCAAAACAGTACTGTTTTCCCCGACAGCATCAATAGGGAGTGTTAAAGCATTTTTTGCTTCTTCTATAATAATTGAAGCTTGGCCTGTTAAGCCGCTGATAAAATCCGCGGGAGGATTTAAAAGAGTTATTTTTACAGGTACTATGATCGCGCCTGTTTGAGTAGATCTGGTTTGAGGAATAATTCCGAAAACTTCCCCTTCAAAAATTCTACCTCCGTACGCGTCCAGGTTGACATCAACCCTTTGCCCTAAAGACACCCTGCTAATATCAGCTTCATCAATTTCCGCCTCAAATAAAACTCTATCTTTATCTGCCAGCTGAATGATTGTGTCGGACGAGGAAACATTTTGCCCGGGCACAAAGTCACTCTTTAAAACAATGCCGGAAACAGGGGAAATTAAGGATTTATCTCCCAGAGCTTTTTGAGCCTTTTTGACTTCATCAAAAGCATTATCTTTGGCAACCTCCGCGGCAGTTCTGGTTGCCCTTTGAGTTTCAGTTTCATTACCAGTGCCAACATTACCAAAGCCTCCATTACCATATTGGAAAAGATGAATATCATCATAAACTTTGCGCAAAGCTGCTTCCTTATCCCTTAAAGTATTTTGTGTCTTATTAAGATCACTGATTTCATCTAACGCGTCAAGGCCGGCTAGAAATTGGCCTTTCTTAACACTATCTCCTGCCTTAACATTTAAGGAAAAAAGCTTACCTGAAGTTTGAAAGTGAAGGTTAACAGTGGTTGCTCCGCTTAAAGTTCCTGATGCGGAAACTGTGGATTTAATATCCTGACGTTTAACCTCTGAAGTTTGAAACCGGTCCGGTTTTGTTCTTGTTTGAGTAAAAATAATAAACCCTGTTAAAGCAATAACTATTGCCAGAAAAGAAAATAATTTTTTCACCCGCAAATTCTACCACATTTAGACTCAAAAGAAAACATTATGGGGTTTCTATAGGGAGTGATATTTTTGGACGTGAATATCCTGATCCTGGCGAGTATCTTTTAATTCATTATTGATAGTCTCAAGTTTTTCAATAACCCCGGAGTGTAAATCCCTCATTTCTTTGGATAAATCTCTCATTCCCTTGCGTAAGTCATGTATTTCCTCATTTTTTTTCGTACATCTTCATCAGCTTCCGATCTTGTTTTAAAACTATCTACTAATAATTTAATATCCCGAGAAGTTAACATAAATATTAACTTACCAAAAATACCAGGAATTTACAATATTGCAAACTATATCATTGCTTTAATAAAGGGCAGGTGCCAACGTAATCCACCCTCCAGGTGGACTAGCTTGCAAATTATAAGGCAGATATATTGCTAATTCCGGAAAATAATGCTACACCTAAAACAGGGGTGATGAAATTGAATCAAAAAACATATCTTCAAATAACAGGGTTACTCTTAACTGTTGGGGCTGTAGTGCATTTATTAAGAGCTGTTTTGGGATGGGAGGCGAGTATAGGAGGGTGGATAGTCCCTGTATGGTTTAGCTATATTGCAGTGGTTGTTGCAGGATATCTTGCCTGGTCTGCCTATAAATTAATGAAATAAGCCGCCTTACCTTCTGACAAATAAAACAGCATTAGGGATATTTCTGCCGGGGCCGGACTTGTAGCCGCCGAACCAAAGGGCTGTTGAGCCGCCTTCGTCCAAATTTAAGGCTTCTCCCATACCCAAAGCATGCAGGACTTTGGCGGATTCTCCCATAGTAGCATTTCTAACTACTCCAATATAAACAATATTTCCTTTCGCTGCTATAAAGTTTCTTGGTCCTTTTTGGCCGAATTTTGGCTCGTTAGCAACCTCCGTGAAATTTATATTTCCACCGGAAACTAAAAGAGGGTAGTTGGCAATTACCGCATCCACTCCCGTATCCCTACCCCATTGCAGAGATTGACCAACAAACCTGGCTGAGCCTGGTGAAAAAATAGCAGCAGGAACATTTGAATAAACATTATTATCGGAATTAAAATAGTGCTTACTCTTGTTCATCAAGAGAGTATCAAAGGAACCTGTTTTACCGGTACAGCTCGGATATTCTGCCGGGCAGAAAAAAGACCCGTTGATGCCCGCATAGGCCCCGTTTCTAGTCACATAATCTGCCAGAGGCAGAGTTGGACAGTTATTTGAGCAATCAGAATCCGAAGCAGTGTCCACAATTACTTTAGTAGAATTTAAATCCGCGGCAATTATATCAACAGTATAGTTTTGCCCGTCTGCGGAAACTGTTTGCCTGGAATATCCTGGTCCGGAAGGAGTATTATTAACAACAGGCTGGGGAGCAGGAGTTGAGGTGGGCTTTGGGGTAGCAGATGGAGTTGCGGTGGGGGTAGCAGATGGTGTAGCAGTAGGGGTGGCTGAAGGGGTGGCAACAGGAATAGAAGGTGCTTTTTGGGATTTAATTACCAAAGTTGCTGCTCCCGCAATAACTGTTATAGCTATAACCACTAGAATTGGAACGAAACCTCTTTGAGCTAAGTTTTTCATGGCAGTTTAAGAGGCTCTACTTTCTAAGATTTTGACAATTTTGTCAACAGTTTCATCCAATTTTCCGGGGACATTTTCTATAATATAATCATATTTATCTTTAAATTCCTGAAAGAATGCCTCATCATCTGCCATTCTGCTTTCTATCTCATCCTCAGTAAGATTGCGTTCCTGCAACCTTTGTAAAATAACCTCCTCGGAGGTAGTAATATAAATGACCAGGACCTTTTTGTCTTTAATAACCTCTCTTACTTTTCCTGCCATAGAGGGGTCTATTTTCCAGATGGCATTGTGATTTAATGTAGCTTCCAGCTCTTTTTTTTCAGTACCGTAAAGATTGTTGCCATATTCCACAAACTCGACAAAATCACCCCTGTCAACTCTTTTTTTGAATTCTTCCCTGCTGATGAAATGATAGTCCAGGTCGTCATGCTCTCCTTCCCTGATTTTGCGGGATGTGGTGGTGACAATATTATGTAAATCCGGATATTTTTGGCTGAGTTTAGCCAAAATTGTGTCTTTCCCCGAGGCAGTTTTACCTGTTAAAACAATTAGCATGTAACTATTTTAGGATTGCAGTGGGAACATTTGCAAGCAAAGATTTTTTTGTGGCCTTTTGGCAGAGTTAATCCCTGAATAACCCCTCCCAGTAAAAGCCCTCTTGTGACAGCATGATCTAAAATACCAATTTGGGTAAAGCCGGAAATTGCCAAAAGTATGGAAAAGTTTATCCAATGGTGGAAATGAATAGTTCTTCCAAAGGCGTTAATTTTTATAACCGGAAATAGCTGTAATCTTTTTAGTTTAAAGTTGGGCAGTTTCCGGCGGATTCTGGCATTTGGGTGAGTTGTGGCCCTAAAGGTTAAATAACCCAAGGCAGTGGCAGGCAGAATTGACAGTATTTCCATAAGTTTGAAATTATATTACAGAATTCTCACAAAAAATGCAAGGCTTAGCGCGAAACGCAATCCTTAAAGAGTTGTTTGTATAAGCTATTTGGATCTTCGGAACTGGTAGTACCCAGAACTTGTTTGGCTGAAGTTTCAGCACAGGCACTTTCAATTTTATAGGGGCGGTAATCTATAAAATAGAGTGCTATAAAAATCAAAAGCAGCCCCAAATATATCAGGTGCAGACTCCTTAAAAGCATAAATTTATTCATGACGGAGAATTATAGCAGATTAGTCTCCATAAGTCAAACTATGGGGCTATGGTAATTGCAGTGCTTTTAGTTTAAAATAAGACAAAAGGACGGGTAAGAGCGTGTATACACAGGATGTTTTAAATATTTTTTTGATTATTGCTCTGGTGACGGTTGTAGCGTGTATTGTTTATGTGAGTTTTTATCTGGTATCTGCTCTAAAATCTATCACAAACTTGACAGAAGATACGGATGGAGTTGTTGAAAGCTTAAAGAGTAAGGTTCAAATGAAGGCACTTCTGGCAATTCCGGCAATACTGATAAGTTTGGCAGGAAAATTAATTAAAAAGAGGAGGTGAGTTTATGGCAGATAACAAAAGCGGCTCGTTGGCTTCCGGGGTGGCTGGGGCGGTGATCGGGGCTGCAGCAGCTGCGGCAGCAATAGCTCTGTCTGATGAGAAAAACAGAAAAAAAGCGGAGAGGATTTTAAGGGATTTACAAAAACAGGGGGATAAAATTCTGGATCAGATTTCCAAAAGAGCAATGGAGCTAAAGGATATGGGTTTAAAGGCTCTACCAAGAGTGAAGGAGATTAAAAAGAGCAATAAAGGAGTAAAGAAAATAGCCAAAAAAGCTACAAAGAAATAGGGGAATCTGTTTCAATTATGTCAAGGGAATTTGAGATTTCAATAGAGCCAATTCAACCTGTGGATCGGGCTACACCTGGCTCCACGGCCTACCATGAGGCAGTTCATACGGTTGCAGCTATTTTAACCGGCAGCCATGTGATGGAAGCTTCAAAAGTACCAGGCTCAGGTTACTGGGGGAGTACTGAGCTGGACGGTTTTAATCCAATTGCTTTTGTTGCTGCACATGCCATGGGCTGCAGCGGAACAGGACATGATGTTTCGGTTTTGGTCAGCCAGGGTCATGATCCTAACTTGCTGGCGGGGGAGGCCAGAAGTTTACTTGCATACCATAAGGATGAGATTAATGCTGTAGCTTCCTTAATAGAATCCCGGGGAACAATTTCAGGACATGAAGCAGTACTTGCAATGAATAGGGCTATTAATCCCGAAGCAAAGGTTAGAATTATTGATCCATTGGGAAATGAAAGGCATTTTGTTACAAAAATAAGAAAAAACTGGGTGGGTGGGCAGACTCAGTTTGTACCCAAATAAAGGAGGTTAAGCTTCTGCTTATTATTCCAAATTGAGGTTGTCAGAATAAATTATGCAAATGCTATAAATATTAAACCTAAAGAGATCAAAATTAATGCTGTTAGCTTGTATTTGTTAAAGGTCTCTTTTAAAAGCAGAAATCCCCAGATGCTCCCCAAAATAATATTTGCACTTTTAATGGCTGCTACATATGAAACAATGCCAGTACTGAGGGCAACTATATAACCAGTAAAAGCAGCTGCTTGTAAAAAACCGAGAATTGTAAAGCTCCTGACTTAGGACACCTCAATTAAGCTAGGTTCAAATCAGCCATTTTTGGGACACTAAGGTTAATAGTTGGTGCGTATATAATTAGGGGGTGAGAACA
>VMGD01000008.1 GCA_007376405.1 Microgenomates group bacterium Gr01-1014_7
ATATCGGCATAGAATAGTGCATAATAGCTGATCCCGACAATCTTAATAAGGTGACATTTCTAATGAAATCAGGGGTGACGTTTCTAAAGTAATCTAAGATTTCTAACTTCCCTCTTGACGAAGTATAGGACTTGTGGTAAATTGTCTTTAGTTTAATAAAAAAGACGAAGGCGTACGCATGAGTACGCTTGCTTTTGTTGATTCCGAGAAGGAACGGAGTCGGATATATAGGCCATCTACTAATGTCACAAACTAAATCAACTCAAGAAAATCAGCGTAAAAGATGGAGTAGCGCCCCAACTCTGGTCCCTCAATTAAATCTAATCCAAATTCAGCTTGATTCATACAACTGGTTTCTTAAAGAAGGAATTAAGGAAGTCCTTAAAGAGATTTCTCCTGTTGAAGACTTCACAGGAAAAAACTGGACCCTCACTCTGGGGTCCTTTTATTTTGGCAAACCAAAATATAGCGCCGAGCAAGCCAAGGAAAAGGGTGTAACTTTTGATGCTCCGTTAAAAATAGAGGCTATTTTAATTAATAAACAAACCGGAAAAAGAAGCAAACAGGATGTATTTTTAGGAGATATCCCTCAAATGACCGAGAAAGGCACGTTTATTATCAACGGGGTGGAAAGAGTGATTATTAATCAACTGGTGCGCTCTCCGGGAGTTTTTTTTCAGGCAATAGATGATCCGATTACCGGAAAAAGACTGTATTCGGCAGAAATCCGTCCATATCGGGGTTCCTGGCTTGAGTTCTCGGTTTCAAGAACAGGTATTTTAACAGCTAAAATTGACAGAAGAAGAAAATTTGCCGCCGCCACCTTTTTGCGGGCTTTGGGTTTTTCCGAAACTCAGGAGATTACTGATCTTTTTGCCGACATTGAGGGAGGTAAAGATTTCATTGATGCCAGTTTGGCCAAAGACCCAACTGTAAACTCTGAAGAAGCTTTGCTGGAAATTTTCAGAAAAATGCGTCCGGGGGACCCTGTGGTTTTGGATAATGCCAAAGCGCTGCTTGAGGGAATGTTTTTTAACTCCAGACGCTACAATTTAACCAAAGTTGGCCGCTTTAAAATCAATAAAAGATTGGGGCTGGATCTGGCCAACACGGAGGAAAATTGGATCCTAACCAAAACCGATATTATTGCCACCTTAAAATATCTGATTAAATTAAGTAGAGGCGAGGGCAAGCTAGATGATATTGATCATTTGGCAAACAGAAGGGTGAGATGTGCAGGGGAGTTGGTACAACAAAATGCCTTCAGGATTGGTGTTTTAAGACTGGAACGGATTATCAAAGAAAGAATGAGCTTGACTGCTGCCGACCAAGAAGTCATCCCCGGTGGGTTAATCAATGCCAAGCCGGTGATTGCAGCTATCAATGAATTTTTCCGTTCATCTCAGCTATCGAGTATTTTGGATCAGGTAAATCCTTTGTCAGAACTTGATCATTTAAGAAGATTGTCGGTCATGGGAGCAGGAGGAATTACCAGAGATCGGGCCTCATTTTCAGTTAGAGATATTAATCATTCTCAGTACGGCAGGATTGATCCGATCAGAAGCCCTGAAGGGCAAAATATCGGACTGGTGACTTATCTTGCGCTTTATGCCCGTATTAACGAATACGGCTTTTTGGAAACACCATACAGAAAAGTAATGCAACAAAGGGGTAAGCCAAAAATTACCGATGAAATTATTTATCTTTCTGCGGATGATGAAGAAGATTATTATATTACCGAAGCAACAGTGTCGGTAGATGATAAAGGCAATATTCTGGACGAGCGGGTACCAACCCGTTTCCAAGGTAGTTTTTATGAAGGCAAAACTTCGGAGATAAACTTAATTGATATATCCCCCCAACAGATTTTTGGTACTTCAGCATCCCTTATTCCATTTTTGGCCCATGATGATGCCAACAGGGCTTTGATGGGTACTCAGATGCAGTGTCAGGCAGTGCCTCTTCTTATTCCTGCCTCCCCTGTTGTAGGGACAGGAATGGAGAAAGTGGTGGCAGATAACATGGGAAGGGTGATCAGGGCGCCAAGTGATGGGGTAGTGGCCTATGTGGACGGTAAAAAGCTGATTCTAAAATCAGGCAGAAATGAATATAAATATGAAATCAAAAAGTTTGTCCATACACCTCAGGGCACTTGTTATTCTCAAAAGCCGGTGGTAAATCTGGGCAGCAAAGTAAAAACGGGCGATCTTTTAATAGATGGAGCTGCTACCCAACAAGGGGAGCTGGCGCTGGGCCAAAATCTTTTAATTGCCTATATGAGCTTTGAAGGATTAGGTTATGAGGACGCTATTGTTATTTCCGATAGATTAGTTAAAGAAGATCTTTTGACCTCAATTCATATTGAAGAGTACGAGGTGGACGTGGTTGAAACCAAACTTGGTCCGGAGGAGTTAACTCGTGATATCCCCAATGTGTCCGAGGATGCGCTGAGTAATCTGGATGAACAGGGATTGGTTCGGATAGGCGCAGAGGTTTCACCAAATGATATTCTGGTTGGAAAGGTTCAGCCAAAAGGTGAAACAGAGCTGACTGCCGAAGAAAGACTTCTCCGCGCTATTTTTGGAGAAAAGGCAAAAGAAGTCAGAGATACTTCCCTGCGCGTGCCGCATGGGGAGCGGGGAACAGTCATTGGTGTGCAGATTCTATCAAGAGAAGAAGGGGATGAGCTGGATACCGGAACTTTAATGAGAATTAAAATTAAAGTGGCACAAATTAGAAAAGTAACTGAAGGAGATAAGCTGGCAGGCAGACATGGCAATAAGGGAGTTATTTCCAGAGTAGTTCCTGCTTCTGATATGCCGCATCTGGAAGACGGCACCCCGGTTGATATTATTATCTCTCCCCTGTCGGTTTTATCCAGGATGAATTTGGGTCAGCTTTTGGAAACTCACTGGGGTTTTGCCGCATCAAAGTTGGGTTATAAAATTGCCGCTCCTGTTTTTGAAAAACTGCCTGAAGAGAAACTGGTGGACGAGCTTAAAAAAGCAGGTCTTCCGGCAGATGGAAAAGTTAGACTGATTGATGGAAGATCAGGAGAGAGTTTTGATAGAACTATTGTGGTTGGTAAAAACTACATTTTGAAGCTAATTCACATGGTTGAGGAAAAAATCCATGCCCGCTCAACCGGTCCCTATTCTCTGGTTACTCAACAGCCCTTGGGTGGAAAAGCTCAAATGGGAGGTCAAAGGCTGGGGGAGATGGAAGTTTGGGCTCTGGAGGCATACGGCGCAGCCAATATTTTACAGGAAATGCTGACCATCAAATCCGATGATGTGGTTGGTCGGGCAAAGGCGTTTGAAGCAATTGTTAAAGGGATTGATATTCCTCAAGCTTTGATCCCGGAATCTTTTAAAGTTTTGGTTAAGGAACTTCAAGCTTTGGGGCTCTCTGTTGATACTTTAGGGGCAAAGATAATTCAGGCTCCGGAAGTGGAAGAAAAACCTCAGGTGAAGGAAGAAGTGGCGCAAATGGAGCAAGTTTTGGAGATGCAGCCGATTGAGGAGGAGACTTCGTGAACGACCTATTAGATTTTGAAAGCTTAAAATTAACTGTGGCCAGCCCGGAGCAAATCCGCAGCTGGTCTTTTGGCGAGGTAACAAAGCCGGAAACCATCAATTATAGAACCCTCAAAGCGGAAAAAGACGGACTTTTTTCAGAAAATATTTTTGGTCCAACCAAAGATTATGAATGTTACTGCGGAAAGTACAAAAGAATCAGGTTTAGGGGAGTGATTTGTGATAAATGCGGGGTGGAAGTGACTCAAAGTAAAGTAAGGCGTGAGCGAATGGGTCATATAACCCTTGCTTCTCCTGTTGCCCACTCCTGGTTTGTCAAAGGCGCTCCATCCAAGCTATCTTTAATTTTAGATATCCCTCCAAAAAGCCTGGAGGCGGTGGTTTATTTTGCTTCTTATTTGATAATCGGCGTTGATTCGGATGGAAAATCTACTGCTTTGGAAAAGCTGGAGAAAGATTTGCAAGCTAAGATTGAAGAGAGCAAAGTAGCGCTCAATAAAAACATTAAGGGTTTAGAGGCCAGCTTGAAAAAAGATCTGGCAGATCTAAAAAAGAAAATGGACAAGGAAAAATTTGAGCTGGAAAGACAGGAACTGGAACTTAAAAGCAGGCACGAAGCTCAAAAATTAAGAGACAATCTGGCAGTTGAAATTGGCCAGCTGGAAGGGATTTTTAAAGCTATTTCAGATCTGGTTAAAAGCGTTGCCCAAAGTAAGCTATTATCGGAGGAAGAATATTACAAGCTGGCAGAATATGGAGTGTCCGATTTTGTCAGTTTGGGAATGGGTGCTGAGGCAATTTTGGAGGTTTTACAAAAACTTGATTTGGATAAAATGGCAGCTAACTTGCGTGACGAAGTCAGAAAATCCACCGGCCAAAAACATATCAAAGCTACTAAGAGGCTTCGAATAATAGAAGGGATGCGCTCGTCAGGCATTGCCCCGGAGTGGCTGATTATGCGGGTTTTACCGGTTTTGCCTCCTGACCTTCGGCCAATGGTACAGCTGCCGGGGGGCAGGTTTGCCACATCCGATTTAAATGATTTATACAGAAGAGTGATCAATAGGAATAATCGTTTAAACAGGCTGATTAATTTGGGAGCGCCGGAGATTATTTTGCGAAATGAAAAAAGAATGCTACAGGAGGCAGTTGACTCACTGATAGATGCAACATCCCGAACATCCAGAAGAGGCGGTCTGGCCACCACCCATGTTCTAAGATCATTATCAGATATGCTGCGGGGAAAACAGGGCAGGTTTAGACAAAACCTGCTGGGTAAAAGAGTTGATTATTCGGGAAGATCAGTGATTGTGGTTGGGCCAAAGCTTAGACTTGATCAGGTAGGATTGCCAAAGGAAATGGCTTTGGAGATGTTTAAACCCTTTGTTTTGCGGGAGATGATCGGAAGAGGCTTGGCCTTAAATGTAAAGGGCGCAAAAAATGTGCTGGAAACAAGACCGGCTGAGGTTTGGGATATTCTGGAGGAAATTATCGAAGGCCATCCGATCCTGATAAACCGGGCCCCAACTCTTCACAGGTTGGGCATTCAGGCATTTTTCCCGATTCTGGTTGACGGAAATGCCATTCAAATCCATCCTTGTATTTGTGCCGGCTTTAATGCCGATTTTGACGGGGATCAGATGGCAGTTCATGTGCCACTATCCCAAAAAGCTCAGGATGAGGCAAAAAGTTTGATGATGGCCAGAGAGAATATTTTTGGTCCGGCTAATGCTCAGCCAATCACCGTCCCCAACCGGGAAATGGCCTTGGGTTGCTACTATTTAACCTGCCTTGAGGAAACCCAAGGGAATCTTAAATTTTTTACCTCGGAAGAAGATGCAATTAGAGCATATCAGCTTGCTAAAATCAGTCTCAGACAAAAAATTCAAGTAAGAGTAAATGAGCACAGCTCTTCTACGAATAAAGAAAATATTGAAACATCTGTGGGCAGGATAATTTTTAATACTGTCCTTCCTCAACAAATGAGATTTTTAAACGCAATCATAAAAGGAGTAACAATCCGGGATATTATTTTGAAAGCCACCCAAACTTTAAGTGAAGAAGCTGTTTCCGAGCTTATTGATAATATCAAGGGTATTGGTTTTTGGGCGGCAACCATTGCCGGGGTATCGATATCTATTTTTGATGCCAAAATTGTTCCGGATAAGCAAAAATACCTGGACGAAGCGGAAAAAGAGATTCAAAAAATTGAAGGTAATGTGGCTAAGGGTTTGATAACGCCGCAGGAAAAATCTCAGCTTGCGCAAATGGTTTGGATTAAAACCACCGAGGATTTGGCAGCTGCCACCTGGGAGTTTCTGGGGCAGGATAATCCAATCAGAATGATGGTTGAGGCCGGAGCCAGAGGTTCCAGAGATCAGGCCAAACAACTCTCAGCCATGAGAGGTTTGTCAACCGACCCGACAGGAAAGATTGTGGAGCTGCCAACAAAATCAAATTACAGACAGGGTCTATCGGTTTTTGAATATTTTACCTCGGCCCGGGGTGCCAGAAAAGGTGTGGCTGATAAAGCTTTGAAAACAGCAGATGCCGGGTATCTAACCAGAAGATTGGTAGATGTGGCCCATGATGTTATTGTCAGAATGGAAGATTGCAGAACAAAGCAGGGCTTGGAGTATGATATTTCAAAGAGTAGTTTCGCCGGTGCCAGAGAAAAGCTTTTGGGCAGGATGGTGGCAGGCAGTATTACCGAACCGGGCAGCCGTAAAGTGTTGGTTAAGATTGGGGCGGTTTTGGCTGAAGATATTATCTCAAGTCTTCTTAAAGCAAACGTGGCAGTAGTTTTGGCCCGCTCCCCCTTAACTTGTGAGGCAAAATACGGAATTTGCAGTAGCTGTTACGGCTTTGATTTAACCACCAGAGAGCTGGTTAAAATCGGCACACCTGTCGGGGTAGTGGCTGCCCAAGCCATAGGCGAACCCGGAACACAACTGACCATGAGAACATTTCACACAGGAGGAATAGTTGGTTTGGATATAACTCAGGGTTTGCCAAGGGTGGAAGAGCTTTTTGAAACAAGAACTCCCAAAATTGTGGCTCCAATGGTTGAGATTGCCGGTAAAGTTTCTATACTGGAGACGGAAATGGGAGTAAGAGTAAGGGTACGCACCACTCAAAAACCGCATGATGAAAGGGAGTATATTATTCCGGTAACTGCTACCCTGTTGGTTGAAGAAGGACAATTAATAGAGGCCGGGAAAGTTTTGGCCACAGGACATGCGGATGTTAAAGAAACTTTGCGCATCCAAGGTTTGAGAGCGGCTCAAAGGTATATTGTAGATGAGGTAAGAACTGTTTATGAATCACAAGGCGTGCCTATTAATGAAAAACATTTTGAAGTGATTGTCAGAAAAATGTCCGATAAGGTCAGAATAGAATCTCAAGGCGATACCAATCTTTTGCCCGGTGAAATTATTGATAAACTTAAATTTGAAGTAGAAAATAAACGGGTTTTGGCAGGAGGTGGAGAACCGGCTACAGCAGAGGTGGTCATTTTGGGTATTACCAGAGCCAGTTTGCAAACAGAAAGCTTCCTGTCGGCTGCCTCATTCCAGGAAACAACCTCGGTACTGTCTGATGCGGCCATAGCCGGTAAAGTTGACAGACTAATCGGCCTTAAGGAAAATGTTATAATTGGACGCTTAATACCAACCAGCCCAGAACGGGCAAAAGTTGAAGTTTAAATATGCCAACTATTAATCAACTCATCAGAAAAGGTCGAAAAAAAATTATTAAAAAAGTGAAGTCCACTCAGTTGAGACGAAATTTTAATGCCAAAGATAGAGTTTATACCCAAGTTGCCAATCCTCAAAAAAGAGGGGTAGTAACCTTAGTCAAAACCATGACTCCAAGAAAACCTAATTCAGCTCTTCGGAAAGTGGCCAGAGTTAGATTATCTAATCGAGGTGAGGTAACAGCCTATATTCAGGGTGAAGGACACTCCCTGGCAGAACATGGGATAGTCTTGGTCAGAGGCGGCAGGGTTAAAGATTTGCCGGGAGTAAAGTATCATCTGGTCAGAGGAAAGCTTGATTTGGCAGGAGTGACAGGTAGAAAACAGGGCCGGTCAAAATACGGAACAAAGAGTGGCGGACCCGCTGCGCCGCCAAGACCGGCAACAGCTGCTCCGGCACCGGCTGCGGAGGCAGCTCCAGCATAAAATGCGATCTAAAAAAGCACCAAAACGACTGCTGGCCCCAGACCCGTTATACGGGTCAAGACTGCTGGCCCGCTTTATTAATAAAGTCATGAGCGACGGCAGAAAAAGCATTGCTCAAAATCTGGTTTATAAGGCTTTGGAGAATATTAAAGAAGAGGCAAAACAGGAACCGTTATCTATTTTTGAAAAGGCCATTCAAAATGTTGCCCCGAAAATGGAAGTCAGGCCGCGCCGTGTGGGAGGAGCCTCCTACCAGGTGCCGGTTGAGGTAAGAGGGGATAGAAAAGAGGCTTTGGCAATCAGATGGATTTTATCAGCGGCCAAAACAAGAGGCAATACGCAGTTTCATACTTTTGACAAAAAGCTAGCTCAAGAGCTAATAGATGCGGCCAATAACACCGGTTCAGCCATCAAAAAAAGAGACGACATCCAAAAAACAGCCAATGCCAACCGTGCATTCAGTCATTTCCGCTGGTAAATTTGACTTTTAGGATCAAAAACTTTAATATTTACTTGGACCTCCCAGATCGAGGGAGGTTTTTTAAATCATGAATATAAAGTTACTCAAGCCACAAGAAGAAAAGATAAATATGTGGAAAGATCATTTGAGACAGCTTGAAGAACAGCTGAATCAAATCTTGCTTAAAAAAGGCCAAGCAGCTCAAGAGGGAGATTTATCTGAAAATGCCGCCTATACCATGGCAATTGAGGATGCGGAAACTACCAGAGTCAGAATTGAAGAAATAAAAAAGATCATTAAGCAATTGGAGGTAGGGAAGTAATGGCTGTACAGAAGACTAAAAGAGATTTTCCATTAGACAGGATCAGAAATATTGGTATTATTGCCCACATTGATGCGGGTAAAACCACCACTACAGAGCGAATCCTTTTTTATACCGGAAAAACTTACAAAATCGGTGATATTGATGAGGGAACCACTGTTACCGACTGGATGGATCAGGAAAGGGAGCGTGGTATCACCATTGTTTCTGCTGCCGTCACTACTTTTTGGAAAGACACCAGAATTAATTTGATTGATACTCCTGGGCATGTTGATTTTACAGCAGAAGTGGAAAGATCGCTTCGTGTTTTAGATGGTGGAGTGATTGTTCTGGATTCCTCATCCGGGGTTCAATCTCAAACAGAAACTGTCTGGAGACAGGCCAATAAATACAAAGTCCCTTTGATAGCTTTTGCCAATAAAATGGATGTAATTGGAGCGGATTTCCTGGGAACTATCCAATCTGCCAGGGATCGCTTGGGGGCCAATGCTGTGGCCTACAATTTGCCAATTGGCAAAGAAAATGAGTTTAAGGGGGTTGTTGACTTGTTAACTAAGAAAGCATTTATTTGGGAAGGTGATGATACAGGTGCAAAATTTATTGAGACAGAAGTACCTACCCAGATGGTTGATCAGGTAAAACAAGCAAGGGAAAAGTTAGTGGAAGAAATATCAGGAACAGATGATGTGTTAATGGAAAAATATTTGGGCGGGCAGGAGATAAGCGTTGATGAATTAAAGAAAGCTTTAAGAAAAGCGGTGATTGACAATAAAATCGTGCCTGTTTTGGCCGGATCATCTCTTCGCAACAAAGGTGTTCAGCCAATGCTGGACTCTGTAGTGGAATATCTGCCTTCTCCACAAGATATAGCCGAAAAAGCTGATCCCACAGCTCCCCTTGCAGCCTTGGCTTTTAAAATTCAGGTAGATCCGCATGTGGGGAAGCTAACCTTTATCAGGGTTTATTCCGGGAGTTTGAAATCCGGCTCTTATGTTTATAACTCAACTAAACAAATTAAAGAACGGGTGGGAAGACTCCTTTTGATGCATGCCAATGACAGAGAAGAAATTGATGAGGCGCTGGCCGGAGAAATTGTGGCAGCTGTTGGCTTGAAAGATACTGTGACCGGAGATACTTTGTGTGATGAAGTAGCCCCCATTATTTTGGAATCAATCAGTTTTCCCGATCCGGTTATATCTCTGGCAATTGAACCAAAAACCAAATCCGATCAGGAAAAATTAGGTTATTCCTTGCAAAGATTATCGGAAGAGGATCCAACCTTCCGGGTAAAAAGCGATCCGGAAACTGGCCAGACCATTATAGCCGGCATGGGGGAGCTGCAGCTTGAGGTTTTAGTGGACCGGATGAAAAGAGAATTTAAAGTTGAGGCCAATGTTGGCCAGCCGCAAGTTGCTTATAAAGAAACTATTACAAAACCGGCCGAAGGTGAAGGGAAATATATCCGCCAAACAGGTGGTCGTGGTCAATATGGACATTGTCTGCTCAAGATTGAACCGCTTCCCCGGGGGCAAGGAAGGGAGTTTGTATCGGAAATTGTTGGCGGAGCAATTCCCAGAGAATTTATTCCCCCAATTGAAAAAGGAGTTATCGAAAAAGAAGATACCGGGATTTTGGCAGGATATCCGGTGACCGATATCAAAGTAACTGTTTATGATGGTTCATTCCACGATGTTGATTCATCAGAAATTGCCTTTAAAATTGCAGCTTCCTTAGGCCTATCTGAGGCAGCCAAAAAAGCTGACATGATTTTACTTGAGCCTATCATGAAGGTCGAGGTAACCACTCCGGAGGAGTTTTTAGGAGAAATTATTGGAGATTTATCTTCCAAAAGAGCTCAAATTTTATCGTCAGAGTCCCGGGGTAATGCCAGGGTGGTAATAGCACTGGTGCCTTTGGCAGAAATGCACGGATATGCCACAGCCATCCGGAGTATGTCCCAGGGCCGCGCCACTTATTATATGGAAGCAGATCATTATGAACCTGTTCCGGCAAATATCACCGCCAAAATCGTCGAATCCTCCGGATTTACAGGTAGAGTAGAAAGATAATATTTGCACTGTTTGATAAGATGTGGTAGTATTTAAATACTTAAACCTCCTGCGACACCGAAAGGTCTTCGCAGGATTTTTTTATCTCCAAGCTGGTATAATTAAGTCCCATGAAGAAACAACGTTGTTTTATTCTGATAGACGGAAGTAATTTTTACTTTAAGCTGAAGGATATAAAACTTCACAATTTACTTGCATTCGATTTTTCAGGCTTTGCGCAACTCCTAAGCAGAAAATATACTATTGCTAATGCTGTATATTATGTTGGTGCAGTAAGAACAGACGGAACAAAAAGATCCCATGAAATGTATAGAAATCAACGCAAGTTACTTTCCAATTTAAAAAAGCACAAGTTTAGATATTCTTTAGGTTACCTTTTAAAATCTGGTGGCAAAATTCATGAAAAAGGTGTGGATGTAAATATGGCTGTTGATATTTTGGTAGCTGCTTATGAGAATTTATGTGATCATATAATTTTGGTTTCTTCTGATACTGATCTTTTACCGGCAATTAAGAAGGTTAGAGAAAAAGGTAAAACAGTTGAATATATTGGTTTTTCTCATCAAGCCAGTTTGGCTATGGTAGCAAATTGTTTTGTTTCGAGACTACTAACAAAGGAGGATTTAGAACCATTTTTAAAATGAAAATCGTCGAATCCTCCGGTCATCGACTCTGAGGTTTGGTGACCTCGTCGCTCAGACTCGAAGAGATTTACAGGCAGAGTTGAAAGGTAATCTTGGTTGACAAAAATCACAAAGAATAGTATAAAATCTAAACAATGAGTGAATTTAAAGATAATGCTAGGAATATAGCAGTAATAATAGCACTAGCACCTCCAATTATTGTTGCTACCGAAGCATTTGTATTGACGGGTGCAATTAATTTTGCTAGTCGCAAGTTAGAAAAAGAAATTAGAGAGCGGGGTTTAGTTAAGGGATTAATCAAAGCGACAGCGACAGCATCGCTTCTACCAGTTGTTGCTGCGGCTCTAACATATATAGGTACTGGTAACTCATCTTTAGCAGTTGCGGCTGGAAGTATAACTTTATTCGCTGAAGCAAATGTCGTGGGCGCTGGTGAAGCAGGCTCTCATATTCCCTTTTGAATTTCCAATTCGGGATTGTAGGTTCGTATTTGCATTTTTATATGTATTTGTGGTAGTATGCAATTACTTAACTCTCCTGCAAGGTCGCAAGACATTTGCAGGATTTTTTTACCTCAAAAACTGATATAATTTCTCACATGCCGATTATCATAATAAGGGACAGAAAAGCAAGTAAAAAAGAATTAGATAAAATGAGTTATGAACTGGGAGATTATATAAAAGTAGTAGTTGATGTTGAGAAAGGAATTTTGGCTGGAGGCGGAGGGATGCATTATGATGAGGAGCAACTACTTTTGGAATATGGGTGTGAACAGAAAAATCTATGGGGAGGTGGAATTGATTTTACCACGAGTGAGATTGATTATAATTCGATGATTAATATTCGTCCTCATCAGGATAATCCTAGTCGTGATATACTTTCTAAAGATTTAAGAAAGAAGTTTAAAAAAGTTGTCGAGGACATACTTTTATTATGAAAGTTGACCACTCTATTAGTCAGATAGATTTACCGCTTAACCTACAAATATTAAATATATCAGTTAACTTATCAAGACTAAGCCAGTGGGTTTATGAAGGATATAATAAGAGGACAGATTTAATTGATAAATTTATTAAGCAAACTGAAAACTATCTAGCTGACTTAGATAAACAAAACATATCAGAAGATTTCAAACCAACCTTGGATCGAGTAAAAGCAGAATTTTCTTCTCTTAAAAAAACTATACATAGTCAAGATCGCCGTTTATGGGCAGAAAAGGCTTTGACTTGGGCTAATATATTAACTCATAGGGCAAAACTGGCATAAAGTTAATACTTGCATTTTGGAGCAGATTAGGGTATATTTAGTTTTGTTCCAGCTTAAGGGCTGGATTTTATAGGTAAAATTATGGCAGAACAGAAAAAATTTGACAGAAGTAAACCACATGTAAATATTGGAACCATGGGTCATGTTGACCATGGTAAAACTACCTTAACCGCTGCTATTACCAAGGTCTTGGCAGGCAAAGGTTTGGCAGAGGAGCGGTCAGTTGATCAAATTGACAATGCTCCGGAGGAAAAAGCCCGCGGAATCACCATTAATATTTCTCACCAGGAATATGAAACAGAAAAACGCCACTATGCTCATATTGATATGCCCGGCCATGCAGATTACATTAAAAACATGATCACAGGCGCCGCTCAAACAGATGGGGCAATTCTGGTGGTTTCCGCACCTGATGGTCCAATGCCACAAACCAGAGAACATTTACTGCTTGCCCGCCAGGTTGGAGTGCCGGCCATTGTTGTTTTCTTAAACAAAGTAGACATGGTTGATGATGCCGAACTTTTGGATTTGGTTGAGGAAGAGGTCAGGGATTTACTTAAAAAATACGAATATGATCCACAGTCTCCCATAATCCGGGGCAGCGCCAAAAAAGCTCTGGAAGGTGATGCGGAATCTGTCAAAGCAATTGAAGATTTAATGGTCAAAGTGGATGAGTGGATTCCCACTCCTGTCAGAGATGTGGACAAGCCATTTTTGATGGCTGTTGAGGATGTTTTCTCCATTAAAGGCCGGGGTACGGTTGTTACCGGAAGAATTGAGCGGGGCAAAGTTAAGGTTAATGAAGAAATTGAGATTGTGGGAATCAGGCCAACCAAAAAGAGTGTGGTGACCGGAATTGAAATGTTTCATAAACTGCTGGATGAAGGTCTGGCCGGAGATAATGCAGGGATACTCCTTCGAGGGATTGAAAAAGATGATGTAGAGAGGGGTCAGGTTTTGGCCAAACCCGGTTCAATTACTCCCCATTCCGAATTTGAAGCAGAAGTATATATTTTAAGCAAAGAAGAGGGCGGAAGACACACTCCCTTTTTCAAAGGCTACAGACCGCAGTTTTATATCAGAACAACCGATGTGACAGGTGAGGTTCAGCTTCCGGAAGGAGTTGAAATGGCCATGCCTGGAGATACTGTTAAAATTACCGGAAAATTGATTACTCCTGTTGCTATGGAAGAAGGTTTGAGATTTGCAGTTCGCGAAGGCGGAAAAACAGTTGGAGCCGGAGTTATCACCAAGATAATTGCCTAATCTGGTACAATTTGCACATTGAAAGGGAAATCCCTACAGGGATTATAATATGCCAAGAGGACGCATTCGCGTAAAACTTAAAAGTTATGATCATCGGGTATTGGATCATACCTGTGAGTCCCTTTTGGATACAGCCCTTCGAACAGGAGCCAAAATAGTTGGTCCTATTCCCTTACCTACTAAAACCGAGCGTATTACAGTTCTTCGTTCCCCGCATACAGATAAAGATTCTAGAGAAGCATTTGAAATAAAAACCCACAAAAGAATGGTTGATATTATTGAACCTACCCAAAAAACCATTGATTCCCTCATGCATCTCGAAATCCCAGCAGGAGTGGACATTGAAGTAAAGATGTAATGGCTGAAAGACGAGAGATAAATATTAGTAGGTATATTAGGTTTGGAACTGCTACTACACTATGTTTAATAGATGGATTTTTACTCTCCCAAGTCAGAAATGTAGGGATAATTTATCAAGAAAGAGGATTAAAAGAGGGAACACAAAATTTAGGTATAATGATTGGAGTTCCTTTAGCACTTTCAGGTTTAGCTTATGCCATTTCTAGAAAAGTAGAAATAGCTGCTGCAGTTGGTGCGGCATCCTATATTTTTCATGGGTTTTTGTGTGATTTCCAAGAATTCCAGCAAAGAATGGCAAATAGTTTTTCTCCAGAGGGACAACCTTTACTTAGCCGGCTTGCAGAGAGAATATACCCGGATGAGAATCCGCCATGGTCTCAGGATTAGACAAACATTTACACGGCCGTGATAAATTTGTCCATGATACAATTTAGATATGCATTATACTCAAATTCAAAAAATTGTTAATAAATACGATCCATTAAGGCTAATTGCAATAGGTTGTCCTAAAGATGAATACAGAGCAGAAGTTAAAAATATTAAAAATCTATTAGTTAAAGATCAAACTCAAGAAGAAGTGGAAAAGGTTGTGCTTAAAGTCTTTAATAAATGGTTTGGTAAAGATTTGATTAGGATTCGAGAGAAAAGACAACTGAATAAGATAGCACAATCACTATCGAAATTAAAGTAATACCTGCTGGTTGCATTTACACACAGGCTTTGTTACAATTTCCCTACATGAATAATAGTTCTTAAGGCTAGTCTTTAAGATAAAATTCAGTAGATCGCGCGTCGAGAGATACGGCGAATCTAAGCGAGATACTGAGTGATCCGCCTTTGGCGTGATCACTCTTTTTTATGGTTAATACACTTTTAGGTATAAAAAAAAATATGACCAGCACTTATGATTCTCGTGGAAGAAGAGTTGGGGCAACTGTGGTGGAAATTGCCCCTAACTTGGTCACTCAACTTAATCCCCATTCGGTTCAGCTTGGGATAGGCACAAAAAAAAGCGTTAAGAAGCCCCAGCTTGGGCATGTAAAAAAAGCCGGAGTTGAGAAGGGGATTAGATGGTTTAGAGAGATTAAAGGAGAGGGACAAGACTTAAAACCTGGTACAGAGATTAAACTGGACCAGGTTTTTTCTATTGGAGACGCTGTAAAAGTTAGCGGTACTTCTAAAGGTAAGGGCTTTGCAGGGGTTGTAAAAAGACACGGATTTCACGGCGGGCCCAAAACTCACGGTCAATCAGATAGACACAGAGCCCCGGGTTCAATCGGTTCCGGAACAACTCCGGGACGAGTTTATAAAGGTAAGAAAATGGCCGGACATATGGGAGCGGTACAAGTTTCTACTAAAAATTTGGAGATTGTAGGGATTGATCAGGAAAAGAATTTATTGACTATAAAAGGCGCGGTTCCGGGAGCAACAGGAAGTTTGGTTACAATAACAAAACTTGGAAGAATAAAAGGTTATACTCCTCCGCCGGAAGAAAAACCGGATGAGGAAGAGGTGTCTTCGCCAGAGGCTTCGGCACCCGAAGAAGGAAAAGAAAATGCCGGTTAAAAAGTTAAAAGTTAAAAGTAAAAAGTCAAAAGTTACTGCAAAGCCAGTTGCTAAAACTGCTACACGAGCAAGTAGACTATCTGTCCCGGTCTATTCCCTATCTGGTAGAGCTGCAGGAACAATGAGTTTACCTAAAGAGATTTTTGGAGCCAAGGTCAACAAAACTCTGTTGGCTCAGGCTGTCAGGGTTTATCTGACAAATCAAAAACTCCACAGCGCTTCAACCAAAACCAGGGGAGAAGTCAGAGGTTCAACTGCCAAAATCTTTAGACAAAAAGGAACAGGAAGAGCAAGACACGGGAGCATTAGAGCTCCTATTTTTGTGGGCGGAGGGATTGTGTTCGGACCCAAACCAAGAAAGGTCAGGTTAGATTTACCAAAGAAAATGAAAAAAGCAGCACTGCTTTCTGCCTTATCTGCAAAAGCTTCTGATAAAGAAATCGTTGGAGTTTCCGGATTGGAAAAAGCAAGCGGGAAGACAAAAGAGATTGTAAAGTTGCTGGAAAAGGTTGGGAAAAGTGTTCTGATTGTTACTGGCGAAAAACAAGACATGATAGTTCGCGGAGTCAGAAATATTCCCGGAGTTGATGTAATACCGGCAAACCTGATTAATGCATATGAGATTTTAAGACATCAGTTTTTAGTGATTAGTAGGGAGGCCTTAGCTAAATTTAAATGATTATCTTAAAGCGACCGATTATTACTGAAAAGAGCATGAAGCTGGCTGAGACAGGCTTGTATGTTTTTGAGGTGAGTAAAGACGCAACCAAGCCTCAAATTGGCAAATTGGTAGCTGAAAAATTCGGAGTTAAAGTAATAAAGGTAAAAACAATCAATACTAAAGGAGAGATAAAATCACAAAAAAGAGTCAGAAAAAGCTATCTTACAGGCGGGTTTAAAAAGGCACTGGTGCAAGTTAAAAAGGGTGATAAAATTGCCATTTTTGAAACTCCAAAAGAAGAGGCGGTAGTTACTACAGCAGAAGGAGAGCCACAAGTTTTGAAAGAAAGAAAAGATATTTTAAGAAGGACAAAGATAAGGGTGGAAAAGGGAGCTACCGGGGCTGCACCAACAACACAGAGAAAGGTGATAACGGGTAAATGATGAAGAATATTAAAAGATTAAAAACATTGTTAAAAAAACACTCCGGCAGGTCCAGGGGGGTATTGACTGTTCGAGGTCAGGGAGGCAGACACAAAAGATTTTACCGGGAAATAGATTTTAAACGGAATAAATTTGGAGTAACCGGGCAAGTTTTGGGTCTGGAATATGATCCCAATAGAAACGTAGAAATAGCATTGGTTAAATATACGGATGGGGATTACAGGTATATTTTGGCAGCAAAAGAGTTAAAGGTGGGGGATAAAGTTATCTCCGGGGAGCGGGTGGAAGTTAAAACGGGCAATGCCCTGCAAATTAAAAATATTCCCATTGGAGCACTGGTTCACAATGTTGAACTTTATCCCGGCAGAGGTGGACAAATAGGCAGAAGTGCCGGGGTGAGGCTGCAGCTTTTAGCCAAAGAGGCAGGTTTTGCCCATTTGAAATTGCCTAGCGGTGAAGTTAGAATGGTACCCCTTGAGGCCATGGCTTCAATTGGGGCATTGGGAAATGAGGATGTCAAACAGCAGGTAATAGGAAAAGCTGGTCGTTCAAGATGGATGGGGATAAGGCCAACAGTCAGAGGGGTGGCCCAGGACCCGGATTCTCACCCGCACGGTGGTGGTGAAGGAAGATCTGGAATTGGCCGCAAAAAACCTATGACTAAATATGGCAGACCGGCTGTTGGAAAAACCAGAAATAAAAAGAAATACTCTAATAGATTTATTATTAAAAGGAGAAAGTAATGGGACGTTCCAGTAAAAAAGGACCATATATAGATGAGAAGTTAATGAAAAAGGTAATGGCGCAAAAGGCCGGGGGGGCTAAAACCCCTATTAAAACCTGGGCTCGCCGCAGCCAAATTCCGCCCGAATTCGTGGGACACACCTTTTTGGTCCATCAGGGCAAGAATTTTGTCACTGTTTTTATAACTGAATCAATGGTTGGTCAACATTTAGGAGAGTTTGCACCCACCAGAACATTTAGAGGACATGGGCAAGTAACCAAGAGAACAATGGAGAAGACTTAATGGAAGCAACAACCATACAGAGATATATACATACTACACCCCGGAAACTGCGGCTGGTGGCTGATATGATTAGACAAATGACACCGACCAGAGCTTTGGATGTTTTGAGAGTCACTCCAAAATATGCTGCCAAAGATTTGGTTAAAGCGTTGCAAACAGTTTTGGCCAATGCCAAAGTAGCCGGGATGGATTTGGATAATATAAGTTTTAAAAAACTGGAGATTGATGAAAGTATGAAAATGCGCCGCTTCAGAGCAGGCACAAGAGGCAGAGTCAAGCCGTTTAAAAGAAGAATGGCCCACATAAGGATAGTATTAAGTGATGGGAGGAAGAAATAGATGGGACAAAAGATACATCCGGTTGGTTTTAGAATGGGAATTGGAGCTACCTGGAAATCCAGGTGGTATGCCAAAGGGGAAAAGTATAAAAATTTTGTTCTGGAAGATATTAAAATCAGGGATTTATTGATGAAAAAACTGCGGCCGGCAGGCATTGGATCGGTTGAGATTGAGCGGGCAGTTAACAAGCTGAAAGTAATTATTTTTGTGTCCCGGCCCGGAATTTTAATTGGCAGGGGAGGATCAGGTTTAACCGAACTGAAGAAGTTTTTGACGAAAGAGTTGAAGGTCAAAAATGATAACAGTCTGGAAATTGTGCCAATGGAACTGAAAGCTGCTGATCTTTCCGCCTATCTGGTGGCCAACTCCGTTGCAGAGCAACTGGCTAAAAGATTGCCGGCAGGAAGGGTAATGAATCAGACCATAGACCGAGTTATGCGCTCCGGGGCAAAAGGAGTAAGAGTGGTTTTATCCGGCAGAATTGGCGGAGCGGAAATTGCCAGAAGAGAGTGGAAAGCATCCGGCACCATGCCGCTACACACTTTAAGAGCAGACATAGACTTTGCTGCTTTTCCTGCTATGACCAAATCAGGTTATGTAGGAGTGAAAGTCTGGATAAACAAGGGAGAAGTGGAGATTTAATATGGCACTTTTGCAACCAAAAAGAACCAAATATCGAAAAGCTTTTAAAGGTAAACGAGGCGGAGTTGCTACCCGTGGCAATAAACTTGTCTTTGGCATTTTTGGAATAAAGTCCATGGAAGCAGGCTGGATTTCTGCCAGACAGATTGAGGCAGCACGAAGAGCCATGGCTCATTATACTCAAAGAGGCGGACGTATCTGGATACGGATTTTTCCGTACAAACCTATTACCAAACATCCGGCTGAGTCCCGTATGGGTTCGGGTAAAGGTGATGTGGAAGGATATGTGGCTGTGGTGAAACCGGGACAGCTGATTTTTGAAATGGGAGCTGTAACGGAGAGTATTGCCCGGGAAGCACTAAGACTGGCTTCGCATAAACTGCCGCTGAAGACGAAGTTTGTCAGTAAGGTGACAGCATGAAAAAAAACGAGTTTAATCAGATAAAGGGATTGTCAATTAAAGAACTAATTGATAAGACCAAGCAAATTAGAAAAGAAATTGCCGATTTAACATTGGATAAAAACATGAATAAATTAAAAGATTTAAAAGCTATTTCTAAAAAAAGAAAAGATTTGGCTCAGGTTTTAACAGTAATTAAACAGAAGCAGTTGCTGGAAAAACTGGAAGAACTGAAAAAGGAGACAAAATGACAGGTCGCGTTGTGTCAACTAAATCAAAAAATACGGCGGTAGTGCTGGTGGAAAGACAGGCCAAACATCCTTTGTATAAAAAGACCTATTTAAGAAGCAAGCGGTTTTTGGTGGATGATAGTTTGGGTGTTAAAGAGGGGGATATTGTAGAGATTGAAAAGTGCAAGCCAATTTCTAAAAACAAGCACTGGAGGGTGATTAAAGTTTTGGGCAGAAGCTTGGCGGAAATTGCCGAAGAGCAAATGAAGAAAAAAGCAGAAGAAGCAATAGCCGAGGTCATGCCGGAGGAGAAAGGAGAAGCTTATGGTACAGCACAGAACAAGGTTGACAGTGGCGGATAATAGCGGAGCAAAAATTTTACAGGTGATACAGCCTTTGGGCGGATCAGGCAAAAGAAGAGCTACCTTGGGCCAGATTGTGGTTGGTGTGGTTAAAGGAGCTGATCCTAATGGTCAGGTTAAAAATCATGAGATAGTAAAAATAGTGATTGTCAGGTGTAAAAAAGAGATCAGGCGTGATGATGGTTCATATATAAAATTTGATGATAATGCCGGAGTGGTGATTGATAATGACGGGAATTTGCGTGCTACCCGTATTTTTGGACCAATTGCCAGAGAAGTCAGGGACGCGGGATATTCGAAAATAGTATCGCTGGCACAGGAGGTCTGGTAATGAGAATTAAAAAGGGTGATGAAGTAAAAATACTTTTGGGAAAAGACAGTGGTAAGGAAGGTAAGGTTGAGTATGTGATGGCCAAAGAAAAAAGAGTGTTTGTGGGAGGGGCAAATATATATAAAAGACATGTCAGGAAAATGCAGGGGGTTGAAGGTGGAATTATCAATATTCCCAAATCAATGGATATTTCAAATGTGGCCTTGATTTGTCCTAATTGCAAAAAGGTAACAAGAGTGGGGTACAAAATACTGGGTAAAGAAAAGATGAGAGTATGCAAAAAATGCAAGAAAGAAATAACACACCCCTCCAAAGGAGGTAAAACATGAACAGATTAAAAGATAAATATATGAATGAAGTAAGAGATAAGCTGCAGCAGGAGCTGGGGTTGAAGAATAAAATGGCTGTGCCAAGTTTGAGTAAAGTAGTCATCAGTATTGGCCTGGGTGAGGCAAAAGACAATGCCGGAATTTTGGATAAGGTTAAGGTTTATCTATCTGCACTGAGTGGACAAAATCCGGTTGTTACTTATGCCAAAAAATCAGTTGCCAACTTTAAGGTCAGCAAGGGCCAGTCAATTGGCATGATGGTAACTCTAAGAGGAGAAAAAATGTATGTTTTTTTGGATAAGCTCCTAAGCATTGTCTTGCCAAAGGTCAGGGATTTTAAAGGGATCAGTGACAAATCGTTTGACAGTTTTGGTAATTTAAATATTGGTTTGCGGGAACAGACGATTTTTCCGGAAGTTGATTATAAAACAGTGGATAAGACAAGGGGTTTGGCAGTGACGATTACCACCACTGCTAAGAATAAAGATGAAGGCAGAAAACTGTTGGAGTATTTGGGAATGCCTTTCAGGAGCTAAATTATGGCAAAAGTAAGTAATATTGTAAAGAAAAAATTTAAATACGAGGTGCAAAAGAGGAACCGTTGTTTCCGCTGCGGCCGCTCACGTGCTTTTATTCGAAAATTTGGACTTTGCAGACTGTGTTTTAGAGAAATGGCACACTTGGGATTGCTTCCGGGTGTGAAGAAAGCGAGCTGGTAATTATGGACTCAGTAGGAGATGCATTAATTAGAATAAAAAATGCTTATTTGGTTGGCAAACAATCGGTTTCGGTGAAATATTCCAAACTGATTCTAAATTTGATGAAACTGTTGCAGAAAGAAGGGTATTTGGAGGCTACCTCACACAAAGACAGAGAGATTATAGTAACACTAAAATACAATGAGAGAAAGCCGGCTCTAACCGATATCAAAAGAGTGTCTAAGCCATCACTTCGGGTTTATAAAGGAGCAGCGGAGTTGCCCTCGGTATTAAATGGGTTGGGTCTTGCGGTTATTTCAACACCAAAAGGTTTAATGACTGAAAAAGAGGCCAGAAAATCTAAAGTAGGAGGGGAGGTACTGGCGCTGGTTTGGTGACCTATAATTATGGTAAACCCTGACACTATGATAGAAGCTCCAGAACGTACAGGAATAAGTGGCATTAAAAAAGCAGTTGGACTGCGCCGGTTTATTAAAGAATTGGCTCACGCAGAAGATATCGACCTTAGAGGAGTGAGAGGCCAAAGGTTAGGCAGTATCCTTGATAAGGCAGATCAAGCTTTATCAGAACTGCAAGAAGAACATGCTGACTGGATAGAGCAGAAACGGGAGCTACTTGCAAGTTATTTATCTTTGGTGAAACCGCCGGTTGTTGAGGAAGCATATAGAGCCGGTCTTGCGACAACTATTACGCAGGAGTTTCGCACTTATGACCGGGTTAGCAAAGGTGAAGTTGTTAAACTCGACGACCCTAGGTATTTAAGAGGGGTTATTACGGGCTATACCGTAGATTTTTTCCACAGTCTTCGTTTATCAGAACGTTTGGGAATTAATCCAAATACAGCACTGGAGGTTGCCCGACTATCTTACCGTTATAATCCTACAAGATTGGTTCTGCTTATTAGAGATGCGGAATTTACAGACCTGACCAAAAGCAGCATTGAATATGCCGCGCTCCATAATCCCAAGGACCCTGAAGCATTCTTAAGAGGTTTTATTGCCAATGTGGCAAAACTTCAGGCCATCCCGGAATTTACAGACCTGACCAAAAGCAGCATTGAACATGCCGCGCTCAATTACAAGGACCCTGAAGCATTCTTAAGAGGTTTTATTGCCAATGTGGCAAAACTTCAGGCCATCCCGGAATTTACAGACCTGACCAAAAGCAGCATTGAATATGCCGCGCTCCATAATCCCAAGGACCCTGAAGCATTCTTAAGAGGTTTTATTGCCTCTGCCGCAGCCGATGCGAGATTATTATGAGCAGAATTGGAAATTTACCTATTATAATACCGGCCGGAGTGACTGTTGAGGTGAGCGGTCATCACATCAAGGTTAACGGACCAAAGGGCGCTCTTGAGTTAAAATTTGCGCCGGAGATTAAAGTGGAAGTTTTGGAGGGTAAAGTAATAGTCAAAAGGAAAAATGATTTAAAAAAATCAAAGGCACTGCATGGTTTCACAAGAAGCCTTATTGCCAATATGATTGCGGGAGTAACCGAGGGCTGGAGTAAAAACTTGGAACTGGTGGGGGTAGGTTTCAGAGCTCAAGCTTCCGATAACAAGTTGGTTCTAAACGTTGGTTTTTCCCATCCAGTGGAAATTGAGGCTCCGCCGGGCATAAATTTTGAGGTTTTGGATAATACCAGGATAAAAGTGAGTGGAACAGATAAGCAGTTGGTTGGACAGGTAGCTGCCAATATTAAAAAGGTTAGGCCGCCTGATGTGTATAAGGGTAAGGGGATCAGGTTTGAAGGTGAATATATCAGAAAGAAAGTAGGAAAGAGTGCCAAAGTAGGAGCTGCTGGGGCAGCAGGAGCAAAATAAGTATGAAGATTAGAAAAAGGATTACAGGGACTAAAGAATGCCCGAGGTTGTCTGTGTTTCGCTCTGCAAAGTATATTTATGCCCAGCTTATTGATGATAAAGAGGGTAAAACTTTAGCAGCTTCATCGGATATTAAAGAAACCGGTACAAAAAAGGAGAGGGCATACAAAGCAGGTAAAAAGTTGGCAGAAAAAGCCATAAAGCATAAAATAAAAGAAGTAGTCTTTGACAGGGGGGGATTTAAATATCAGGGTAGAGTAGCAGAACTTGCCAGAGGAGCAAGAGAAGGAGGATTGAAATTTTAGAAAATGAACACAAGATATAATAAAACTAATCAGTTTAATAGACAAGCTCAAGAACAAGATTCAGAATTTTTTGAAAGGGTAGTACAAGTTAATAGAGTGTCCAAGAAAACCAAAGGAGGAGATAGAAGGTCTCTTTCGGTTCTGGCGGTAGTAGGAGATAGAAAAGGTAAAGTTGGGGTAGGTTTGGGTAAGGCGGCAGATGTACAATCTGCTGTCAGAAAAGCTACCACCTATGCCAAAAAACATTTAATTGATGTTCCGTTAAAAGGTAGGACTATCCCCCATCAGGTTTTAGTTAAATACGGAGCAGCGCGAGTTCTTCTTAAGCCGGCACCTGTGGGGACAGGAGTGATTGCCGGAGGAGCTGTCAGAGTAGTAGTGGAAGCAGCGGGAATTCATGATATTGTTTCCAAAGCTTTGGGAACTAAAAATAAAGCCTCCAATGTTTATGCGACACTTGAGGCATTGAAGAAATTAAGAAAGATAGTATGAAATTAAGTAATTTACCAAAGATTAAAACCACAGGAAAAAAACGTCTGGGGCGAGGTATTGGTTCTGGCAAGGGCAAGACCGGCGGACGCGGAACTAAGGGACAAAAAGCCAGAGGTAAAATCCCTGTAAATTTTTCCGGAGCGGGTTTGGCACTTTATAAAAAACTGCCTCTTCGCAGGGGTTTGGGTAATCGTCAGGTTTCAATCAAACCTAAAGTTTTGGCTCTTAGCAAACTGAATATTTTTAAGGCAAATACCAAGATTACCTTGGAAGCACTTTTAAATGCAAGATTGATCACAAAAAAGGATTTAGATAAAGGGATAAAGCTTTTGGCAGATGGTAAATTAACTGCCAAAGTGATAGCTAAATTACCGGTTTCTCAAAAAGCAATGATGGAAATTCAAAAAATTGGCGGAAAGGTGGAAAATGTCTAACATCCTGGCACCAATCATTTCAGCTTTTAAGATAAAAGACTTAAGAAAAAAAATTTTTATCACCGCGGGAATCATTATAATTTTCAGGATAATTTCTCATATTCCGGTTTCGGGAGTAGATTTAAAAGCTCTGCAAGCTTTATTTGCCAGTAATCCATTTTTAGGTCTTTTAGATATTTTTTCCGGGGGAACTCTGGCTAATTTCTCTATCATCTCTTTGGGTCTTAATCCCTACATTAATGCCTCAATTATAATCCAGCTTTTAACCATGATCATGCCGAAGCTTGAAGCTCTTTCCAAAGAAGGTGAAATGGGCAGACAAATGATCAATCAATATACCAGGTATTTAACTATTCCGCTGGCGCTGATTCAGGCAATCGGGATGTTTGTTTTGTTAAAAAACCAAGGAGTGATACTTCAAACAACTCCTATTCAGATTGCGGCAATTATAGTGGGTATGACTGCCGGCGCTATTTTTTTAATGTGGATGGGGGAGCTGATTACAGAGTACGGCATTGGAAACGGCATCTCACTTTTGATTTTTGCCGGGATAGTTTCCCGCTTGCCTGTTGTTTTAACCCAAACCGTATCTGTTATCGATTCTGCTCAAACTTTAAATATTTTGATTTTTGCCACTCTTTCCGTATTGGTAATTGCTGCTATTGTGTTTATTAATGAAGGAAGAAGACAAATAACTGTTGCTTATGCCAGAAGGTTTATAGGTGGTAAAGAAGGCGGAACTGGAGCGCAAACATATTTGCCCTTGCGGGTTAACCAGGCAGGAGTTATTCCGATTATTTTTGCCGTATCATTAGTGCTGATTCCTTCTTTTGCCGGGACATATCTTGCTAATTTAAACCAGCCTCAACTGGCCTTTTTAGGCAGGTTGCTAGCTTCAAATTTTAATCCGGAAGGACTTACTTATAATCTGGTATATTTTGGATTGATTGTAGGATTTACCTTTTTCTATACAGCCATAATTTTTAACCCAACCAAAGTAGCAGATGAAATTAAAAAATACGGAGGGTTTATTCCAGGTATTAGACCAGGGACTCAAACAGCCGGTTACTTAAACTATATTATGGTAAGGATAACTTTGGCCGGAGCGCTTTTTTTGGGAGCAATTGCCATACTCCCTTCCATTGCGTCAAAAATAACCGGTATTCAAACTTTGATCTTGGGTGGGACAGGACTTTTAATTGTGGTATCGGTAATTTTGGATACTGCCAAAACTTTTGAAAGTAAGTTAATTGAAAGAAGTTATGAGGTGTTTGCCAGAAGATGAAAATACTTTTAATTGGTCCGCAAGGGTCGGGTAAATCAACACAGGGGAAATTGCTGGCTCGATTTTTGGGTTTACCTTATATTTCAACCGGTGATATTTTTCGCCAAATGGGTGGAAAGATAAAAGAGGTGTTAGATCAGGGAAGACTGGTTGATGATGAGGTAGCCTCAAAAATTGTTGAAGAGAAGCTTATAGAGCCAGAATACGGAAAAGGTTTTATCTTTGATGGTTATCCCAGGACTTTGGAGCAAATCAAGCTTTTTGATCCGGAATTTGATAAAGTTTTTTTTCTTGATTTGGCTGATGAAGAGGCAATAAAGAGGCTTTTAGCAAGAGGAAGAACGGATGATACCAGAGAGCTTATTACTCAAAGGCTTAAAGCTTATCACGAACAAACAGATCCTATTTTAGGCTATTACAGACAAAGAGGGAAACTTTACCATATTGATGGAGTTGGTAGTATTGAAGAAATACAACAGAAAATAAGGGATGCGGTAAATGGTTAGGAACAGATACGAGTTAAAGCTAATCAGAGAAAGTGGAAAAATTGCAACTTCAGCTTTGAAAAAAGCTTTACAATCTGTCAAAGTTGGAATAAGCGGTTTGGAATTGGATAAGATTGCCCAAGATGAGATTTACCGGTTGGGAGGGCAGCTGTCTTATAAAACAGTGCCTGGTTATCAGTTTGCAACTTGCGTCACTGTTAATGAACAAGTAGTGCACGGCATACCGACTGGTCAAAAGTTTGAGGAAGGGGATTTGGTTAGCATTGATTTGGCAGTGGAGTACAGAGGATGGCATACGGATTGCGCATGGAGTGTATTAGTAAGGGGAAAGGGGAAAGGGGAAAGGGGAAAGAGTGGAAAAGAGAAATTTTTACAGATAGGAGAACAGGCTTTAGGGGAAGGCATAGAGCAGGCGGTTGAAGGAAACAGGGTGGGGGATATTTCATCGGCAATACAGAGTAGGGTTGAGGGTGCAGGTTACTCTGTAGTTAGGGCTTTGGTAGGACACGGCATTGGCAAAAAATTGCATGAAGAGCCTGAGATCCCAGGATATGGACAAAAAGGCACAGGCATGATTTTAAAAAGCGGCATGGCTTTGGCAATTGAGGTGATTTATGCTAAAGGTACGCCGGAGGTTATCTTGCAGAAAGACGGCTGGACTTATGCTGCAGCAGATGGTTCTTGGGGAGGACTTTTTGAAATGACAGTAATCGCGGGAAAGGAAAAAGCCGAAGTGTTGACCTATAATCTATAATCTGATAAAATCATGAGATTAAAATAATGGCTAAAGATGTAATTGAGGTTGAGGGTAAAGTTGTTGAAGTTTTGCCCAATACTTTATTTAGGATTGAGATTCAAAAAAGTGAAAATCTGCCCGAGTTGGTCGGGAGAGTGATTTTGTGCCATATCTCAGGTAAAATGAGAATGCACTATATCAGGCTTTTGGAAGGAGATAGAGTGAGAGTTGAAATGAGTCCAAGATATGATCTTGATAAAGGAAGGATTACTTTTAGACTCAAATAACATATGAAAGTTCAAGCTAGTATTAAAAAAAGATGTAAGTTTTGCAAGGTGGTCAAGAGGGAGGGTGTATTATTCGTCATCTGCCCTCGTGACCCAAGACACAAACAAAGACAAGGATAATTATGGCTAGGATAGCTGGAGTTGATTTACCGGAGCAAAAGAGAGTGGATATCGGGCTGACCTATATTTTTGGTATAGGACGCTCTAACGTGATTTCTGTTATTGAGCATGCGGGAGTAGATGGAGGCAAGAAAGTTTTAGATTTAACCGAGGAGGAAGTTAATAAGCTGCAAAAGGCAGTTGAGGGGATTAAAGTGGAAGGAGATTTGCGTCAGGAAATTGAACAAAATATTAAGAGAATGGAAGAAATTGGCAGTTACCGGGGTTTGCGGCACAGAAAAGGTCTGCCTGCCAGAGGCCAGAGAACCAGGTCCAATGCCAGAACCAAAAGAGGTAAGAGGAAAACAATTGGAGCTATCAAAAAGGAAGACGCAGCTAAAATAGGAGCTCCGGCAGCAGCAAAAACCGAGGAGGTAAAAGGGAAGTAACAACAAAAATATGGCTAAGCAAAAGACTAAGATTAAAAAGCAAAAAACAGAAAAAAAGTATTCAGCCGGCAGAGTTTATGTCACTGCCACTTTTAACAATACCCTGGTTACTTTGACTGATGCATCGGGCAATACTGTTGCCTGGGGCTCATCCGGCAGCTCCGGTTTTAAAGGGGCCAGAAAAGCCACTCCTTTTGCCGCAATTTCTGCAATGGAGGCGGTTGCTCAAAAAGCCAAAGGTTTTGGCATGAGCGCGGTTGAGGTATACATTAAAGGTCCGGGTTCCGGGCGGGATGCAACTATCAAGGCTTTAAGGAGCGCGGGAATAAACATTACTTTGATTGCCGATGTGACTCCAATACCGCATAATGGCCCAAGACCTAAAAAGAGAAGGAGGGTGTAATGGCTAGATACACAGGACCAAAACGCAGATTATCAAGAAGAGAAGGAGTGGCTTTATTTGCCAAGGATGTGAAAGCCATGGAGCGAAAAGGAGCAGTTCCTCCGGGCCAGCACGGGGTAAGGATGAGAAGAAGAGTTTCCGAATATGGAATCCAGCTTCGGGAGAAACAAAAAGCTAAAAGGATTTATGGGATTTTGGAAAGACAATTTAAAGGATATGCACGAGCGGCCGGTAAAATTAGGGGCGCAACAGGGCTATCTTTACTTGAATTTTTGGAAACAAGGCTTGATAATGTAGTTTATAAGTTAGGTTTTTCACCGAGCAGAGCCGGAGCAAGACAACTGGTGTCGCACGGCCATATTAAGGTAGATGATAAAAAAACGACTATTCCGTCGTTTAAGGTGAGAGTCGGTTCAACTATTGCAATCTCGGACAAATTGCGAGACAATACACAGGTTAAAAAGAGCCTGGAAGAATTGGAAACCTTGCCGGAGTGGCTTGATAGAAAAGCTACTATAGGCAAGGTTTTAAGAATCCCGAATAGGGATGAAATGGAACAGTCGATTGACGAACAATTGATTGTTGAGTATTATTCACGCTAAACATATGTTTAAAATTAAAACAGAGTTAGAAAAAGAGAATTATGCCAAAATTGCCATTGAGCCGCTGGAGGCAGGATTTGGCCATACATTGGGAAACTCACTGCGGCGGATTCTGTTAACCTCTCTTAAAGGCGCGGCCATAACCTCGGTAAAGATTGATGGTGTTGCTCACCAGTTTTCCACAATTGACGGTGTGATGGAAGATGTGATTGAAATAATATTAAACCTTAAAAAAGTTAATTTACAAATTTCCTCAGATAATCCAATTAAATTAACTCTTAAAGCTTCCGGTAAAAGAGTTGTAAAAGCAGGGGATTTTGAAATAGAAGGTGACGGGGAAATAGTTAATAGAGATCAAATTATTGCCACTTTAACCGATTCCAAATCAAAACTGAGCCTCGAAGCAACCGCAGAAGCGGGTAAAGGTTATTCTGTGGCAGAGGATAGAAAAATAAACGAAATTGGGGTAATTGCCGTGGATGCGCTATTTTCTCCGGTTTCGGCTGTAAATTATTCTGTTGACCCGACACGTGTTGGCAGAAGAGCGGATTTTGATAAGCTGACTTTGGAAATTACCACCAATGGTGCAATTACCCCTCTTGAGGCGCTAAATGAAGGGGCAAAGATTTTATCCGAAACTTCTAGAAAAATTTATGAGCCTGATCAAGAAGAGGAAGAAGAGCAGGGTCCGACCATTTCGGATGAAGTGTTAAAGCTTACAATTGAAGAGTTGGATTTACCGGTCAGAATTACTAATGCCTTAAAAGCAATCGAAATAAATACCATTGAAGACTTAATTAATATTCCCAGAGCGCAACTTTTGAAAGCTAAGAATTTAGGTACCAAATCCCTAAGTTTGATTTCAGAGAAGTTAGTTGAGAGGGGGTTGACTCTGCGTGAGGCATAGACTTTATGGTTATAAACTTGGAAGAAATAAAGACCAGCGGGATGTACTATTTAAAAACCTAGTACAATCTCTTTTTACCCACGGCAGTATTCAAACTTCGGAAACCAAAGCAAAGGCAATAAAGGGTTTGGTTGATAAGATTATCAATCTTGCCAAAAGTAAAACTTCCCGGAGACTGCTTCAAAGCTATCTGGTCAATGAACAGTTAAGAGATAGATTAATAAAAGAAATTTTACCCAAAATGGAAAACAGGGTTTCAGGGTATACCTCGCTTATTAAATTAGGCAGAAGAATGGGAGATAACACTATGGTAGTTAAGATGAGTTTAATTGGAGCAGAGCAGTTAAAACCCCTGGAGAAAGTAACAAGTAAAAAATGAGCACTAATAAATTATCAGCACAAGATATTCAAAGGAAATGGCATCTGATTGATGCCAAAGATAAAATTTTGGGAAGATTGGCCTCTGAGATTGCCATGATACTGATGGGTAAGAATAAACCGAGCTTTGTCCCCTATTTGGATACCGGAGATTTTGTGGTGGTAACCAATGCTTCCAAAGTAAAATTAACCGGTAAAAAAATGCAAGAGAAAATTTATACCCGCCATTCGGGCTACCCGGCAGGACTTAAAGTTGAGACTTTTGATAAAGTGATTATCAGAAAACCCGAGCATGTGATAGAACATGCAGTTATGGGAATGATTCCCCGAAGCAAATTAGGCAGGCAAATGATTAAAAAACTTAAAGTATTTCCGCGTGAGGAACATCCATATTCAAAGCAAATTGGAGGATAAATTTATGCCAGATTCAGCAAAATCACAAGCGATAACAACTGTTGGCAGAAGAAAAGAAGCTGTAGCCAGAGTCCGCGTAACTACCGGAAACGGGCAAATTATCATTAATGGTAAACCGATTGCCGAATATTTCCTGGGGTCTATTTTGCAAAAAATTTACAGTAAACCCCTGGAGATAACTAAAACCGTGGGTAAATACAGTATTTCTGTCAAAGTTGAAGGCGGAGGTAGAGTTGCTCAACTGGGAGCGGTTATTCATGGAATATCCAGAGCATTAATCAAAGCAGACCCATCTTTAAAGGTGACACTTAAAAAAGCAGGTTTTCTAACCCGTGACCCACGAGTAAAGGAACGCCGCAAATTCGGCCATGCCCAAAAAGCCCGTGCCATGAAACAATCTCCAAAACGTTAATTAAGTTTCTTTTTAACTGCCAAAAAGGCTTTACCCAGGGTTTCAAAGATGACCGGGAGTTCGAGGTAATCTATTAGAATAGCAATCCAGGCAAGCCAGATGGGCAGATTTACAATCGGACCTTGTCCTGTAAAACTGGTTAGGACAAACTCATCGGTTATCCAGAAAATATGTAAAAATTGAGAATTTAAGAAGATTAAGTACAAAACAGATTTAAATTCAAATTTTTTTCTTAACTCATTTATATATACAAGTGAGGTAGTAATTAAAACAGGAATTTCAGTATAGTCAACAAGAATTATTATAGTTTCCCAAAAGGGTGGAGGAGAAAAAAGATCCAGTCCGAAAAGTTTGAATGAAACAACATGTGTTGTTAACCAATATAAATGGATAAGTTGGAGAGTAAATAATGTGGCGGCAACCATGACATTTAATGTATAATGTCTTTCATACCAGGCCCAGAATTTATTCATGACATCTACTATACCACCTGATCACATTTTTAAAAGTTATGATATCAGGGGTATTTATCCTGACGAGCTAAATGAAAAAAATATTGTCAGGATCGTAACTGCCATATATAAATTCCTTCAGCAAAAACTTCCTAGTAAGTCTAAGCTAAAAATAGCAATCGGCCGGGATATGAGATTATCTTCCCCTGTCCTTTTTGAAGCCGCCTCTAAAACTCTGGCTAGTTTTGGAGCAGAAGTGATTGATTTGGGCTTAGTATCGACCCCTACTTTTTATTTTGCTGTTTTTAAAAACAAATTTGACGGAGGTATTCAAATTAGTGCTTCACATAATCCAAAAGAATATAACGGACTAAAATTGGTGATGGCATCTGAAAAAGGGATACTAAAAATCGGCAAACCAACCGGTATGGAAGACATTAAAAAGATGGCCCTGGAGGATATTGAGATTGAACCTTCGGGAGCAGGAAGTATTACAAAAATGGACGGTGTTTTGGAAACCGAGGTTGAAAATGCAATGAGGGTTGCAGGCAATCCAAAGATTGGCGAGTTTAAAGTTGTGGCCGATGCCGCAAATGCCATGGGAGCAACTTATATTGATATCCTGTTTAAAAAAATCCCTGGAAATCTGATTAGAATGAACTTTGAGCTGGATGGAACTTTTCCTGCGCATCAACCGGACCCTCTGCAGTTTGAGACATTAAAGGATTTGCAAAAAAAGGTAATTGATAAGGGAGCTGACTTAGGACTTGCTCCAGATGGCGACGGAGACAGAATATTTTTTATTGACGATAAAGGAGACATAGTTTCTTCTTCGCAGATAATTGCCCTGGTTGTAAGGGAGTTATTAAAAATACATAAGGGCGCAAAAATTTTAGTGGACCTAAAATATATTTTTACTCCTAAAAAATCAATTGAAGAATTTGGAGGAGAGCTGGTGGTAACAAAAACCGGTCATGCATTTATTACCGAAGCAATGCATACAAATAATGGTTTATTTGCAGGAGAAGCATCAGGGCATTATTATTTTGGAGAAACCGGTGGGGCAGATGCTCCACTTCCGGTGATTATATTTATTCTTTCGGTAATGACGCGGACAGGGAAGAAATTATCCCAATTGGCTAATGAGGTGAAAGCAGCTCATGAATCGGGTGAGATAAATTTTAAAGTAACAAATGCACAGGAAATTATGGAAAAATTAAAAGAAGTTTATAGTGACGGGCAACTGTCGGAACTTGACGGGGTGGCGATAAATTATCCTGATTGGAGATTTTCTTTGCGGACCTCAAACACGGAGCCACTACTTCGTTTAAATATTGAAACCCATATAGAAAAAGATGTGGAAGAAAAGAAAAAAGAAATAGTTGAAATAATAGAGAAACATGCGTTGTTGCAAAAATAATTTATTTGTGGTTTACTATTAGTGCATCAAGAGACCGTGTACTCGAACGTGAGTGAGTAGTGCATGGCGACAACCGTTTTAAGTTTATCGGTGCCAAGTTAAGATGTGGTCATTATGACAAAAACAACTTTTACCTCTGAATCAGTTTGTGCGGGCCATCCTGATAAAATCTGCGACCAGATTTCCGATGCCATTTTGGATCAGGTGTTAAAACAGGACCCAAAGGGAAGAGTTGCAGTTGAATGTCTGGCAGGTGAGGAGCGCCTTATTATTGCCGGGGAAATAGGAAGTCATGCTAAAGTAGATTTTGACAAAGTGGCCAGAGAACAAATCAGAAGATTGGGTTATACGGATTCCCGGTTTAGATTTTCTGATAAATCCCCCATTAATATTTTTATTCATCAACAATCTCCGGAAATTGCCATTGGCGTTAAGAAAAAAGGGGCAGGGGATCAGGGGATGATGTTTGGCTATGCCTGCAATCAGACACCGCAATTTATGCCAATGCCTATTATGATTGCTCACGCTTTGGTCAGAAGGCTCGACCAGGTCCGGGAGGAGAAAATTCTTCCTTATCTTCGCCCCGATGGGAAAAGCCAAGTCACGGTTGAATATAAAAACGGTACTCCGGTGGGCATAATACAGGTGGTGATTGCCGCCCCTCATAAAGAATCAATTGACTTAAAACAGGTAAAGGTGGATATCTTCGAAGATGTGGTAAAGCCGGTTTTGGATAGTTTCGGCTTTAAAATAAATATTAGGGATTTAATAGTTAATGGTACAGGGGTTTGGCACAACGGCGGCCCGGCATCTGATTGCGGATTAACCGGCAGGAAAATTGTGGTAGATACTTATGGGGGATATGCCAGGGTTGGAGGAGGGTGTTTTTCCGGGAAGGAACCCTCAAAGGTTGATCGGGGTGGGGCTTATGCGGCCAGATTTTTAGCCAAAAATATAGTTGCTCAAAAGTTAGCAGATAGAGTAGAAGTAAGACTAGCCTATTTTATCGGAGCTAAAAAGCCAACTATGCAGGAAGTAGAAACATTTGGGACTGCTAAAAAGAGCGCAAAAGTCATCAAAGATTTTATGAGTAAAATTCTGGATACGTCGGTGGAGGGAATTATAAACGGTTTGGATCTGCAGCGGCCGATATATTTACCATCCGCAACCTATGGTCATTTTGGTCGGGATGAATTCCCCTGGGAAAGACTGGTTAAGTAGAAAAATGCGAAAATTTTTTCATTGGACCTTCTGCTGCTTTAATTTCCTCAACATCCGCAGCAGGCGGACCCTCATGACACCAGCTTAAAAACTGATTTAACATATCATCTTCTCCCTCTGCCTCTATGTAAACTGACCCATCCGGCTGATTTTGAACAAAACCGGTAATTCCCAAGCTCTCTGCCTTTTCTCTGGCACTGGCCCTAAAAAATACCCCCTGAACTTGGCCATAAATTTTGATATTAAAATGTTTTTTCATCTTACGAAAATTCCAAGATCATGGGTAAATGATCTGAGATTTGAATATCTGGCACCTCGAAATTTTTAACTAAAACGTCAGGACTAACAAAGGTATAATCAGCAAATTTTTGAAAATCATCTTTCCTAAAAAAAGGACTAAGTCTGCTTCTGGTTCTTTCTATATTAAATTCTCTAATTAAATTTTTTGATTCCCGCTCTAATATTTTTATACTTTCCGTAGTAATATCTAAATTAAAATCTCCGCATATAACTTTTTTACCCTCTTGTGTAGTTAAAAAGGCTTTAATCCTTTTTGATTGTTCAATTCTTGAAGGGCTATCTTTCTTACTACCTTTAATCCAAATACCATGGACATTACATACAAGCAGCTTCTTACTATCTACTTCTAAATTAATATACTGAATATTTCGTGGTACAGTTGTAAGGTTTCCTTTTACGAAAGAATTTCTTTTCCCGAAAACAAAAAAATCTCCAGACGATTTCACTATAAAACTTTTTTTCACAAATAGTGCTAGACCCCAAGATATATCAAAATCCAGGAGGTCTGAAAATTCTGAAGCGAAGACATAATTATCCTGGGTGGGAGCAAAGTATCCGTGAAAGTCTTTTAGAAATGCAGATATTTCATTATAAAGATTTATCCTAAACCCTTTGTATTTCTGATTTTTTGTGGTAGTTTTAAAAACTTCCTGAAAACAGAAGATATCAGTATCTTGGGATTCCTGCTTGATAAAATTCATCAGGGGTTGATAAATTTTTCCGCCCCAAGTATTAAGTGAAATTAATTTCATGAGAGAGGTTCATTGCCGGCTTTCCATTTGATGCTGCAGCCCATACTCGGTTTCTGATTCGGATTTACACTTTCATCATTTAAGACTGCATCAATCGCCTCTCTTAAATCCTTTCCTGTGAAAGGAATATTATTTCCCGGCCTTGAATCATCCAGTTGTCCTCTATAAATAAGTTTTCTTTCTTTGTCAAAAAGAAAAAAATCAGGTGTGCATGCTGCTGTGAAAGCTTTTGCAACTTCCTGGTATTCATCAAATAAATAGGGAAATGTGAAGCCAAGTTCCTGTGCCTGTTCTTTTAAAGAAGAAGGTGCATCCTCCGGGTAAGCGGCTATATCATTTGAAGAAATTGACACAATGCCTACATCTTTATCCTGGTAATCTTTGCTCAGGATAGACAGATACTCCTGTACATGTTTTACATATGGGCAGTGTCTGCAAATAAACATGACAAGCAAAGCTTTTTTATCCCTCAAGCTTTCAAGGGAGATCAATTGATTGGATATCACATCCACTAAATTAAAATCAGGAGCTAAAGTTCCCAATGGTAGCATTGAAGATTGAACAGCCATGGATGGAATTATAAGAACATTTACTCGAGTTTGCAAGTCTCGTAAAATGACCTTGAACCCAAAATCTTGATTGAATATAATAAATTGTAGTATTTTGGGTTTAAAAGTTGTGATGATAAAATACAACAGGATTACGGGGTGTAGGTCATCGGTAGACCGCCGCGATGGGGTCGCGGATGTAGCAAGTTCAATTCTTGTCACCCCGACTATTGACATTTGGGTAAAATTCGGATAGTGTTAAATTACTGCCATGGGAAGAGTTAAATGTTGTTATTGCGGGAAAGAGTACTTTAAAGATATCCGTCATATAAATGAAAATTTAAAATTCGATCATAATTTCTTCTGTTCCCCTAAATGTCAGTATACCTATAAGAATAAACAAAAAGAATTTAAATGCGAAAATCCAACTTGCAAAAATAAATTCAAGCGTGCCCCAAATGATATCTCGCCTCATAATTTTTGTTCTCATTCATGCTCGGCTACATTTAGTAATACTAGGAAATGGGGATATAAAAAATCTAAAAGCTTATTGACTAAAGAGGAAAGAATAAGAATATGGACAGAAACAAATAGAAATCGCGCGAAGAATTATTGGTTAACCCATGGTAAAGATTATGTTATCTCAAAAATTCAAGATTTTGTAATTAAGCAAAGACGCATTCCGGTTAAAAGAGAGATGTGGGGAATCTATAAGCCTGCAAGAAAGTTTTTTGGGACTTGGAATAATGCTATAGAAGCTGCTGGATTTAGTCCTAACCCAGTCTTATTTGCTAAACGTCATATGGCTAATGATGGGCATTATTGTGACTCTTTAGCAGAAAAATTAATTGATGACTTTTTATATGAAAAAGGGATAAAGCATGAGAGATGTTGTCCTTATCCGGAAGGAATTTATACTGCCGATTTTAAAATTGGAGAAAAATTTATTGAATATTTTGGTTTAGCAGGTGAACACAAAAGATATGATGAATTAAGAAAGATAAAACAGAAGTTAGCTAAAAGATTTAAACTGGAATTTATCGAGATTTACCCTAAAGATTTATATCCGGTTTGCAATCTTGAATCTGTTTTTGGGAATTTAAACATTTATAATAATTGACTTTAAATTTGATAGTCTTATAATCCAGGATATGGAAAGAAATAGAGCAGTTATTATTTGTTTAAGCGGAGGCCTGAATGAAAACGACCATCCATCGGATAAAATGCAAGCCAGGCTGGACAGAACCGTAGAGCTTTTCCAATCAGGAGATTTTAATGCTATTATTACTACCAGTAAAGGTACTTTCAGGGATGGCACTTCCCATTTTGTAACAGAAGCGGAAGCAGCCAATGCGTATTTAATCACCCAAAAAATAGATCCCTTAAGAATTTTAAAAGAAGAAAGATCTTTGGATACGGTTGGCAATGCTTATTACACCAGGCTTTTGCATCTTGAACCGCGCGGTTGGTGGGAACCTACTATTATTACCAATGAATTTCATATGCCCCGTGTACAATTTATTTTCGACAGAGTATTAGATGGAAAATACAACCCCCAATACATAGAAGCCCCCAACTTGGGGATGGGATCGGAAGAATTAGCAAGCTGGCAAAGGCATGAAGATGAGATGCTTAAGTTTTATGAACATCTTTTTACAGGGGTCAGAAAAGGAGATTTATTATTTTTGGAAGACTATATTTATCATCGCAACCCGGCCTATACAGGAATAGAGGATGATGAGCATCATGAGCTGACCCGGAGAATACAAGCCATCTGGGCTGCTTGAGAAGAAATTTTGGGGTATTGTTTGGTATTTTAAAATCTGTTATATAAGGATTATGACTCAAAATAATGGTGATGTAAGGAGAGCTGCAGTTTCAGCAGCAATGGCACAAATTCAAAAATCATATGGTATTGGTGCCATCATGCGTTTGGGTGAGAGAGTGGAAAAGTTTACCACCGAAGTTATCCCCACAGGTTCTATTGCACTTGATTTGGCCTTAGGGGTTGGCGGTCTTCCTAAGGGTAGAATTATAGAAATCTATGGTCCCGAGGCGGGCGGGAAAACCACAGTCGCACTGCATGTTATTGCAGAAGCTCAAAAAAAAGGCGGCGTTGCTGCATTCATTGATGCGGAACATGCCCTAGATCCACAGAGAGCTCAAAAAATTGGTGTTAATCTCGATGATTTATTAATTTCTCAACCGGATACAGGT
The DNA here is from genome assembly GCA_007376405.1 of Microgenomates group bacterium Gr01-1014_7. Lineage (GTDB taxonomy): Bacteria > Patescibacteriota > Microgenomatia > Daviesbacterales > UBA10151 > VMGD01. The sequence continues at coordinate 37,596 of VMGD01000008.1, forward strand.
GAACAGGCTTTGGAAATTGCAGAGAGCTTAATCAGATCAGGAGGAATTGATGTTTTGGTTATAGACTCGGTTGCAGCCCTGGTGCCCAGAGCAGAACTTGAAGGAGAGATGGGTGATGCAGTTATGGGTATGCAGGCCCGACTTATGTCTCAGGCCCTCCGAAAATTAACTGGTGCAGTTTCCAATACCAATACAATTATAATTTTTACCAATCAGCTGCGACAAAAAATCGGAGTGATGTTTGGAAATCCTGAAACAACAACAGGAGGGTTAGCTCTTAAGTTTTATTCATCAATCAGGCTGGATGTCAGAAAGATTGAAAATATTAAAGAAGGGGATTTGGTAGTGGGCTCAAGGCACCGGGTTAAGGTAGTTAAAAATAAAGTTGCTCCCCCATTTCGGATTGCCGAGTTTGATATGGATGAAAATGGTATTTCACACGAGGGTGAACTTTTGGATGTAGGGATAGAGTTAGGCATTCTAACAAAATCAGGCGCATTTATTAAATGGGGAGAAAAAATGCTGGGTCAGGGCAGGCCAGCATCAATAGCTTATCTTAAAGAAAATAAAAAAGAAGCTCAAGCTCTGGAGAAAGAAATTAGAGAGGCCTGGGGGAAACAAAAAGAGGGCAAAGAAAAAATTGTAGTCGGACAGGAAGAAGAAACCGGTGCAATTCAAGAAACTGCTTAAATGTCCAAGATTACCTCGGTAATGCAAAGATTGTATCGCTTAATTAGTATCAGGCAAAGAAGCGAGAAAGAGATAAGAGATTATTTCCGAATCAAAAATCAAAGAGCAAAAATCAAAGGCAAAGAAACATACAACGATGAAGTTATAGAGGCAACGATTAAGAAATTAAAGGAATTAAGGCTAATCAATGATTTGGAGTTTGCAAAGGCGTGGATTCAAGCAAGGAGTAAGAAAAAGGGAATAAGAGCAATTAAACCTGAGCTTTTTCAAAAGGGAATAAGCAAAGAAATAATAGAAGAAGTAACAAGTAACAAGAAACAAGATACAAATGAGGAAGAAATTGCAGCAAGGCTACTTGAGAAAAAAATAAATTCCTGGAAAAATCTGGAACCCTTGAAATTTAAAAAAAAGGCTTATGAATTTTTAATGCGGAGAGGTTTTGAATATGACATTGTCAAAGATGTTATTGAAAAATTTGTTAAAAGAGACTATAATTGAGTCAATGAAAGATTTCTTTTATGCAAAGATCATTTTCTCCTAAGCCACAAGCTGGTGTAGCCGAACTTGCCAAACGGGAAGGGATTTTGGAAGAGCGCGAACGCCAAATTAGCGAAAAAGCTAAACTCATTGATGAGCAATTAGAACAGCTAGAAAAATTAAGAAAAGATTTAGTAGAAAAATTAGATAACTCTTCTAAAATGTCCGCAGAGGAAGCAAAAAAAGTTCTTCTGGAACAAGTTGAAAAAGATTTAGCTGCTGAGATTTCCAGGAAAATCAAAGAAGCAGAAGATGAGATTAAATTGCAATCTGAGAAACAGGCAAAACAGATTTTAGCAGATGCCATGCTGCATGGGGTAACAGATTATATTTCTGAGTTTACCACCTCCAGAATAAAGCTGGCAGATGAAGATATTAAAGGTAGAATTATCGGTAAAGAAGGAAGAAATGTCCGCACTTTTGAACAGGCAACAGGAGTGGATGTGGTAATGGATGATGAAATTCCCGACAGTTTAATACTTTCCTCCTTTGATCCGGTTCGCCGTGAAATTGCCAGGATTTCCCTTGAGAGATTAATAGCAGACGGAAGAATTCAGCCGCAAAGGATTGAGGAAATTGTTGAGAAAACAAAAGAAGATATTGAAAAACTTATGCTTGCGGCCGGAGAAAAGCTTTGTCATGATGTTGGAGTTTATAATCTGCCTGTTGATCTGGTAGCACTGCTGGGAAGATTTAAATACAGGTATTCATATGGCCAAAACTTAATTCTGCATACTCAGGAAGAAACCCAAATTGGGGTGGAACTGGCAAAATTAATCGGCGCAGATGCCAATATAGTAAGACTTGGTTGTTTACTGCATGACATAGGAAAAATTATTACCGAAGGGGATGAGGGTACCCATGTCGAAAAAGGAGTTGCTCTTGCCAAAAAATTTAATATTCCGCAAAACGTTATAAACTGTATTGCCGAGCATCACGAAGATCAGCCTTTTTCATCTGTTGAATCAATTCTGGTCTGTATTGCCGATAGCATATCCGGCGGCAGGCCCGGAGCAAGACACGAAAATGTCCAGGACTATATCAAGAGGATGGATGATATAGAAAAAATTGCCACCTCTTTTGAAGTAGTAGATAGAGCATTTGCCCTTCAGGCTGGAAGAGAAGTTAGAGTTATTGTCATTCCGGAAAAAGTGTCGGACGATGAGTTACCAAAATTAGTCCATGATATAGCTGAGAGAATATCAAAAGAAGTAATGGTCCCGGGAGCAGTTAAAATAACAGCCATAAGAGAAACGCGGGTTTCCGAATCTACCATGACTTCGCCGCAATAACATCGATTTTGGGTCTTGCCAAAAAGATAATCTATGTGGTAATTTAATGCCATGACAAAAAATGAGTTGATAGAAAAAGTGGCTAAAAAGGCAAATCTAACTAAAAGAGCATCCCGTGATGCGGTTGATTCCACTTTTAATTTAATAAGAGACTCTTTGGTTAGAGGTGAAAAGGTGGTGATTACCGGCTTTGGAACATTTCTTATAAGGTCCCGGGCAGCCCGCAGGGGTAGAAACCCTCAGACCGGTGAGACCATCCAAATCCCCAACAAAAAAACCCCTGGCTTTACTGCCGGAAAAACCATAAAAAGATTGATTAAGTGACCCTTGACAAAATATTTTAAAAAGTGTTTTACTTAAGACATGGCAGATCAAGTATCCGGTTACGGTAAAAAGCCTCTTTGGCAGTGGATTTTGATTTATGTAGTTGTAGGTGGAATAATTTACTTTCTGATTTACTACTTTGTTCTTGCACCCAAAGGCGGATACAGTAAGTCCGGCGGCGGTGATTATAACTACGGAAACACAAAATAAATTACTTCTTAATTAGTTTAACCTAATTACCCAATTTTTAAACTTATTACTAAACTCATAATTTGGTGATGATTTTAATGATTCATCAAGAAATCCGCCAATTGCTCTTGCTGCAAGAATAACTATTAATTTTTTCATTTTGTACTCACTTTTAATTAATAAGGATAATATTTCTTCGGCTAAATCTTGATTTTCAAGTACACTAAATACGCGCTGAATAAAATATCCGATATCATAATACTCAACTCCGTTTCCCATGGCATGTTCTCCATCAATAAGTCCAAGTTGACCGGTTTTAAGTTTCATTAAATGCCAGGGAGTAAAATCGCCGTGCCGTGTCTTTTTTTGAAGCTGAGAGATACCATTTTCAACAATTTTTAATAAATGACCAATTTTATTTTTTTCTTTAATATATTGTGGAATATCCTTGTACCAGGATTTTGTTTTTGTTAAAAAAGCTTCCCTATAATCTATAGCTTCTTCCCTAGATAATTTACTAATATTCAATTCCTGAATCAATTCTGAAAATTTAATAATGAATGGTAATAAATTACTGAGTTTATTTGATGTTACTGATTTTTTCGGCTGTTTAATGAGCAATTCGCCAACAAATTTATCAGTTATCAGATAGAAGAGTTCATTCTTATATAATCCGCATTCTATATTTCGAGGAACCCAAAATTTTGACCTTTCCCTTGGCAATAATTTATTAAATTGCTCATTCCACTTATATTCATTTTTTGTTAATGCACTTATTCCCTCGGTAGTTGCCAGTTTTAGAAATAAATTTTCATTATTTTTTTCCAGTATCCCAAGAACATGTCTGCCGGCTGACCAGATTTTTCTGACTTTATATCTATCTTCAAAAAAAGCTCTTACCCTATCTAAATTTAATTGTTTCCCCAAACGATAATTCAGTATCTTACCCGCGATCTCTATCTGAAAGGCTTTTAGCTCATTTCGCATACTAATTTAATTGATATATCCGGGTATCTTCTTCCTGGAAGATTATTCTACCCAATTCACTAAATTTATTCTCATTTAACTGCGGATATTTTTGTTTTTCTAAATCTCCAATAAAAATTAAAGAAATGTTATATTTTTTTATTAGTTCTTTAATCTTTTCTGAATCAGTACTTTCATAAAGAAGCTTTATATCTTCAGTTCTTATATTAACTTCATCAGTAGTACCCCGCCATAACCACTCATGAACATACCAGCCTAAAATAGTCGGCAGCCCTGTATTTGAAGAAACCCTCGCATAATCAGTGTATGAATCTCCTGTGGCTTCCAGAATAACCGGCTGATCCTTTATATTGTTGCGGATCCATAAAATTGCATGATAATCAGATGGATAAGCAAGTTCAAGATAATTTAATCCGTCCAGACCCCTATAATCTTTTAAATCTCCATAATATGATTTGACTGCAATAAACGGATAAAGCATAACTAAAAAAAACAAGAGAAATATAATAGCAAGATAAATTAAGTTTAGTAACGAGAGTCTAAACTTCTGAATAATTTTTAATATCATATAACCTGATGCCAGTCCTAAAATAATAAAAGCCTGAAAGTGAAATTTAAAAACAGTATTTGCTCGAAAGTGAGCGGGATAAATATCTTTTACATAAAAAAATTCCGGTATTGCAAGCAATATAGTGGAGAATAAAAGTAATAATAAAATCAATCTATCCGATTCTGTAATATTTTTTCTGATTTTTAAAATATATCCCAAAGCTACTGCGTAAAAAAAGCCGTACAAAACGAGCAACATCCATAAAGGGGAGTGAGCGCAGTGATCTTTTTCAAAAATAAAAGGACTTAAGTTTCCAATCGCGGTTAAAAAATCCGGAGCACAAAGCAGCCCTATTCCGGAGCCAAAAGGTTTAAAACTAAGCCAAAAAGGTAGGGAAAAAAGAAAACTGAATAGTAAAATTAATATTAGTTTTCGTTCAAGACGCACACGATTTTTAACAAGTAATATTAATGTAAAAAGCAGCACATAAATTGGCCCGTCCAAGATATTAGTCATCAGCATAACCCCAATCAAAAAACTAAAACTAATCAGGTAGCCTAAATGAATTCTGCCATTAAAATAAAGAGATATCAGAAAAGCAATGGTTAATAAAACTATTGGTATATTCAAAAAATGACCGTGTAAATCTGCGACAACAGATGAATATATGGGGAATTCGTGAATGGTAAAAGGAATAAATCTTGTAGCATTAGGATACCAGTAACTTGAATTAAGTTGTGGCTGCAGTTGCCAGAAAGGCACAGGGTTATCCACATTGTAATTTTGGAAGAATAAGTAGATGGTATGTAAATTACCGGCTAATGCTACCAGAAAGGAAGTCAATATTCCCCCAATCAGAATTTTAATTTTTAAATTTTGAATTTGCAGATTCAATGATGATAAATTTACAAGATTTCCTCCAATTGAGAATGAGCCCATGAAGGTAAAAGCAAATAAGGTTGCAACCATCAAGTTATATGTTATTCTAGAGTCTAGAAAAGAAAGCTTAGTTAGAGTAGCAACGATCACATGGCCGAAATAGTAATAATTTATACTTTCCGGAGCAAGCCATAAATCCTTTGGTGGAAAGTATTCGGATCGCAGTATAGAATTAATAAAACCGAAATCCATATATTTTTCCAGTCCGTGAATTGACGGTTCATGAGCTCTAATGAAACTCCAAAATATAAGTCCGGCTAAAAATAAGAATTCTTCAAAAAGGAAAATCTTCCAGTGTTTCTTGAATTTTTCTAGAAAGTAGGTTTTTTTAGCAATATAAAAATTAAGAATCAGAAAAGAAATAAGAAGCGAAAATAAGCTGTATGTGTCATAGGGTAAAATTTTAAAACTGGCCAGAAGCCAAATAGTGTAAGTTAATAAAAGCAAACCAATAATCCTGGAAAAAATATATCCCCGGTCAAAAAAATTACGGAAAATTATAGAGGTTAAGGGTAAAAAAATTAGCCCTAATATAGCTAATGTAAACCACCAGTTAAATATGAAAGATAAGTCAGAAACAAACATTATTTTCTCTCAAGTTCAGCTATGTAAAATGCTGGTTGCCCATTAGGATAATAGATAGTTTGCTTAATAGCAATGTTGAATCTTTTTGTTTTTACTAAGTGATCAGACGAGAATGCAAAAAGTTGCTTCTGGTTGGTATCAAACCTGTCAAAATCTCCAACCTGACATTTATTCTTGCAAATATTAGTTGGGTCATAAAACTTGATGAATATTTCAGGAGCATTAAAACTTGTTCCTAGGAATAGATAATCATAATTATCTTTGTTATCCTTAAAATAATGCATAATTTCCCTTGACCCATACTGCCATCCCCAAAAATCAGCTGCGTAGGTTGGATATTCAACAAAATATAGATGAAGATAAGTTTTAAAAGACGATGCAATTATGATTACTAAAAGTAACACCACTAAGAGCTTCGCAAGATGATTTTTTACAAGAGAAAAAGTAAAGTAAAGACCTGCTGCTGATACCAGTTGAAATGGTATTACCCCAATAATTGATCGTGTCGCAAAAGGCCCGCCTCCATCGGCAAAAGGAACTGCAGTGCTTCCTAAGGGATACAACGTAAGCCAACCTATAATTAATAAAAAGTTTTTTTTATTATGATGAAACACATATAGTAATCCTGCCAATATTAATGGTAATTGAAACCAATAGAGTTGCCCCATTCCACGAACAGAAAAGCGTGTAATAAAATGTGTATGATAACCAATATCTCCTTTCTCAAACAAAAACTCCGGCATAAAATGATCCCGATACACTACCATTGCTTTTTGTATAATTTCTTGCGAAGATTTTTGCTGATTTGCTGTCGATACCTGATGAAACCGTGATAATGTTTTCCCATTCTCCAGTCCCAAAAAAAGAGGAATTGTCATGCAGATAAAAATAGCTATACCAATAACAGTCGCATTCTTCATCTTTAACAATGTTGTTCTATATATCAAAAGGATGAGCAAAACGAATAATGGGGTAATGAAGTAAGCAGGTACGTAGGTATAGAGCGTTAGGCCAAAACTGAAAAAACTTAGGACAAGATATTGAGTATAATTTCTTTTAACTCCCAAGAGAAATAAAAATGTACTTAATGTAAGGAAGCATACAAAGTAGATAAAATCTTGGTTTGTTCTACTGAAGTGAATATGCCAGGGTGATATGGCAAGGAAAAAAGCAGCAAGCACTGCAACTGTTCTTGATGAAAAAAGCAGCCTAGCTACTCCATAAGTAAGTACGATTGATATCGTTCCAAAAATTGCCGCAGCAAGGCGCAGAGAAAATTCATTTAGACCAAAGGCCCAAACAAATGGAGCGGAAAGATAAATTGAAATACCCGGTCTGTAGAATGTGCCAAAATTCTGAAAAAGTATCGGAAATTTATTTCCACCTTCATCCTCCCCCTTGGTCAGTATAGTATATGCGTTGTACCCGACCGATGCCTCATCAGCAAAAAATCCAGGAGGAATCCGGGCCACGTGATAAATTCTCATGGCAAAACCAAAAAGAAGAATAATAAACAAAAAAAACAACGTTTTGTATCTCATAAACTATTCAGAGAGTCTAAATAGTGCATATTCTTTTAGATTAAGATTTCCTATTAATCTTGCCCTCGGAAAGCGAGCTAAAACTTTTTGTGTGGAAACATCATCTGGCCTATGCAAGACGAGGAGACTGTTGTCTTTAGCCGCTGTTGGCAAATAATCAAAATACGTTGTGGTAATAGGATAAACATTTCTTGTACGGAATACCAGTTCCTTCCCAAACGCATTGGCGGGAAAAGCAGCAATATAAATTGGTGCCTGAGGGAGAACATTCGCTCTTATGTAGCGTGAAACCATGATGATGTCTTGGGGTTTTAGAATCTTGTCTTTCTCAGTCATGGATAGCGCATGTTTTACATTGCTTATAACAAATAAAATAAGGGCCGTCGCAAGAATTCCATTTGAAAAATTTCGCGAAGGATAAAACCTTCTTCTTATTTTAAAAAACATCCAAGACACACTTTGTGCTATAGAAAAACCAATCATTGGATAAGCAATACTCCATCTATGGAATGGTGGTGGATGTATGGTAAGCACAACACCAAATACAAATGTGAACGCTATTGCTGAGGGGAAGATAAACAAGATCATTGAGCCCCTACGTATTGCTTGATAGAGCACGATTATTATACCTAACAAAAACAGGATAAAACCTACTGGTTCGAAGAACGATTGATGCCCAAACCAATACTCCCCCCCACCACCAACATCAGGTAAAAAGAGAGATCGCCAAGCGTCACTTGTGTGAGCAGTTAAAACGCTCAAAAACGAGTCTATATTGTGAAATATTTCCTGCTGCGATCTCCAAGTCCCCGAAAAAAGACTTACTTGATTAACTCGTTGCATGAAGAAATTATCTATCCGGGCAGCATATAGAAGAGAAGGAGATAGCGCTGCAAAAAAAATTATGAGCGTTTTCCCATAGAGCGCAGCCAAAGAAACAGTTCTATCTTTCACAAAAGAAAAGATCATAAAAGTCAAAATAAAGGGGGCGATAATATACGAAGAGGTATATACCATATAACAGACAGCCATACTTAATGCCAGTAAAACTGCGTTAGGATAAGTTCTATAAAGATAGAGACGAGTAAAGGCATAGAGGCTAAGCATAAAAAAGAACGTGCTACTATGGAAAAGAAGCCCTAAACTTCCTAAGTACAATTGTGTACCAAGGGTAATGAAAGTAAGAGCGCTCAAAAGTCCAAGAAAACGAGTGTAAACTAATCGAGTAAGAAGATATAGAACAATTACTACACCAATAGTATATGGCCAGGTTGAAATGCGCACCATCAATACGCTTGGATAGACGACAAGAAATGGCTTCTGAAAAAAATGATAAAAAACAGGGAATTGACTCACCCATTCCTCCTTTGCCGGCACCACACCAAACCAATCAATTTTATCAGCCGAAAGGAGACTAAAAGAAGTATAGGCTGTTATATGTTCATCATAATGGAAATGGGAAGACAGCAGACTAAATGGGAGGAGAAATAAAGTACTTATAAGTGTAAGCAAAACGCAATCAAAAAGTATTTGTCTGGACAACTTCGGCAATCGCCACCTTCCTTCTTTTAAAACCCAAACAAAAAGCAAAAGAGAACCTAACCATAAAATAAGGGATATCTCAGAAACGGTTCTTTTCAAAACATGTGAATAGACCATAAACAATAGGACTATAGCTATACATAATGTGAGTAGCTTAACAAATCGGTTTTGTGACATAGATAGTAAATCCGGATGAGGGATTATCATACACCTTAGGAAACGCTCTTTGAAAAAATTCCTTGTTAACAACAAAATCTCTTTCGTTTGCCTTTTCAATCGCAACATAGTCAATAGCATATATGCGAGCGCTGTCGCAAAACGCTTCCTTCCTCACAGGATTAAATAGATTTTTCCGCAAGAGATCGCGCGTATTTGTATCATACCCTTGTGACCAGGCAAAATAGGGCCAACCTAAGAAGATTTTGCGACCTGCCAAAGAAGCTGGATTATAAAGATATGAGGAATTTAAAAATACTGCATTCTAAGGTGGACCCCTTTGTCAATACAGTAAAACGGCAAAACTTAGACTAAATTTTAACCTCCTTTCTTAAAGTATATTTCAGCCGGCGTTTTGTAATTAAGTGACTGATGTTTT
>VMGD01000009.1 GCA_007376405.1 Microgenomates group bacterium Gr01-1014_7
AGAAAACTCTTCCAGAAAATCAGAGAAGCTGACAGACAGGACGGTTCGCAGCGTAAATAGTACCTTAATTTCAGTACCATTATTCAATTAGGTATGACTACCAAAGCTGAAGGTGCCAACGTAATCCACCCTCCAGGTGGTATAGGTTGACACCTATTCTCCTTTAATAGTATTCTCAAGTAATGGCTACTTTCAGAAGAGTAATTTTCGCGAATGATGAAATTTACCATGTATTTAATAGAGGAGTTGAAAAAAGGCCAACTTTTACCAATAAAAGAGAACTGGACCGGGCGGTGGAGACACTGGATTATTATAGATTTGCAGATTTGCCTGGTAAATTATCCAAATTCTTAACCCTTCCCTTAGAGGAGAGAATAAAAATAATCAAAAATATTAAGACTGATTTTAAAAAATTAGTGGATATAATCAGTTATTGTTTAATGCCGAATCATTTTCATTTTCTGCTTAAGCAAAAGGTTGAACACGGCATTTCCGTTTTTACGGCTAACTTTACCAATTCCTACACCCGTTACTTTAATTCCCGGCACGAAAGAATCGGGCCGTTATTTGAAGGAATTTTTAAAGCCGTACGCATTGAGTCGGAAGAACAATTTATTCACGTATCCAGGTATATCCATCTAAATCCTGTTACTTCATACATGATTGAGCCGGAACGGCTGGCAACTTACCTTTGGTCATCCTATCCCGAATATATGAATTTATCCCCAAACAATATTGCCGAAAAAGATGCTATTTTAAGTTTAATATCTTCAAAGAATGCAAAAGAAAAATATAAACTTTTTGTTTTAGATCAGGCGGACTATGCGCGCAAGCTCGATCAAATTAAACACCTAATTCTAGAATAAAATGATTTTGAGAAAGGGTGCCAAGCCAGTCCACCCTCCAGGTGGTTTGAATTGGCACCTGTTCCTCTACTTACTGCCCAGGAATTTTTGGACAAAGTCATTTACGAAATTTGATCCCCTTGAGATGATAAAGCCTGATAATAGAAAATCCAAAAAAGGATTGCCGCTATCCAGTCCCAATAAGCTGCTGAAAATATTTATTTGATAGGTAAAACACAAAAAAATAGCAGTAGCCAGAGCTATCAGCGGCAGATACGGACGGACTTCCTTCACGCTTCCAACCAGATATTCAATAATTGACTCATTAAGCGTGGCAAAAGCAAATACTATTGCCAGTGGAGACAAACTAAAATTTTCCAATTTATACTACCCCGATTAAATCGGGGCTTCCTTTCCGGGCTAGAATATGAATTTGTATAAATTAATCAATGCACCGAGTATTGTCAATGAGGTATCTTTTGGAGGTTGCGGCGGCAGGGGAGGGGCAGGTGGAATGGGTACCAGTCTTTCTCTTAAATTATTAATTTCCTGATCTTTTTCCTGTACAGTTTCCTGCAGGGCAAAAACCTGCTGATTGACTGATGACAGAGATGCTTGGAGATTATTGATCTGATCCTGCAAGGAGGGGACTTCTTTGCCGGTTCTTACCAGATTTTTATGCTCCTCGGAGGAAACCATGGAACGCATAATATCATCAATACTCATTGAACTATTGGTGTAAGTCTGCAAACCACCCATGTCAGGGTCCCGGCCTAAAACTGTTATGTAAAGTCCACTTATCTTTGCACCGCGATCAGATGGCGGTTGAGAAATCCCACCTTTTACAATTTCCGGACGCCAGGAGGACCAATTATCACCCGGACAGGTGGTTGATTGACCGGGCAGCTCTTTATGGCCCTTGACCGCATCCCAGGAATTTACATTGGATAAATTGGGGTAATTATTAATGAAAAAATCACAAAGAGTATGTGCGCAGTCCATCTGTTCACTAGATGGCACTCTTCCTGATGTAAAATTTCCCACCAGGCAAATACCAAGTACCTGCTCGTTTAAGTTAGCTACATTAGCCCGTGCTGTTGAGATATCTCCGACATAAAACACCGTGCCATTTTTGGCAATTAAAAAATGATATCCGATCCCGCCCCAACCATTGCTGTTAATGTGAAAGTTGGCGATTTCATCCGGAGTTTGACTATCAGGACCGGCAGTATGATGTATTGCCAGAAAATTAACCTGACTTAAGGGTCTGACCCAGCTCCAGTTAAAAGAGTCCCCGGGAATCGTGTCTCTTATATCAACAAATTGATTGCCCAGGGAGGGAATTGAAAGATTAGTTCTGGCCATTTTTGAGGGCAGGATGGAGTTATAGTACAGAACTAGTCTGCCTATGTCAACCCGTTCAAGTTTTGCTTCGCAAAATTTGCGCGGGTCAGCCACTTGACAGACTGATTTTTTTATTGGACTATTAAAGTATGGCCCCACTTCGTTAAAACTTCGCGGGGTAAAGGAGGTGAGTAATTTGCAAATTATAGTAGCTTTAGTCATAAACGCTCTGGCACTTCTCCTGACAGCATATGTTGTCCCCGGATTTAAGGTTGACAATTTCACTACAGCACTGCTCGCTGCAGTTGTTTTGGGAGTAGTTAATACTTTCATCAAACCGGTATTATCTTATGTAACAGCACCATTAACGATTGTTACTCTGGGACTATTTACATTTGTAGTTAATGCAATTGTACTTTTTATAGTTTCTTATTTTGTACCGGGGCTGATGATTGGCGGATGGGTTAGCGCAATTTTAGGAGCAATAGTGCTTTCGGTTGTGGCAACAGTTCTTAATTCATTACTTAAAGATCTGGCGAAATACGGGAAGAAGTGAAGGATCTAAGCGTATGAGGTGTAGCCTTTACTGAAAGGCCTAGTTTTTTGACATACTTTTCTACAATCCTCTGGATTGAGCGGGGAGTAAGTCTCATTGCTTCGCCGTCATTTTCCACTACAACTCTTCCCTGAAACCTGATAAATAAAGGTTTAAAGCTGTCCTTCCTTACGCATCTCCTCATATATAGATATTTTTCCAGCCAGCGACCCGAATTGACTCCGTTACGATTAAGCAAAACAAGCTCCGATACCCGAAGTCCTGTGGAAAATATAGTTTCCAGGATAGCTTTATCTCTTATTCCATTTATTTTTGTAGTATCAGGCGCATCAAGAAGCACCATAAGCTGTGTATCGTTTAATACTTTCAAAGGAGATGCTTCTTGTTTATCCAGTTTAACTTCTTCCTTGGATAAACTTTTAATATTTTGCTCTTCAAGGTAGCGTAAAAATGTTCTAAGAGCAATTAAATAACAGTTGCGGGTCTTTCGTTTTAATGGTTTTTTTGAAAGATAAAGTTTATAACTTTTAACAAGTTTTAAATCTACGCTCTCCGGCTCAATATCACCGGCAAAATCCAAAAATTTCTTTAAGTATTGGTCATAGTTTCGAATAGTCAACAAAGATGCATTGCGCTCAACTTCAAGACATTCAAGAAAGTCCGTTAGAAGGGAAGAAAGAATCATAGAAAAGCCAAACCCAGAATTCCCAAAACAGTCAAAACCGAACCTATTATTGCTATAGCAAATGTTAACTCCGGGGTGCCGGGACCTCTGCCTGTTTGATCAACTAAATTATCAATGGTTCTGTAACCAGCTGAAGGAGTAGCTATTCCTGTTTGACCTTGAGGCAAATAAACAACTGCCGGTCCAGGGGTTGGACTGGCACAGCTACCAGCTCCAATAGTATAGCTGCCGTTTCCAACCGAGGATAAAACATCCGCTACTGTTCCGCGCTGAACCACATTGGAATCGGTTGTTTTGGCTTTATTATTGGGATCAAAATCAAAAGTAATGGCGGTTGCTCCGGCCGGTGCAGCCTCCAGAACAGTAAAATTTATTGTGGCCAAAGTACCCTTGCCGGAAAAAGCAGAGGCAACAGAGGCCAGACCGGATATAGTTACCCGCCCCGTAGTTGAATCTATATTTGAACCCGGATAATCGCTATAAATAGTACCGTTTAAAATGGAAGTGGCAGTAAAACGGGTGGGATCGTAAACTAAAATTGCATCTGTCCCGTCTGTGTCGGCGCTTTGAGCATCAAGAGTTACAGTCAGGGCAAAACCGCAGCCTTTATTAAAGGTACCTGATGTGGGGGAAACCGACAGCGTTGCAGCAAAGGCGGCAGACGGTAATATAACCGTTATAATGATTATAATTGTTATAATAGTTATAATTTTTATATTCATTTAATTACAATTTCCAGATTTCCAACTTCTTCCAGCAAATCTTTTCCGCTTTCAGTACCCACAATGTTGGAATCTGCTGTTGAACCGGGAGTAAAATCCAAAGTTATTTTTGCAACTCCTTTTTTTAGGGTCTTAAAATTAACTATAGCAAAAATATCTTTTCCCGAAAAACCAGATGTTCCGGGAGTGGCAATTCCGGAAATACTCAAAAACCCCGAGGGGTCAACTTTGCTTAGTGGAAACTTTGAAAAAATTGTGCCCTGATGAATATCTCCGTCAATTGCCGAAAGCATTGCCGGATCAAACTTTGCCACCACATCAACTCCTGCTGTAAACTTTGGGGAATTTACCCCAACCGAAACTGCAATTGTATCTCCGACTTTTACCTCTTTTTTATCGCTAGTTAAGAAAATTGCGCCTTTGTTTGATTCCCTGGTAGCAGGCAGATTTAAAATTCCACCATCAGGGGAAGCTGTAGAAGAAGGTTTGATAACAGAACGAAGCCCAAAAATAAGTTCTATGACCACAATAATACCTAAAACTATGAAAATATTTTTCGGGGTTATCCATTTACGTCCCGCAGAAATTGGAGGTTGAGGGAGCTGAGGTGTAGATGTTCCTCCTGTCGGAACAAAAATATTCGGCTGAGCAGTATTATCCATATAAGTTTACAATACTACATTTCTACTGTCTTTGTCATCATGGGCTTGGACTTGGTGACGGTGTCGGGCTTGGACTGGAACTCGGAGTCGGAGTTGGACCAGCTGACGGAGAGGGAGTTGGTGTAGTAGAGGTACCTGTGGGGGTCGGGCCGCCAGAGGGAGTAGGAGAAGGTGAGGTAGCAGGACTGATAATAGTAAGCGACCCTGCCGGGGTGGGGGATACGGTAATAGACAAAGGCCCTGGCTCCGGTTCGGAATCATCGGAATTGTTAAAATAAGGTCTCATACAAGCCCAGTCAAAGGAATTAACCCTACCATCACCGTTAAGGTCAGCCCTTTTTTCTCCTGTTGCAGCTTGCGCCACCACCCATTCCCGAATCATCTGTCCAAAATCAGCACTGTTAATTTTTCCATCCCCCTGCACCGGGAAAATATCACCAACAGGTAAATCCAGCGAACCTAATCTGGTAGTGCCCCTGTTGGCAAAAAATTCAACTACCCTCCGCAGAGTACCCGGAGCTTTTATGCCTATACGATAACCTCTACCTTGTTGAAGTCTCGTGCGGAGTCCGGATATTAATCCGTTTGCACCGATACTGACGGTTTCCTGTACAACACTTCCGCCCTCACGGCCTTCGGCAATAGTTGCAGTTACATTAGATAAGGTTTGTGTCAAAGTTTGCCTGCAGAAAAAGTTAGCTCCCAGTTGCAGTTGGGATGTTGCAACAGAACAGGTGGTGGACTGCGTTGCGGCACCATCCTGACGGGTTAAAATGATTGGGAAGGATTGGCCGGTTGTGGCTGTCTGATTCAGGGTGGCAGTAACTTGACTGTCACTCCAGGAATCAATATTAAGGGCAGTTGAGCCGGTTTTAACAGACCCGTCCCTTCCTTGGCTCGCTCCAAAGAATCTACCGGTTAATGTAAAGCGCACGCCTCCATCAACACCAAGGTCACATGATATGCCTCCACCAGTAACATCCAAAGTGGGATCAGGATTAACAATCCTTATGGTAAATGGCCCTATTGGACCGGAATCTGTTGCCTCACCGGCAGGACCGGTACCTAAAAACTTAACCCAAATTTCATGGTCTATATCAACAGTTCTATTTCTGAAGCTGTAGGGAAGAGTCAGGGGAGATGCTGTATAAGCTACCTCCGTATAAAGACTTGCATCCCCCAACCCTGCGCTTGATTCGGCAATTCTTACCCTGGTAGTTGTAGCAGCCAAAGGATCAACAGTTAACTCTGCCGAATTATCAACACAACCGCTGCCTGCCGTTCCTGTTATAACCATACCCCTTGTTTGTCCGGAGAATCTATAGCTTTGGCCGGGCTGAGTGGGTACTCTCGGAGTATAATCCGATACAGGTCTTATAGAACCATCAGCATTAACATTTATATCAACCTCTGACCCGTCAGGAGCATGCACGGTAATAAAAACATCATTGGCAATATTATTTGTTCTGTAACCCCAAACTCCGTCAACATTATGGAAAGCCGCCACGTCTACCCTTTCTCCAATCCTTATCCTTCTGTTTCTAACCCAGTTTGTTTCACCCTGCCCTCTGAGACGAACTTCGGTTCCCTGATATATACAGGCGGAAAGAGCAGGTCTTCTGGCAACTCTGACTATAAATGGCGCGCAAACTTCGGCATTGCTGCCCGTTGCATCTGTAGCAATTCTTGATTCTACTGTGTATTCGTTTTCCCTGGCAGTACTTGTATTGGCCAAAATATTCATAGCCCAGCCTGAATCCGGAGCTTGAATTCTACCTGGTCTTTGGGTAAAGGTAATATTCGGTATTGTTGTACCCGGAGAAGGCGCAGGAGTAATAGGAAGTACAGTGGATGTGGGCTGTAAAACAATGCTTGTTGCCGGAGTTCTTGTGACATTCAACCGCACGTTTCCACCGCTGTCCCTGACAGGATATACATTCTCACCACCCGGCCCGGTTTCACCAGCTAGCGCGGTTAAACCTTCAGGAACTGCATTAGTACAAATTAGAGCAACAGGCGATGGAGTAGGGGTTGGGGAAGGACACAAAGTCGTAGTAAAGCTGCGAACAGGTGAATGAATACCTGCGCCTGTTACAGGAGTACCCACGGGATTCGCCTGACCGTTAAAAACCCTGACAAAGTAAGTTCTGCCCGGCACAGGTCTAAATACTCCTGCTGGTCCTGTTGTAATCAGATGATTAAAACCTGTTAGATCAGCGGTGTATTGAGTTCTTCCCGCAATAGCCACAAAATCCCTATGGTAAAAGTTTGTGCCCGCAAAATTCGAATCTTCTGAAATATCAATCCAGAATCTGTCACTAAACGACTGACCCTGCCAGTGTATGATAATTCTTCCCAGCTGATCATTAGTCAAATTAGATGAGAAACAACTTGGTAGTAAATCAAGGGTAAATGCAACATCAGTAATAAAGGGCTGACCCGGGGCAAGGGATGGGGTTGGAGAAGGGGATATTCCGGGCAGAGAGTATTGGCCGCTAACATTGTCGGTTGAGGAAATCAAGCTTGTGCTCGTGGCGGCAATAAATCTGGTATTTGCCCCGTCAATAGTAATCGGGACAGGGCTTGACCCTGCAGCTGCCAAAAGTCTGGCTGTAAGAGTACCAACTTCCACTCCTCCTCTTCTTGGTTCACCCGAAGTATTCACCACCACAAATCTTCTATTATCCGCAGTTATAAAAACCTGTCTGAAATTAGGGGTTGTTGGAGAAAATCTTACTATTTCTATCTTGGTGGCATCAAAATTTAATGAAATATCAGCGCCGGAAACATCGGCGTTAGAATTCATCATGATCCTGATAGGAAATTCAACTCCGGCAGCCCTGGTATCTGTTGCAGGAACCAGTCTAAAAGAAGCTACCTCTCCTGTAGCCCTGGAACGCAAAATCTGCTGCTGGCGGACAAGATACATTGTTGCCGGTATGGCAACAAGCAACGCTATTATACCTGCCAGCATAAGCCACTTTCTATTTAAGTTTTTAACTGCGTTAATCATGGTCTAAAATTCCTGTTCCATATATCAAAATCCGCGTCAAGCACTCCGCCAATACAATCAAAGTTTGCTGTTTGTGTAGTGAGCGGCCCAAATCTTTCATTTCTCCAGATATTAAAGTCTCTAAGATCTGTATTTCCATCACCATTTGCATCCCCTGTGGGCCTTTGTATACAGACAGCAACAGATGGAGCGGGGGAAGGGGAAACACTGCATTGAGCTACTGTGAAGCTGGGCGGACGAGGAAATTCTCGTTGTTGGGCAGTATCTATACCAAAACTGTGTCTTCCATCAGTAAATACTCTGAAATGATAGATGGTATTTGGGGTAAGTTGCAAAGCTTGCCCGCCTTGAATACGGTGGAAATTACTTAGGTTTACTTCCGGAAAAGTAATAGTGGTTGGGTTGAGAGCAGAATAGAATGCATTATAATAATTATCATCGAAGTTTGGCCTGGTTGAAATATCAACATAGAAACCAGGTCCGGTAGTTCCATCGGGACGGTTAACTGTTCCAGGTCTTCCTGAAAATACAATTGAACCTCCAGCCTGGGTGGGGCCGGAAACACATGATTGGACTCCTGTATGTCCCAAATCAAATATCTGTAAAACCCCGGGGGGAGGGGGAGGAGAAGGTGGTGTAGGAGAAGGTGATGCGGTACAAACGATTAATCTGTTTGCAGTAATGGTTGTTGGCATGGAACCAGTTAACACCTGTATTTGCCCTCCTGTTCGTTGTACTATCCTTACATAATAGTCAATATTTGGTGTAATACTTAACGGATCCCCAGGATTTACTGTACCAACAGAAACAAAACCAGAAAAATTAGTTTGAGCAAGAGATGAACTTACGCTTTTTTCAAAAACCTGGCCGGTAAAGTTATTACTCGAGCTTATTTGAACAAATAAAGTGGAAGGCAAATTGCCACTGCCTACCCAGTTAATGCTGGCAGCGCTGTATGTAGAAGGGTTATTAATACAGCTTGGAGGAGTAATTGAATTTATGGTAATTTGTCCTGCAATAGGGGAAGGGGTTGGAGTAGGGGTAAGGGAAGGGGTTGGAGTAGGGGAAAGTATTGGAGAATAATTAATACCTGCAGAAAATGGCAAACCTATAGGTACACCTGTATCAGAATAAAACTGGGCGCAGACCCATCTTGATCCGTAGACGGTTCCTGCCCTTAAACCAGTCAAATCCCATCTATCAATAGTGAATGTGTTTCCGGATCTTGTTCCCCTGGTTGTATTATTCATGTCAATGATCTCAACATTCGACGGTCCACCTGCAATAATGTTGTCTAAATTATATCTACAGTCAGCATCTGATACACTGCTGACTGATACCCTAACAAAAGTAGGCAAACTTGGTGCCGAAGTGGGAGAAGGTGTAGGAGTGGCAGATGGTCTGGGGGTAGGACTTGGAGAGGGGGTGGGAGTGGGAGTAGCCGCACCTGCCACCGTAACATTTGCAGTACACTCTGCTATTATTTGAGTGCCGGCAGCGTTTCGATTTTGGAAAGTCAATGTATAATTTCCAGCAGGGGTGGAACTTGTAATAGGTATGATGAATGTATAACGGGTCTGATTTGGAATTGGGGTGGTGAGTATTCCCCCTTGAGCATTGATGTACCATGAGCAATTACCTCCCGGGTAGACACAGGCAAGATAATCTCCAGCAGGCGGAGGACCCAACAAAGCAGTAAAAGTGGCTATTTGACCAGCTGTTAATGTGGTTGATGGTGTAACAACTACTGCACATGTACTGGCAGGAGTCGGAGTTGCAGGAGGAGCAGTAGGAGTTAAAGTTGTTGCGCTGCATTGGGTAGAACAGGCTGAACAGGAAATACAGGTAACTAACCCGTCAGCACTCGATGTACCGGGTTGGCAAAGATGAGCGCTACATACAGGTGCACCCGTCCTCCTGTCACAACTGCATGTTTGTCCAGAGCCAGGAGTTATAAGAGGGAATTGGGGGATAGTAGGCTGTGGAGAGCAAAAAGGAAGACAACTTGGTGGAGGTGTTGGTCCACAATAGGGAGGACAACTTGGCGAAGGTGGTGGCCCACAATTAGGATAGCATGGTGGAAGAGTTGACCCTCCTCCTCCCGGCGGATCTCCTGAATACCATGTCATATAGCTTATGGGTTGCAGAGACCCGCAGATCCAACCCTGATCGCCAAAACAGGGCTGGTTAAATACATCAATCTGAATAGTCCAACCAGGAGCGGTTGGAGCAATTGCAAACCCGGCAGGATTTGCAGGGTCTATGGGATGCCCCTGGATATCTTGAGTTATTAAACCACTGTTACAATTAGCAACAGGGGGACCCTGACAGGCAAAAACATAAATAAATCTTCCCGGTCCACCTGCACATGTTCCTGTAGAAGGATTACAACCACTAGCTAACGTAGCTAACGGACTGGAACCAAAAACGTTGGTGTAGTAGCCTGATAAAAATCTTACAGCTCCAGGGGGAAGCACATCTGCTTTCGGTTTAAAAATTTGAGTTCGCTGGACCAGGTATAAGGTGGCAGGCAAAGCTATTGCCACAATTGCCAAAATTATCCATTGTATGAAGCCAGCTTCTTGCTTCGCAATAAAGCCTTTATTGTTAAATTGTTTCATTGTTAAATTGTTAATCATGGTCTTGGTGTTGGACTGGGACTTGGTGTCGGGCTTGGATTAACGGTTGTCGGGGATGGAGTAACTGATGGACCGGTACCGGTAGGAGAAGGTGACACAGCAGAAGTAGGAGCCGGACTGCCGGATGGGGAAGGGGTGGAAGTAGGTTGAGTACCCGGAACATTAGGGGCAGTAATAACTAAATCCACTCTGGCATTACCGTCGGCATCCAGTTTTAAAATAGTCCTATTATTTCTGGTGGCCACATTAGGCCCGGAAAAAGTTACTCCTCTGGGCGGTTCTACTGCTTTGGATTTTAAAGTCTGTTCCTTTTTGATAAGCTGAAGGCCCAGAGGAATACCCGTAATTAAAATTAAAAGGATTAAAACAGTTATTAAATTTTTTTTGTTCTTTAAGAAGTCATTCATGGATAAGTTAACCTTAATTTAACATTTGGTTCAGTGCTTACTGGAGTTCCCGCAGCATTAGTGCCAATATCAACAAAGCCGGTACCTGTACGGAAAAATTCCATCGGAGCAGTTCCCGTTGCCCTGGGTTTAAAAATTTGGGTTTGACGGGCAAGATACATAGTCAGGGGAATAGCTATCAATAAAATAAGCAATCCGATAATAGTTAAAAGCTGCTTTTTAGATTTAAATAACAAAGTGATCCGCTCCATAGGGACTATATTATAATAATGTATTATAGTAGAGGCTTTTGTCAATCCTTAAGGTGCATGTTAAGGGAAGTCTGAATTTTTAATAAAAACGGCAATCTCAGTTTTTAAATCAATAAGTATTTTAATTGCCGTTAGTGTTTGTCATTCTGGCTTGTCCCCGATTACAGGTGCAATAAGGTT
The DNA here is from genome assembly GCA_007376405.1 of Microgenomates group bacterium Gr01-1014_7. Taxonomy (GTDB): domain Bacteria; phylum Patescibacteriota; class Microgenomatia; order Daviesbacterales; family UBA10151; genus VMGD01. The sequence goes on from VMGD01000009.1 coordinate 11,305, forward strand.
ATTAACGAGGAAGAAGACCAAAATCTATTATCCAGTCACTGATAGAGCCGTCGTTCCTGGCAGAAGGAAGAGGATAAGTGATAAAAAAACCATTATTTGCCGTAGTTAATTCATATTCTGCAGGTACGGTTAAATCCAGCCTGTAGGAACCCGCAGGAAGATTCTGGAAACTGTATCTTCCATCAGATCCGGTGGTTGTACTGAAGACTTGCCCGTTGGGATAGTTTGCCTGATTTGTTAATTCAACTGACATGTTTGAAAGAGCTTGTTCGCTTGAACTCCTGCTTCTATTTCTATTCAAGTCTTCAAAAACGATCCCGGATACTGTATAAGTTCTTTGTGAGGGCGAACTGGACGGGGTAGGACTGGGGTTTGCTGAAATGGACGGCTCAACAATAGATCCTGCCGGAGTGAATTCGCATTGGCCTCTGGTAAGGGTAACATGGTCGAACCATCCTGCCCCTCCTCCCGTATCTGATCTAAGATAGATCTTAAACTGCGCGCCCTGTCTTGGCGAAATAATTGAATCGTTAAGATAAATATTTTGTTCATCCCAATTCCAGTCAGTTCCGGGGCCGGTGAAACGAAAGACTTTTTCTTGTCTGGGAGCTGCAACCGATCTAATTCCCACAGTTAACTGGTCACCATAGGTCCGTATTTTGCGGAACACCCGCAAACAAAGCGTTTCACCTTGATTAAACGTATCATTAATAGTTTGGGTTAATTGAAATGCTGCTCCCTGGGGGTTAACAATTTTAGCCGACCCTGCCCGGTATCTTGAACGCAGTTCCGCAGGAGCTACTGCAACAGTTGTATCCTGCTGACAGGGGTATGCACCTGCAGTTTCAGGACGCACTAAACCAAGTGAGTCTTCACAGGTCCAGCTAACTAACCGTGCGCTTGGCGAGGCAACTTCAAAACTGCCGTTTCGCAACAAGTTTACAGGAGGAGTTTCTTGAGCTTTGGGTTTAAAAACAGTAGTACTTTGGGAGAGTATAAGCAGGACAGGGAGAGCTACCAGCAAAATAATAATAGGTATGGCAGGCAATACAAACCCCATTTGTTTTCTTAAAAAGCTCATAATTTATAGTGGTCATAAAGCAATTAATTTGTCAAGCCCTCTAAATCCCTTATCCTGATAGTTACATCTAAGAAATCAGTATCATAAACTCTTTGTCCATTAACTTCTCTGGTGGGCAGGGGTGAGCCCTGAGGATCAGTAACCTCAAAAGCATTATATATTTCATTACTGGCTTTGGATTTTAATATTTTTTCAGTCCTGACCAGATAAATAGTCAGGGGAATAGCTATCAGCAATATTACCAATAAACTTAAACTAATTAATTGTTTCATTGCCTGCCCTGAGCGAAGTCGAAGGGTTAAATTGTTAAATTGTTTTAAATTATTCATAATTTATCTGCATTCATTTCTTCTGTCAATCTGATCATACGCCCAGCTATAAGATATACATCTGGCAGGACATTCAGTTGCTGTACCGCAAGCAGCGCCCCTTCCCAAATTCCTTCCTTGAGCAGGGCTTGGAGTGGGAACAGTACATCTGTAATACCCTCCTGCAATACCATATGTGCAGGTAGCTGGAGGACGGCAGGGAGTGCCGCCAATACTGCATATTTGATTTAGCTCTATGTAGGCAGGGGAAGTAGTGGGAGTTTGAATACTTCCGGGAGTTGGATAAGTATAACCAGGACCTCTTGGAGGTGTGGGACCTCCACTTCCTTGCGAGCTAACAGTAATGTAAGTATCAACACTCTGACATAAGGGAGTATTGTTTTGATCAAAAGCTGTAAACCTGAATACATAATTTCCAATGGCATCAGCTCCGTAGTTGGGATAAGTTACACTCCATATGCCTGTCCGGGAATTAAAGTTTTGCTGAAAGTTTGGAATATCCGCGGGAGGATTAATGGGTATTCCTCTAAATAACCCTGACCACTGTGCATTTGTTGCTGATGAAGGAATCTGCGTAACTTCAAAAGTCCCGGTGCCCCCAACTACGATTATAGCCGGATCACTTAAGGAAGAACCTCTACAGTTTATTCCTCCGGTACAGTTAACTTTAAGTGCACAATATGGAAGTGAGCCTGTAAGGGGGGAAGGGGATGGAAGAACAGTTCCCAGGAAATTTAGATAGTTAAAATTAAATAAAACCGGCCTGGTTGTCCCGTCCGAAAAACCTATGGTCATATAAACAGGGAAAAGTTGGGGAGTACCAAATGTACCCGGAAGGTTGATGGGGATTTCCATCGTACTTGAATCAAAAGTGCGTCCATTGACGGATATGGATGTTATTGTTCTGCGCGGAGGAACTGTCGGAGAAGGTGTCGGAGTTGGCGGTAAAACGGGAGCGGTAATAATTAAAGGCTGCGGGTCAGAATCCAAAACTTCCTGTGAACCATTTCTATGCATATACGCTACCAGGTTATATGTACCGGGAGAGGTGGCTGGGGGAATTGCTATGATATATAAATTGGGGATTACTTCTGAAGCAAGCAAAGCATTAATTTCTTTGGTACTTTTGAATGTACTTTGAGCAAAAGCTTCTTTAATTATTCCGGTCCTTAAACCTACTGGTTCCAGTGCAAAAATTTCCCTGTACCTGTCCGGGTCGGAAGGATCCAGCCCATCCTCATGCTCAATCAAAAAAACACTAATAATTCCTCCTGCCGCACTCTGACCGGGAGAGCCAATAATCTGTACATCAGTATCTACTGCTCCTCCATAGAAGGAAGGTATCAGGGTTGCATACCAGTCCCTAATAGCCCGGGGAAAATTGGGATTGGTATTAAAAATACAGGGCGCAAGCCTTGATTCGCTGTAAGTACACATAAAATCAGCAAATCTGTCACTGGTTGGGAATTGAGTATTAAAACTATTGAAAAGGCATCTTAAACTTAAATTAATATCTGTTGTCGGCCGGGTGGGTTCACAACCCAATGCATCAGCATAACCTTCTTCCCCCTGTGCTCCGGATTCTTCTATCCAAAGAGTTAAAACAAAAGCCGGATTCCAGCCATTAGCTATAGACTGGTTAACTATTGTGTCCCAATTTTGCAACTGGGCATTTGGCCATCTTGCCCGGATCAGGTTTCTTACTGCTTGCGGATTGGCAACCCTTACATCAGTATCCCTAAAGGGGATAGTATAAGTTAATGTCAGAGCATCCGGATTTAGGGAATGTGCGTCTTTGGGAATTACAAAAAAGATTATGCTGAAAACAAGTAAAAGTATTAATTTCATATATACATTTATACAAACATGTTTTAGGTAATCGTGTCAATCAAGAGGGGATTAAGTTATTCTCTTTTTGCTAAAGGGTGATACTTTCGGTGAGTTTCTTGAGCAAATCTATCCGAGGCATTCACATACCTTGTAGTTGTATTAAGAGATTCATGGCCCAATAAAATTTGAATTGCAGCAGGACTGGCACCCTCTTCAACCAAGTAAGTAGCAAAACCATGCCTAAACGAGTGAGGGGTAGTAGGAAGATTGATCCTTAAAGCTTCTCTGTATTTTTGAATTATCCCTTCAATATAACGGGCTGTAAGTCGCTGGGGTATACCTTTTCCGGCTGTCTTACTTTTAGTTGGTACAAATAGCGCTTGTTCTCGATCCTGTCTCAATTTTAAATAACTCTCCAAGTAAGACTTGGCACGATCGGTTAAATAAACAAATCTTTGTTTTCTACCTTTACCGGTTATAAAAATCTTACCCTCATCATTTAAATCACGTTTATTTAGATTGACTAATTCGGAAATACGCATCCCCGTAGAAAAAAGGGTTTCTAAAACTGCTCTATTTCTTGCACCAATCAGCAAGTTTTTTTCCAAACGAGAGGGGCTTTCTATCAAAGCAACTAAATCTTGAAAATCCGCCACATTCGGATGGGGTCTTTCTCTTTTAACCATCTTGAAGAAATCAGGAATAATTGGACAATCATATTCTTGATCGATTAAGAACCTAATGTAGGCTCTCACAGCTGACAAACATCTGTTAATACTAGTTGCAGTTAATCTGCGTGGCGAATCCTCTTTCAGAAAGGAGGTTTTTCTATCATTTGATGCAAGATAGGCTTTGAATTCCAAGACAGAGCGTTTATCTAAATCTTTAATAAATAGGTTTCTCGATTCGAGAAAGTTGTCAAACAACAACAAATCGCTTTTGTAATGGTAAATCGTCTCAGGAGAATAATTATTGGTTTCCAAAAATAAATAGAAGTCTTCAATTAAATCCAATCTTAAAGCTTTATGATTACCAATACTACTTTTAGGTTCAGACATTTGATTTAAGGGCGTTAAGCCTTTCAAAGATTAAATTAAGACCTTGATTTATCGGGTCGATTACAGTCTCAACTCTAGAACGTCCTTTTCCTCCTTTAAAGTCGCCAGCGGAAGGTCTTAAATAAAAGAATTGATCCCTTTTTATAGAATCTCTTGGAAAAACTAAGAATTTATATAGGGAGAGATCCTCCTCAAGTAACACAAAAACATAATAATCCGATATTGATCTCTTTAATGCTCCAAATTGCCAACCTGAAGCATATGCCTTATCTGCGCTTTCTTTAACATAACTATATGTAGAACGCTTACAGTTTCTGCTATAAACTGCTGTTTTCACTTCTAGAGTAATATTTCCTTCTACGATTATATCTGCCAAGCTATTTATATTGTGATTACCTAAAATATAACAGTTAAAACCTTTTTTAAGTATTTCGGAATAGAGGAGTGCTTCACCTAATTTTCCCAAAATAGTTCTACCAGAGGAGTTTCTCATATTTTTATATTTTAATCCTTTTACACCAACCTTTAAATTTTATCATCAGTAGGTAAGTATAATTATCTTACTTGTAATGCTGATTACAAGAATCATATCATGCCTAAATGGGCTTTGTCAAGCGTTAAAATGAACTCCTTTAGAACTACATATACTATTAAGAATTATTCATGAAGATTTCTTTATTAAAAATTAGGTAAAAATAATAAAGGAAAACCCTCTCTATCTTCCTCTCATGCCTGTTTAGGCTGAGGCCCGTAAAGGGCCCTAAAACGGTTTGAAAGGGAAGGGGTGCTACCAAACATCATGTAAATAAGCTTGTCACAAAGACCCAAACTATAAAACTTAATGAAAATAATTTGCATGAAAAATATTATGAATTTTTGGGGGCGAATATAGCCTTTTTAAGTACCAGAAAAATTTGGTAAAAATTTCCAGCTTTTGGAATTAAAATATTTCCTAAAGGTTCAAAAGGTCTCCCCTTGACCAAAATATATATCCATATATTGTGCGACATCAAACATAGAAGGGAATTTAAAAGACTTCCCAAAAAGAGGATAAGAGGAAGAGACTTCATCACTCTTTACCACGAAGTGGCAAGCTTTGCTTATCTTAACTGTTACTCTTATACCGGACAAGAACACCTCTCTTCTCGGGTGGGCTTCGGGTATTGTCAGTGAGTCCCATAGTTTTCCACATTCGTGCCTGTTGACTACATCAAACCATATCATACTTTCTTTTCACGAAAATTTGCATTTTTTTCACGCCTCTCCTCTACTTTAGCTTGTTATAACAATATAATTGAAAATTGTGAATTGAAAATTCAATTCTACCCTGTCCATGAAGTAGTCAGAAAGCTAACTATCAGGACCACCGCCCCTATCCCCAGATATTCCCAAACCAGCCTCCTGCTTCCCCTGCCCCGCAGGAAATTAGTGGTAAGTCCTATAAGGACATACATCGATGAAGAAAGAGCCAAAGACCAGATCGTGGTTGGCATTGGCCAAAAGGAAAAGGCCAGAGCCAGCTCCCCCATTACAAAACTCAACACCAAACTTTGTACAAAAACCGCTACTCCTACCTGATCTTCCATATTAATGGACCAAAGGACTTGTAAAATCAATGGGAAGGAAATCAAAAAAACAACCAGACCATTCCACAAAAATAATAAATTAAAAGCATAAACTACATTATATATAAAGAAGGCTGACAGAAGGGTAAAGAGAAAAGCTGCGGTTGAAGCAGCCCGGTAAAGCGGAATTGTTCTTATGGCTGCCACATTAAAGACGTTTTGAGCCAAAAGCAAAAGGTAAACAAAAAGTCCAAAGATAACAGCCACGGGCAGCCGGGTTAACCACCTGACCGGCAGTAAAAAATAAAAGCTGGCAACAGCCGCGGTAAAAAAAACCGGCAGGATCAGCAAAACCACAGCTTTGGTGAAGTTCAAACCTTCCCAAAGGGACCAGAGAGACAAAACATAAGATAAAATTGAAAGGCCCGCTATGAATTTAAACCTCAGATTAAAATCAACCAGTTGTGTTGATAGTAACCCTATAGTTAGTAGGGTTGAGGTTAAGATTATTTTTTGTCTTTTGTTTAGATTAAATGGAGTCACTTTGCTGCTAATTTTAGCACATGGCAAATAGCAATGGCTAAGGCGTCGGTGGCGTCATCCAAATGTCCACCTTTCCATTTGAGCTTGAGTTTACTGCGTCTTCTGCCGTTAACCCCTAAAAATCTTCTGACTCCTTCATGAACCTGATCCTTATCGGCCCGTCCCGACCCGGCCACCATCAGTTTAACTGAAAGTCCAGCATACTCAGTTATGGAAACTTTGTGCTTGGCAGAAGACATTAAAACTATTCCCCTGGCCTGTCCAACAGCTATAGCAGTTTTTAAGTTTGCCCCAAAAAACAACATCTCTACAGCAATAGCATCAGGCTGGTATTTTTTTATTAAGTCATCCAAAGCTCGGGACAAAGTCCAAAGTCGCTCTGGCATTGGTTTCTCTTTATCAGTAAAGATATTTCCATAGCCAATCAGCTCAATATCATAGCGAAATTCCCTACCCAAAATATCATCAGGCACTTTTATTACTCCATATCCGGTTGTAGCTGTTCCAGGGTCAATCCCTAAAATTATCATATACTTTTTGAATATCATCCATCTCCTCTAATTTTTCTATAAACTCTATTACTTTTTGGGCAACTTCTTTATCATTTATAGGTTGTAAAATAGTTGGTTTCATTACCAAATTCTGGTTCTCTACCCCAAATCCTGCCTGAGTAATTTTATTACCCACTTCGACAAGTTTACTTCCCTCAGTGTAAACTAAATACCCTTGCATGAGGGGCTCTATATCTTCTGCCCCAAGATCTATTAATTCCAGTTGCTCATCTTCACTGCTGCCCCCTTTAGACACTACTTTTACCTCTCCTTTTGCCGAAAACATATAGGCCGTACTCCCCGACCCTCCCAAACTCCCTCCTGCTCTTTCAAAAATATTCTTAATTTCCTGCAAAGTCCTCAATTTATTATCTGTTACTCCCTCCAGGTAAAAGGCCACTTTACCGGGCCCGAATCCTTCATAAGTAACTTCCTCCAGAGTTTGTCCGGGAAGCTTACCCAATCCCCTGTCAATGGCCCTCTGGACATTTTCCTTGGGCATGTTAACAGCTCTTGCAGCCTCCATCCCCATCCTTAGCCTCGGGTTTGAGTCAGGGTCACCTGATCCACCCTGTTTAACAGCTATGGTTATAGCGTTAGCCACCTTGGTAAAAGTTTGGCCCCTTTTTATATCCGCAGCCCCTTTTTGCCGCTTTATAGTAGACCATTTAGAATGTCCACTCATAAGGATAAATGGTAACACACCTAAATCTATCCGTAAACGCCCTGGCGGTGTTCAATTTTAACTATCTCAAGCCTACTCTCTTTGGGATTAAACTTATATACTATTCTATAATCACCTATCCTAAACTTATATTTACCTCCAAGTTCCCCTCCCAGTTTAGCACCAGCCAAAGGATTGGTTTTTAGTTTATCAAACGCTTCGTCTATTTTATTTTGAATTTTGAGCGGAAATTTAGAAATTGCTTTATCAGCTTTATTGGAAAGAAGGAATATTTTAGCGGACATTTCTTTTCTTTAGTTTTTCTTTAAATTCTTCCAGAGTTACATATTCTCCTCTTGCAATCTCTGCCTCGGCTTCTTTTATATCCGCCGTAGAATGCTCTAGGGTGTAGATGGTTTCTTCAAGCAAGTCAAGATAATCCGGAGATACCAAAGTAGCTTTTACCCTGCCATTTTTAGTTAGATCTACACGGGTATATTCCTCGTCTATCATATCAACGAGTTTGAGTAAATCTTTTCTTGCTTCGGTTACAGGTATTACTTGAGTCATGATAAAAAGAGTGTACACTTAAATGAGCACTTTGTCAATACCAACAATTCCCGAAACATTGACAAGGTTACCCTTTTATCTCTATACTCTTTGGCGAAGAATGGACAATCCGCAGTCATCAAATCTCTCAGGACTGGCAATAGACGCGGCGCTTACTTCCCGATGGGATGAGGCTTTAAAACTTAATAGAAAAATCATCAAACTTGACCCTCAAAATGTGGATGCGCTAAACCGCCAGGCCCGGGTTTATATGGAAATGGGAAGATATAATTTGGCTAAAAAATATTACAGCCAGGTAGCAAAGATCGACCCGTACAACCCTATTGCCTTAAAAAACTTAAAGATAATTAAGGCTTTTAAACCCAACGGAAGGAATGAGGAGTACCATGAAAATCATACTGGCGGGGTTTCCCCTTCTTTCAAGCTGGAAGCTTCCCTTTTTTTGCAGGAGCCGGGAAAAACTAAGGTTGTAGCACTCCTTAAGGTGGCGGAGCCGCAAAAACTTTCCCAGGCATATTGCGGAATGAAAGTTAACATGGTGGTTAAAAATCACGGAATCACTATAATTGATCCAAACTTAAATTACCTCGGGGTTTTGCCGGATGACACCAGCCATCATCTGCTCAAACTAATCCGCGGAGGAAATAAATATGATTTATTTATTAAGTCTATCAGGGTTAACGGCTTAGCCGTTCTCATAAAAGAAACTCACAGAAGTAAAAGATTTAAAAACCAGCCCTCATTTTTGGAAAGCTCGGGCACAGTTCCAACTACGGAGATGTTTACTCCGCTTGATCGTGATGGCACGGATGAAGAACTGGCAGAAGCCGAAGAAGAAGCGGTTGTTTAATGGCTTCTGCGTTTGGATGTTTTGGATGTCCAAAGAGTTAGTCCTGCCAAAAACATAATTGCGATTAGTAACAAGGTATAAGCTACGGCAGTACTGGTAAAAAAGTTTTCAGCGTTTATCATAATAATTTTTCCTTTCAGTCAACCAGAAACTTAACAATAATCCCACTATACCAAATGGTAGATTTGTAATCAATAGGTTTATATATCGATCAGCAGGAATGCCAAAAAATCCCGGGCTAACCACCAGTATTCCAAACCATCCGGAAGTTAAATTAACAGATATTGAAGCTAAAACCTCAAAGCTGGTCTTTACGGAAAAATAATGCACAGAAAAATTATAACACTACCAAACTCCAAATTTCATTTTAAAGGTTTATCACCTTCAACAAATCCTTTGAAAGTACCATCTAAATCAAATCCATTAGCAATTAGTATTAAATACCCTATTGTGCTTCCCTTAAACACTGATTGAGGAATAATATGGCTTTGAAATTGAGCTCGCACTAGGTTGTCGATGTCACTAGGATTACTCAACCCATATCCTGTTTCCAAAACATCAAGTTCTCTGGCAAAAATCCATAATGTAGGAGTATTTTCATCCAAAATTTCTGCAGCTTTCCAAAATCTATCTTTAGCGGTCAACATATCTGAACGTGTAATTCCAAATTGGCTAAACGTCCAATCTTTTGCTCGTTCTAATGCCTGAAAAAAGTCCGCTGGATTATCTGGTACAGGCTCTCTCTTTCTATATTTTTGATAAGCTGCTACCAGTTCAACCATATTCCAGGCTACTAATAAATCTCCACGCCGTAATAGTTTCCCTGTCATATACTCTGGCAACCCATTAGGATAATTTATCTCATCAATCGCAGATTGTGATCTTACTACATCAGCGAATCTGTTTCTATAACCAGAACGTGAGGGTAAACCTACATCCCCTCTCATTCTGGCAAATACAGCCTCTCTTTCCTGATTATTTAGTCCATAGCTACCTGAATTTTGTCCTACAAACTCGCTCATGACGTAAAATTATATCATTTATCCTATATTTTAATCAAACTCAAGATTTCATCAGGAGTTAAATGGGGGTTTTCATTAGCCACTGCGTAACTTCTGTTTTTATAAAATTCCAAAATTTGAGAATCGGAAAAGACTTTTGGTAGTTTGTACAATTTATGGGGAGCTAATTTTTCTAACTCTTCCAGTAACTGTTTTCTCCTTGACTGACTGTCTGATACTACTATTGCCCTAATTTGAGGTTTAAAAGCCCTTGAAATTAACACTTGCCACCAGAAATGCTCGGATTCATTAAGCTGCGGAAAATTGACAAATACCCCTTTCCCCTTTACGCGCTTGTCCCGAGCGTAGTCGAGGGATTCCCCTTTCCCCTCTTTAATCCCTACTTCCCAGGCGGAAATCCGATCCGAACTAACATCCGTATAGTCCTCAAGCTCAAGGAGATCAAGCATATCATATAGATCTGCAAGTAACTTTGGGCCGAATATAAGCAGTGTTGATTTATTTCCCTTGAAAAGCCTTTCAAAACTTAAAATTAAATTGCGCTTTAAAAAATCCTCTGCAAGATTAGTTAAAATTCTGCTGTTGAGAGCCTTCGGATTACGGATTAAAAATAGTGCATACTGAGACTCTGAGGGAATTTCCTGGTAATCCTTCATGGATCGAAGAGCCAGCAGAAAAGATATAGCTACAATCACAATAAAAAGCACTATCCATAAAATCATAATGATGACGCGAAGTCTTCTCCAAGAAAAACATTAATCTGGGCCCTGGATGAAACTTCTTCCGCTAAATTGGGGTCACCAAATATTTGCCAAAGCCGATCCAGCGTTTTTGATTTTTCACCCGAAATAACTGTTTTTTCCAGTCTTTTTTCCGAATTTGTAGTGATAATAACATCTCCTCCAATATTGCTGATTATTCTGGCTGCCTTTACTGCCAGCTGTGGATGATCTGTGGAGTTAAAAACAGCTATAGTTTTGTGCTCAGCTTTAATAACCGGATCAACCATATTGGAGATGGCAGAATCCAGTCTTTGGCTGTCAACAGTCAGCACTTCTGTTCCATCTGCCAAACCGGTTTTTTCCAAAATTCCCTTGCTTTCCAGGTTAACCTGGTTTAATTTATCAAAACGAACCCTGCTCATCCCCATCTTTAGCCGGATCAGTTCAACCGGAGTAAGATCGCTTCTGAGATTTTGCAAAATACTAACCAGAGAAAAAGGGTCTTTTAACTGCATGATTAAACTATCTGTAGGCATTTTTGAGAATTTCCCGGTAAAATCCAAAATCCCCTCAATTGGTAAACCAAAAAACTGACTAAGGCTTGCTCTTAGCAGATCATCCCCTCCCAAATCATAAATAGATGAAACCTGCCATTTACCAAATCCGCGGGCAACTTCCAAAAAAGTTGCATCGGGAATATTTATGAAGTTTATTTTTTGGTCTTTTGGGTTAAAGGAAACAAGGGAAATCTCCTTAGCGCGGATCAAAAAATTAAGATTAAAATCTCCATTCCAAAGATAACTCTTAGATGATGTTACTTTCCAGGGGCTAAACATAGTTTGGGTCAGCTTAACTGCCTGGGATAAAAGCAGCAAGCTTAAAACTATCCCCAGAGTTATCACTGCCAGCCTGAGTGTTTTCGCTGTTCGTCTTTTTGATTGAGAGAGTTTCCAGCCGCGCATACTATTAGTTTAAACAATTCCCCCTTGACCGCGCAAGTATTTTAAAGCTACACTTAAAGTATACGAGAGGGGGTGAGTTTATTTTATGGACGATCAAAATAATCCAGGCGGCGGAACTCCGGCAGATGATCAGGGTGGTGGACAAACCCCACCTGCAACTGATCAATCGGCAGAAACACCGGTAACACAATCTGAAGAAAAATGTGTTACTTGCGGAAATCAAGCTTCCGGTGGAAATTGTGTTGCCTGCGGCCAGGGATCAATCAGTTGTACTTGCACACCTTCAGGTGGATCGCAGCCTCAAGGTTCTGGCCCTGCCATGGGTGGAGGTGAGACACCTCAAGGCGCACCTGCAATGTAAGAAGATAAAAGTATCACGGGTGGTAAAGTTTTACTGCCCGTGGTATTTTTTTAGCTACCCATTGAACCGTATTACTTTACTGTCGGAGGAGGATTTGAAGACATATCAACCTGATATTTAGTCATAAGTGAATCCATTCTAGGTGGAGAAACGCCCAAAATTTCACCTGCTATCATGGGGTCTATAATTTCCCCCCTTAGAATATCCATAACGTAAATTGTTTTTGCTTTTGCAGCTATCTCCTCTGGGGTATCTCCAAGAAGATATGTAACCTCCTCCGGCAACTCAAATTCAACTGCGATTCTGACCCATCCAGCCCGAGCAACTTCTACCATAGTTATTGTAGAATACCATAAAAACATTAGTAGTCAAGATATCTATTTTGTTAAGGTTTTAATCAGAAAATTAACTTTTACCTGCTTTTTCTTTTGGAGCGTTCTGCAAGGGTGGGATATGAAACTATGGCTATAAATTACTCCCATGCCAAAGTCTTTTTAGACAGTCTTTCCAGTTCAATTCTGCTTCTATCCTTAAAGAAATCCCCATCCTCCATATGGTCCTTTAATTTTTCCACCAGAAAATCTCCTGCCAAAATCTCCGGAATTATTACAAAGTCCGCACCCTTTTTATATAAAGACTGGGCATCATCCGGCGTTTCCGCCCTGACAATTACCGGAATATTAATGTGCCTTGACTTTAACTCTTCCAAAAGAAGCAAATTATCATCCAAACTGGCAGAAGTAGAAATCACCATACGGGCATTGTTCAAATTTAGCCCGTCCAAAACTTCCGGGTCCCCCATATCCCCATAAACCACCGGAATTTTTTCAGCAAGCAATGCCTCAACCTGATGAGGATTAAAATCCAAAACTATTTGAGCTATCTTTTCTTTCTTTAAAAGTTTAACTATCTCTCCCCCTACCTTTCTTGCGCCAATTACGATCACGTGGCCTTTTACATCGTGAGCTTCCATATTTTGATTAACCCAATCCCCTGCAAAATGTTTTGATTTCCTTTCAAAAAATCCCAAAACCGGTCCTAATCTCTTATATAATCTATTGGAGTTTGTAATCATAATTGAGGCCACAATCATTGAAAGCACTGCCGATAAAGCAATGGTGGTGAGGGCTGACCGGCTTACAACTCCCAGTTCAAATCCTACTAAAAGTAAAATTAAAGAAAATTCACTGATGTGGGTTAAGCTTAAAGAGGTTTGAAACATAGTATGTTTTCTGAATCCGAAAATTCCAAGTATAAGTAGAAAGATTGTGGGTTTAATAAGTAATGTATAGCCTGTGAAGATAAACATTAGAGGATAAATTTTGTCAACTTCCGTAAAATCAACCTGTGTCCCTAAATAAACAAAAAACAATGCAACAAAAAACTCCCGTAGAGGCTTTACCTTTCCCTGAATTTGGAAGTGGAATGGAGAACTCGCTAGCGCCACACCGGCCAGAAATGCGCCAATTACAACCGAAAAACCCAAAAGGATGGCAAAAGAAATGTATATAAAACACCAAGCCAGTGCGGTGATAAAAAGCAACTCATTTTGTCTGGATACTGCCTTAAACACTCCTGATAAGAGGTATTTGCTGGATAATGTGGCAAGCCCGAAAAGTAAAACCGCTTTCAACAAAAGTGCAATAAGAGGAAAAGTTTGCTGAAGACCTAAGCCGAAAACCGAATTTGAAACAGTCAAAAAAACCAAAAGCAATACTGCCAAAAGATCCTCCAAAAGAAGTATTCCTACAGCCAATTTGCCATAAAGTGCGCCTGCATCCTTCTTATCAATCAAAAGCTTCACTACCAAAATTGTTGATGAGAAGGCAAGTCCCACCCCTAAATACCATGACTCAATTGCCCCAAAACCTAAAAGCTGGGCAATGCTTGAACCTGTAATTGTGGTTATAAAAATTTGCAGTATCCCGGCCAAAAGAATCGGTTTACCCAGGCTTTTAATCTCGCGGAAATCAAGTTCCATCCCAACCAAAAACAGCACAAAAGCAATCCCTATCTCGGGAAAAAAATGTAAAACTTCCGATGCTCTGGGATCAAAAATGGCAGTTGAGGCAATCAAAAGTCCTCCTATAAGATAGGCAACTAAAAGGGGCAGTTTAAGTCTAAAGGTAATAAAACCTAAGATTGAGGATAAACCCAGTATTATGGCAAGTTGTAGAAAAATATTATTCATAATTTAAGTTACTTAAGTAACTTAAGTGATTTATTTAAATCATCAGGCAGCGGACTCTCAACCTCCATCCATTCCCCACTGACCGGATGATAAAATCCTATTTTTTTAGCATGTAAAAACATTCTCGGACACCACCTTTTATCCAACCGGTACATTTTCCTGCCAACGTAGCGTTCATCCGAAACAATTGGGTGATTAATATATTTTAAATGTACCCTAATTTGATGTGTCCGTCCAGTTAGAGGTTGGCAGGAAACTAAAGTAAACTGATTGTAGTTCATTCTCTCTAATTTTCTCATGTGTATTTTATTGTAGTCTTTAAAAATTAATTGAAAATTGAAAATTGAAAATTGAAAATTGCCCAAAGGGTTATATTCTGTTACTGCTTCTTTTCCATCCAGCAGAACCGTAAATTTTTCTCTGTTTCCCGGATTTCTGCCAATGCTCCCTTCCACTTTCCCCCCTTTTTCCACTAAACCATGCACCAGCGCCAAATATTCCTTTTTTATTTTTCTTTCTTTAAATTGTGCCTGCAGATTTTCCAAAACTTCTTGAGTTTTAGCCACCAGCAGTATTCCTGAGGTATCCTTATCAAGCCGGTGAACTATACCTGCTCTATCCAGAGTATTCCCGCGCTCTCTTAACCAATCTTCCAGGGTATTTTCAGACTGAGTCTCCGATTTATCAACCACCAATCCGGCAGGCTTATCTAAAACCAAGAGATAATCATCCTGAAAGAGAATTTTAATATCATCCATTCGAGGTTTTCTGCAGGTAGCTTTTGATTTCTGTTAAAACCTGATCTGGGCTAAGGGCTGATTTTATTAAATAACCTGCTGCCCCCAGTGCAAAAGCCTGTTTGATAATAGCATCCTGGCCCAAATTGGTTAAGACTACGATAGTTAAGCCGGCAGCTTTACCAGGAGCTATTTTTAATTCTCTAAGTAACTGCAAACCGTCTTTTTTAGGTAGCATGATATCCAAAAGAGCCAAATTATATTCATTCTCCCTAAGCTCCTTTAAAGCCGTCTCTCCATCTACCGAACAGTCAACCAAATACCCTTCCCCTTCCAAAAGCTCCTGATAAAATTCTCTTAAAAACTGATCATCTTCAATGATTAAAATCCGCTTGTTCATATAACAGTTATAATTATTATAATCATAATAATGATTATATTGCAACCGGCTCAAGTGTCTTAGCTTCACCTTTTGGCCTGACATGAAATTCTTCAGATTCTTTCAATACCTCTTGTGTTGCAATTGGGAGGGAAAAGGTAAAAGTTGAACCTTTATCTACTCCCTCGGACTGCGCCCAAATGCTTCCGTGCATCATCTCCACCAGACTCTTGGAAATATAAAGTCCGAGGCCTGTTCCACCGGATGTAGAAATTGAAACATAAGAATTATCAAGTCTCCCGAATTTTTTAAATAACTTGCCCACATCTTCTTTGACAATTCCCAATCCATTATCTCTGACCGAAACCTCAACCATTTTCCCGTCTGTAAAAAAATCCACAGTGATCATACCTCCGGGATAATCAAATTTCAAAGAATTACCCAGTAAGTTAAGCAAAACCTCATGCACTTTATCAGGATCGGCAAAAACTTGGGGAATTTTATGTTCCAAAACTAAAAGCGAAAGTCTTTTCTCCATAGCTTTGACTTTAACTTCTTCCATCACATCTTTGACTAAAGCCACAATATCAAAGACTTTAGGATTGATTTCAATGTGGCCGGATTCAATCCTGGAAACATTGAGCATATCATTAACCAGATTAATCAACCTCTCCGTGGAAATCAGAGTTCTGTATAAATATCTTTCCAATTTTTGTGAGAGCGGAATATCGGATTTATGAAGAGCCATCCAGACGTACGAACGGATAGCAGTCATTGGTGTCCTTAGTTCATGTGAGGCAACAGACACAAACTCATCCTTCAGCTTATCCAGCTGATGAAGCTTGGCATTCATTTCATAAACTTGCTGTGTAATTTGAGTTAAAGAACTCTCTGTATCTTGCAAGCGATATCCCAAATCTATTAGCCTCGTTATCATCTGCATGAATTCAATCTCTTCCGGGTTAATTTTATCTGAACTTGCAGGAGAAGCTAAAACTAAAATGCCTGAGAAGTTATGCGTATTCTGTATCGGTAAAATTAGCAAAGAGCGGATTTCTGAAAATTTTGGAAAAGATAAATCAACTAATTCTTTTATATCCGATATCAAAAGCGGCCTGCCATACAAAAGTTCCATCTCCCAACTGCTTCCCCGCTCCAAAAGGATTTCCGTATGGATAACTTCTTTTTCGGATACTATTTTTGTTTGTTTGTCTACAAAAAATCCGCGCTGCAGCTTATGATCCGGATCGACAAAAATAGCAGACAAAAACTCATAACAGTATCCTAAAGAGGCCAATTCTTCTAAAACCGTAGGCAAAAATAACTGAAGTAATTTAGTCCCCTCCTCTAAATCTAGCACTGCTTGTTGCAGTTTTAAGAAAACAGTTATTTTATCCTCTGACAGCATAAGATTAATACATTATATGTCATTCTGGAGCGAAGCGATAGAATCCTGTTGAGATCCTTCACTGATCGTTCAGGATGATCCCGATTTAATCGGGATCAGTTTTTCAGGATATCGGGAATATCGGAAGCGGGGATTTTATCTGAAAGCGGCTCTATAGCTTCCTTGCATACCTCAATTGAGGCTTTCCCAAAAAGTTTGGAATATTGATTAACTAAATTCCCTAAAACTTCTTTTTTATTACCGCTTACTTTAATATCGTCGGCAGAGGAAACTTCCAGGCCGGATACCTTCTTTGCCTGATCCAGCGCAACCGGTCCAATGATTGCCTGTTGTTCCTTAATTATATTGCTGACTGCCTGGGCAACTGGATCCAATTTAAGCCTCCTTCAATTTAGAACAAAATCCTAAGACTCCAAAAGTAAGTAAAAATAAACCTGTAGTCAGTAATAGATCTCCAAATTGCCCATTATAAAAAGTTCCTACTGTTGTTGTATAGGAAAATACGGCATCTGCAACAGTCATAACGGCTAAACCTGCCAGAATTGAAATAATATCGTATAGATATTTACCCCCAAGGTACTGAAACGAAAGACCGGATATGATAACAGCAATAGTTAGAGCTAGAAAATCTCCCAGAGGATATGCAATATCAAGAACGATTTTAAGCGGAGTTTCACCCAGAGGAACCAATACTCCACCTCTAGCAATTACCACGAGAAAATAATAAGAAATACCCAAAAGAATAATCGGGGCCAAAGCAACAAACACTTTGGCAAAATTATTTCTTAAACCATATTTAGCTCCTGTTGCTTTAGCAAGGTAGACTGTTCCCAATCCGTAGAAGAATATACTGGGTGCAAAACCTAAATCGGCAAGTGATGGATATGGTGCGGGTTCACCCAGGAAAAAGTTGTAATAAGACCATATTGTTTCTCCAAAACCCCAACAAAAAAGTCCCAAACCTATGAAAAAGACTGCTTTCCCAACAGCGCTTCCAAACCCACCCCACATCCTTGATTTTACCATTGCGATAAAGCCACCGATTAGAGGAATTAAACCAAATAAAAATGAGTATAGATAATTATAGAAACCTTCCTTGGAACCACTATTAAACAGTAAAACCCAAAAAACAACTAAGAAAACCAAAAAGGCTAAAGATACTTTTTGATAAACATTTATCCTCATTACATTAAGTGTAAACCTTACGGTTTTAAAATGTCAAATAAAATACACATCTGGTTTGGGGAAACCGTTAAAGGGGCTGACTGTGGTAAGACCATACGCTCCCACATGATGAACAATCAGCTTATCTCCAACTTCTACATCTTGTGGCAGTAAAGCTTCCCTGGTAATCACATCTGGTGAATCACCTGTTGGACCGGCTAGCGCATATAATGATTCTCCCGCGTCCCCCACAGGTCTCATACTACTTATTGGGTATCTGGTAGAACCTTGATAAGCCATAGTTTCAAATAAGCCATTATAAACTCCAAGATCTAAAAATAACCAGGTACTACCTCTTCTTTCCACTCTTGCTATTACACTGGCAACAGCCACTGCAGTATCGGCAACCATTCCTCTTCCCGGCTCCAAAATCAATTTTGGCTGATATGGAAGTTTCTCATATTGTTCAAGCGTATATTGGGCAATTTCTTCTAATTCGGGGATATTCTCGCTGGATGTATATTTGCAAGGATAACCGCCTCCCAGATTTAATACATCTAATTTGATTCCCATTTCCTGCAAATCCTCAAGGACCGAACGCAGTATCCCTAAGACTTCTGCCCAGGCCTTTGGGTCAGATGCTTGCGAGCCAACATGAAAGCTTATGCCGTAAGGGTGTAAACCCAATTCTTTAGCCCGGATAAGCAATGGAATAATGCTTGAAGGATCAGTGCCGAATTTTTCTGAAAATTTAAAGACAGACCCTGAATCGTTGGCAATGGTTCTAACATAAACTTTAGCCCGGGGTGTAATAGCTGCAATTTTCTCAATTTCAGGGAATGAGTCACAGGCATACCTGTCTACACCGTAATCAAAAAATTCTTTAATATGGGAAGCCGGTTTTATTGATGTTCCATAGATGATTTTTGCAGCAGGTACTTTTATTTTTTTTAGCATATCAAGTTCATATTTGGAGGCAACCTCGAAACTACTTCCTATTTCCTGAAGTGTTTTTAAAACTCCAGGTTCAGAATTTGCTTTCATAGCATAGTGAATTGTGGATCCCGGAAAAAGTTTTTTAAATTTACGGTAGTTACCGGTGATTTTTTTCTTACTAAATAGAAAGAACGGAGTTTTATATTTGAGTTTTGCTAAAAATTCAGGATTAAATGTATTAGTGATTATTTTAGTCATATTTTATTAGTTTCGCATAGAAAGAATTACAATTCCGGCAATGATAATAAAGGTTCCTGCGCGCTGAATCGAAGATACCCTTTCTTTGAGGAAAATGTGAGCAAGTATGATAGTCGGCAGAGAAAATGCTCCGGAAAGCACGGCAATAATACTGGTAAATGATGTTACGCTAAACCCTAAACTTATTGCTGAATATGCTATGACCTCACCCAAACCTATAAGTATCAGAAATTTCCAAAGGTGGGGTTTAACGACTCCAAGATTTACTCGTTGAAGTTTGGATATTATAACTGCTGTAAGAGTCATAAATATATACATAAATAATGCATAAGTCAACCAGTCTTTACCACCAACAAATTGATCCCAGGATACTGTCCAGATAGCGGCAAGTATGACTGCCAGTCCTATTTCCTTTAGTCCGGGTATATGAATTAAATTAAGTCGTCTTGAGCGTAAAGCTTGAGAATCTAGGTTCAACAGCAGAATACCGCCGAATATAACAGCCACAGCTAACAATATAGATGCACTTACTTTTTCCCCAAGTAGCGTTATCGACAATAAAGCTGCTAAACCAGAATAAGAAGCAAAAACAGGATTTAATACTGCCAGTTGTCCCTTGCCAAAGCCTATATATACAAGTAGATAAATGAGCGCCTGCAGTACACCAAAAAAAATTAACAACCCCCATCCTGCCATGTCAGTTGGAATAGACAGTTGTTGCCCGATCACAACCGACTGGTAGAGTGCTATTAGGGAAAACGCAAGCGTACCAAACAAATGGGCCCAAACCAGACTAACAATACTGCCCACTCTATCAATTGTTTTTTTGGCAAAAAAGTCGGCAAAACCCCAACCCAGCATTGCCCCAAGTCCCGTAAATATAGCAATTAGCAATTCCTGTTGCATTTATCTTGAATAATATCATAAATATTTAGAAAAGAGATAATAGTCTATTTAGAAACTTTTTTGGAGCAGGAGAGGCAAAGGCTGGCTGTGGGCATGGCCAGGAGTCTGCCCAGTTCAATCTGTTTACCGCATTTTTCACACTTACCATAAGAGCCGCTTTTAATTTTGGAAAGGGCCACTATGATGGAGGTCTTGGTGTCTTTGAGCTGTTTTTCCAGAATTACGGTTTTGGTATGAGTATCGGCAATATAGGAGTCAGTCCCTGGCTCACTGGTTTCGGCTAAACTGCCGTCATTTACCGGATCATCCTCTTCCACTTCTTTTAAGTTTTTCTCCACCTGAGCTTGCTGGCGGAGCAAAACTCTTTTAATACTGTCTACTTTTTTTCCAGGAAAGCCTAACATTAAACCTCCTTAAGATTTTTTTAAGATTTCTTAAATTCCAGACAAGTGCCGTTTTTTGATTATACCAGTATTTTTTAAGTCTTTCCATAGTAACTTCTTTAGGTAAGTTCTTTAAATCAGAAATTAATTTTCTTTTTGTTACTTTATAGAAAATATAAACTCCGCAAAATAAAAATACAAAAAATAATAAAAATTCATTTTGTGCTCGCAAGGGGCTGGTTAACAGTTTAACTGCCCCAAAATAAATTAAAGATAAAGATAAAATCTTGCCTCTTTGATGAAAGTGAGTAGCAGAAGACCAGAGTCTGGAAAGCGCAAATAAAAATAGTAATGCCTCCAGGACTTGCACAGGAAATCTTTTGCCCAAAACTCCAACCATATTAACTGAGAAAAAAAGATTATTAGGTGCCCCAACTCCACACCCGCCCAGGAAGCATCCCAGATCAGATAAAACAAGAGCACCAACCACTCCAACAGAGGCAATATCCAAAGCTTGTAAAAAATTATCCTTTTTTTTGCGGACCAGAAAGTAAAGAGTTAATACTCCCCCGATTATCCCTCCCCAAAAAGAAAATCCGGGGTATTTATAAATAACTAAAATCCCAAACAGGTGTTGGGAGAAAAATTGAAAATTCTCCAGAACAAAGTATATTCTGGCCCCAATTAACCCTCCAATCAGGGTTAAAAGTGTTAAGTCCAAAACTTTTTCCTCATCCAAATCCCAGGCCCGGGCCAGCCTCCAAATCAGGAATATTCCCAGCAAAAACCCCAAAGCCAGAAATACTCCAAAAGAGGACACACTTAGATTTCCCAAAGAAAAAAGTACCGGAAACATATCCAAATAGGCTACCACACTCCCCTTCTTGAATCAAATTGACAAAGTCTGGTATACTTAATAGTTACTAAATGACTGCAACTGCACATGCGCTAGTAGGAGGAGCAATTGCCGCCTCCATCCCCAACCCCGCCATTGGTTTACCTCTTGCAGCCATTTCCCACCCCATTTTGGACATGATCCCCCACTGGGATTTGGGAGTGGGATGGAGGAAAAAGAATAAAGTCACTCTTTTTACAGAATCAGTACTGGATTTAATAATTGGTATTGTTTTTGCATATATTTTCTTTGGAAGGCACATTGATCCTATATATTTCCTGGCCTGTATCTTTTTTTCTGAAATCTGGGATTTATTAATGATGCCTTATCTACTTTTTGGCTGGAATTTCCCCCCTTTTTCAACAGCCTATAGATGGCAGCATAAAATTCAAAGCAATATTAAACTCCCCTGGGGAATTCTTACTCAGGCAGTTACAGTTTATGGAGTAGTGCTAGCTTTGAGATTCATTCATTAAACTTTTAAGATATTCTCTAAATTCTCCATTAATTTCCGGGTGCTCCAGCGCTAAATCAACCACAGTTTTCATATATTCAAACTTATTTCCGGTATCTCTAAAAATGGCATTTTGAAGCTCCACAGCATGAACAGAAATTCCATCATCTATCATCCCTTGAAGTCCCAGGGTATAAACTAGCTCCTCTCCCTCTTTTAAATTTGGTATCGCCTTCTCCAGATGCTCATAAATATCAGGCGTATAAAGATAGCCGCTAACTATTGCCATATCAGAGGGAGATATTTCCCTGCTTCCAGGCTTTTCTATTATTTTTTGCACCTTAATGACATGTCCATTAACCTCTTCTCCCCCTGCAAAACCATATTTTTTGTAGTCTTCATCATTTCTTGCTTTCATACTGCCTAAGATTGTTGAATCATATTTTTCGTATGCTTCAATCATTTGCTTTGCTCTGGAAGGAGTAGCATCTACAAAATCATCTCCCCAAAAGACCAAAAATGGGTCATCTCTCATGATGTGTTTAGCATTTAAAATAGGAGTAGCATTGCCATCCGGGCCTTTTTGACGAATATAAACAAATTCGGCCAAATCCGAAATCTTTCTAACCATTACCAGAGCATCAGTTTTACCCATCTTTTCTAATTTATCTTCAAGTTCAGCATTATTATCAAAATGATCCTCAATACTTCTTTTATTCCAACCTGTCACTATAACAATTGTTTCAATGCCCGCCGTCACTAACTCTTCAACTACTCGCTGAATAATTGGTTTGTCCACCAGAGGCATCATTTCCTTGGGCATGGCCTTGGTTTGGGGAAGGAAACGAGTTCCGAAGCCAGCCGCCGGTATTAAAGCTTTAGTGATCTTTTTGGCCATTACTCTATTCTTTCACTCTTTCCACATATTGTCCAGTTCTGGTATCCACTTTTACCTTTTCCCCCACACCAATAAACATGGGGACTTTAACGACCAACCCGTTATCCAGAGTTGCTTCCTTAAACACATTGGAAACAGTATTGCCCCTCTCTCCCGGGCCGGTTTCTGCTATCTCGTACACCAGGCTGTTTGGCAACTCCAAACCCAGTGCTTCCCCCTCGGAAATTATTAAACTGACTTCCAATCCGTCTTTTAAATATTTAATCTGTTCACCCAAACTTACCTCCCTTAGGGAAAATTGCTCAAAGGCAGTATCCATAAAATGAAATAAATCGCCATCTCTGTATAAAAACTGAGCTTTTTTCTTTTGCACATCAGCTTCATCAACTCTTGCTCCGGTGATAAAAGATTTCTCCGTCACTGAACCGGTTTTTAAATTTTTTACTTTTAACTTTATATTTCCAGATCCTCTGCCCATTTTGACATGATCATAGGAAAGTACCTGCAAAATATTCCCTGCTTCCTTAAAAACAGTTCCATTTCGAAGATCAGTTACATTAAGCGCCATAATCCTAGATTTTACTTCTTTTTAAGAAAATTTTCTATCACTTTGCTATCCCTTTTCAGCCATTCTGCATTTGAGTAAATTTGTTCCAGGGCTTGGGCTATGGTTCTTTGGGCTTCAGGTACAGGATTTTTGCGGACAAAGCTTTCAATATCTTTGGCATCTGAAAGTTTGGTAAAATCCCCAGCTGCCTGGAACACTCTGGTAAAGTAATGACCGCCGGCATATCTTTCTTTTAACATTTTCCAGTTTGCTTTAACAAACTCCCACGCAAAGTAACGACCATTCGGATTACCCCACACAGAAGCTATAATCCCCAAACTATTTTGAAACCTGACATGTTTGGAAATTGCAAACTCCAAAGTTTTTTTAAGTAATTTTTTTCTTTTAAAAAGCCCCAGAGCTCTGCCAATTCTATCCTTTTCCTGTTGGTTATCTTCTTTCTTATACATTTTAATCAAAGTATTAAATTCTTCCAAATCACCATTTTCCGCCACCAGATTATAAACTACTCCGCGCAGATCAGGGTCCAGATTTACTTTTTTAAACAGTTCCTGTGCTTTTTTGATAGTATCCTCATCCCCAAAACTGCCCAGTTTATATAACACCATTCCCCGCAGCAGCGCATCCGTATGCTTCTCCCCCCCCTTTTTATCCCAGCCCATTTTATTTGCAATCCTGCCATAAATTTCCCTGCCGTACTTTTTAAAATCCTCATAAAATTCCTCTAAGAAGAGTAAGGAATCCAGCTGGCTAATATGCCCGGTCAGCTCACTCCAGACAGTATAATCTAACTCTTTCATATAACTTAGAGCAAGTTCCAGAGCCAAAGTAGTTGGTGTTTGGTCTGATTGAGCCAGATCAAATGTATCCCTAATTAATCCCAGCCTATCGGGAGCGGACAAATTATTCAGCTTTTTAAGATAATCTCTTGGATAATCTACTCTGACAAAACTTGCCTCATTCTGGTTTAATTTCTCTCCTTTGTTGGGAATTGTTACTACCTTTTTGTCCATCAAAATGTTGCCTAAAGGGATACTCCAAATCGTTTTGTCTTGAGTTTCTTTTTTAGATATGGGACTTGAGAAAAACCTGCTTTGTGTTAACTGTAACCTGTTGCCCTCCCCACTTTCAGTGTGGGCCCGCTGTACCCTTACTAATGGGTGACCCGGCTTTGAAGTCCAGTTTTTCATCACCAGTCCTACAGGTTTTCCAGATACTTCTTCCAATGCCTTCCATAAATCTTCTGTTCGAGCATTCCCATACGCATGTTTTTTAAGATAATGCTGTAAGCCTTTTTGAAAATCTTTTTCCCCCTGATATTTCCAAAGCATCCGCAAAATGGTGGCCCCTTTTGAATAAGAAACTTTGTCAAAAATCTCGGAAATCTCTGCCGGATGACCAACCGGAACCTCAATAGGATGAGTGTTTTTTAGGCTGTCCAGGGAAAATACTGTGCCCATCTCGCTTGATACAAATTGGGTCCAGATATCCCACTGGGGAAAAATACTATCTATGGCCAGATATTCTATAAAACTGGCAAAGCCTTCATTTAGCCAAAGATCGCTCCACCACTCCATGGTTACCAGATTCCCAAACCACTGGTGAGCCAGTTCATGGGCAATCACCATGGCCACCCATTGTTTATTGCCGGTTGATGAAGAAGCCTCATCAATTAAAAGTGTTGATTCCCTGTAAGTCACAGCTCCCCAATTCTCCATTGCCCCTGAGGCAAAATCAGGAATGGCAATCAGATCCAAAACAGGAAGTGGATAATCAATACCAAAGTAATTTTCATAAAACTTTAAGACTTTTATAGCAACATCCAGCGCGAATTTTGCCTGATCTTTCTTACCCGGTGTAGTAAAAACTCTAACTAAAATATTATTTTTGGTTTTATTCTCTATATATTCAAATTCCCCTACAATAAAAGCCAGAAGATAAGTGGACATTTTAGGAGTTGGTTCAAACTCCACCACCTTAAGGCCTGTTTCATGTTCCCAGACACTGGACTCCACAGTATTTGAAATGGCAGTGGTGTGGGCAGGAATCATCAAAGTCACATCAAAAATGGCTTTTTGGGAAGGCTCATCAAAACAGGGAAAGGCACGTCTGGCATCTGTTGCTTCAAACTGAGTTACCGCCAAATGTCTATCTTCCCCGTATTGACTCCGGTAAAACCCTCTCATCTTATCATTCAAAATACCTTTAAATTTAAGTTTTATCTGGTGCTTACCTGCCGGGATTGCTCTATTGTAGGTTAATTTTACTGTTTCCTCCTTCTCGTTATAACTTACTTTTGCCTCATCACTTTCTATTTCCAGATCAGCCGAGTGCAAAGTAATTTCTTTGCCTGGTTTATCTAAGTTCAAATAAATAGTTTCTTCTCCGCGAAAAGTAAACTTTTCCAAATCAGGATGAAGCATTATTTTATATCTTTCGGGCCTGACATGGCTGGCAAGTCTAACATTTTTCATAGGATGAGTTTAACCCAAAATGCTGATATAATTCAACTTACGTCCAGGTGGCGGAACGGTTTACGCGATAGTCTCAAAAACTATTGGTCGCAAGGCCATGTGGGTTCGAATCCCACCCTGGACACAAGTGTTATACTAAAGATTATATGGCTCGTTTTAGGTTAGAAGATGATAGTAAGGAAAAAATTACCCTGCTTATTAGAGAACGTATTCCCTGGTTAATTTTGGGTCTCTGCGGCGGGATTTTGGCAACCTTTATTGTCTCAAGGTTTGAAAATATTTTGTCCCGTAATATCTCTTTAGCTTTCTTCTTACCAGTAATTGTTTATATGTCTGACGCAATCGGGACACAAACAGAAAATGTTTATGTCAGGAATTTGGCCAAATTCAAAGATAATTTCTTTAAATATCTTTTTAAAGAAATGCTGGTTGGAATTTGTTTTGGTCTCATTTTCGGACTACTGCTTGGGCTTTTTGTCAAAATCTGGCTAGGCTCCGATTATGTGGCTTTGACTGTGGCAACAGCCATGTTTATTGACGGCAGTCTTGCTCCTGTTGTCGCGCTTATTGTCCCGGAACTTCTATTCAAAGAACATACTGACCCCGCCCTAGGAGCAGGTCCTTTTACCACCATAATTCAAAACCTGATCAGTTTGTCTGTTTATTTAATTGTGGCTGTGCTGATTATTTTCTAAGCCGCCGCCGGCAGCTCTTTCTCACTCTTTTCTGTTTGAGTCTTACGGGTTTTTTCCATTCCGTAGAATTTGGTTCGGTCTGCCCGGAAAACCAGATTTATTTCCCCGGTTGGCCCGTTTCTGTGCTTTTGAATATCCAGCGTGACCTGTTCCGGTCGCTCCATATCTTCTCTCCAAAGAAACATCACCACATCCGCATCCTGCTCAATGGCCCCGGATTCCCGTAAATCCGCCAGCTGGGGCCTTCTGGTTCCCCGCTGCTCAACTGCCCGGGACAGTTGGGATATGGCCAGGACCGGAATTTTTAGCTCCCTGGCCAGATTTTTAAGATTCTGGGAAATCTCGGAAACCTCCTGAACTCTATTTTCCAGATTCCTGCCCCGGATCAGCTGCAAATAATCAACAATCAACAGTTTTAATCCGTGTTCAATTTGCAGCCTTCTGGCTTTTGTTCTCATCTCGGAAATGGTCGCTCCCGGCGTATCATCAATAAACAATGGTGCTTCGGCCAGCTCCCCCATGGCCAATGACAACCTGTCAAAATCCTTTTCATCCAGTCTGCCGGTTTTTAGCTTCCAGGCATCAATATCTGCCTGACCCACCAGAAGCCGGTCCACCAGCTCCTCCTGGCTCATTTCCAAAGAAAAAATCCCCACCGGCAGCCCAGCATTAACTGCCACAAACTGGGCAATATTTAAAGCCAAAGAGGTTTTCCCCTGACCCGGACGGGAAGCCAAAATCAACAAATTTGAATCCTGCATACCAGCCAGTTTATTATCCAAATCCCGAAAACCTGTGGGCACTCCCCGGAGTTTTCCGGAGGATTTTTGCAACTCATCCAAACGGTCAAAAGACTCAGTTAGCGCATCTTTGATTGGCAAAAAATCTCTGCTGACATTTTCCTGAGAAATGGCAAATATCCCCTGCTCTGCCTGCTCCAGCAGCTCATCCACTTCCTGGGCCTCATCATAAGCTCTCTCAATCAGACGGGTTGCTTGAGCAATTAAAGTTCTCCTGATGGCATGCTCTTTGATAATCCGGGCATATTGTTCAATATGAGCGGAGGTGGGAACCACATTAACCAGAGTAGTTAAATAGGCAGAGCCTCCGACTTTATCATAAAAACCTTTGCGTTTTAGCTCCTCTGTCACAGTCACCAAGTCAATCGGTTCTCTTTTTTCAAACAGGGCTTGAACAGCTTCATAAATCGGGGCATGCTGCTCGCTTCTGTAAAAATTAGCCGGATGCAGCAGCTCAGATATCCGGACAATAGAATCTTTGTCAATAAGAAGCGCCCCCAAAAGGGACTGTTCAGCTTCTATATTTTGCGGTGGAAGTTTAGATACCGGTTGTGCCATATAGATCCTTCGACTTCGCTCAGGATGATTTTGCAAGCAAAATCAGTTGTGGTTCTTCGGGCAGTTTATCTTTAGTAATAGACAGTTTCGGGACTGGAGTGATATTTTCCGCTCCCATTTCTTTCAAAAACCCCTCCACTCCTTCCAGTTCAAATTTTAGTCCATCAATTTTGTAATGCATGGGGATTATAATCTTTGGTTCCAGCTGGGATACAATTCCTGCAGCTGTCTTCCCGTCAATTGTATATACAGATCCCACGGGAATGAGCAAAATATCCACCTCCCCGATTTGAGTTAATTGCTCCTCAGTCAGTTTGCTTTGTCCCAAATCCCCGAGGTGAACAATATTTAACCGGTCCAGCATAATATTGAAAATAATATTTTTCCCTCTCTCGGAACCATTGCTGTCATCATGGAAAGAAGAAATGCCTGTTATCACCACCCCTGCAACCTCATATTCCCCAGGGTCTTTGAACACGGCAGGCTTCTCTCCTTCCGCATTATGCACAACTCCGGTGTTATTATGATCACCATGACCATGAGTTGATAAAACTACATCTGCGCTTAATTCTTTAGGAAGTTTTAAAGCGGTAAATTCCGGATCGTAAGGGTCAATCACCACTGTAGCAACCTTACCCTTTAATCTAAAAAGTGCCTGCCCGCCCCAATAAATATCCATTGGATTTGCATAGTAACAAAAAGTTTAAACATAGACAATATGTTAAAATGTTTTTAGATGAAACTGAATAAAAAAATTCCTGCCAAACATTTTTATTTATCCCAAATACTGATACTTATAGTTGGGCTGGCACTTTTGGCAGGCCTTTACTATATCCTAAATATTCAGTACCAAAAACCAAATAAGCCTTTTTCAAACGGCCCGGTTACCACTCCTCCTAAAACTCTAAGACTGGACCTGGATAATCCGGATGATGACTTTTTAAGCTTTCAATCCTCCGTGATTGTTTCCGGACAAACAGGTCCTTTAAAAGATGTGCTGATTTTTACGGATTCTCAGAATTTGATTATTGAGTCTAAAAAAGACGGCTCATTTTCCACGGTTTTAATCTTAAATGAAGGAGAAAACAAGGTTACGGCAGTAGTTTTTGACACCACAGGCGATTCCCGCTTAGTAGAGAGAACAGTATATTATTCTAAGGAAAAACTATGAAAGAAAGCATAAAAGTTATAATTTTTATAATGATTATAATGATTATATTACCTCCCGCCTATGCTGCAGATTCCACCCCTTCTGCCGAGGTAAAGACAAAACTTGAGGAATTAAAAAAAGAAATTGCTTCCAAAGCAGCCAAATTAAAGCAGGAGGTTAATAAAAAACTAAAAGACAAAGCCTATATTGGCAAAATTAAAACCAAATCCCCAACAGCCATAACTTTAGCCACCAAAAACAGCCCCAAAATAGTTAATATTAATCAGGACACTATGTTTGAAAGCCAACTGAAAAGCAAAAAATCTCCCAATCTTAAAGGTTTAATTGAAGAAGATTATCTGGCAGCCCTGGGAGATGTGGATGAAACCGGAGTACTCACTGCCAAAAAAATCATTTTACTACCCCAGCCAAAGGCTGGTCAGCCTCTGGCTGAAAAAACTTATTTATGGGGTCAAGTGGTGGCTGTTTCGGATAAACTGGTTACTATCAAGGATAGAAGTCTAAAAAGTATTGCTGTTTCCATCCCAAATTCTGCCAAAGTTAGTACCGGTGGTTTCATTATTCTGACAGGAATAACTGGCAAAAACGATTTTTTTGAAGCCGACTTTGTCCATGTTATCCCGCAGGGCGGGATTATCAAACCCAAAAAGGTGGCCAGTCCTTCAGCTCAAGTTTCCAGTCCCTCTGCCAAACCCAAAACTACCCGCTAAATACCTCTATCACTTCTTTTTCTGCTTCTGTTAAATCTTTAACAGTATCCACACCTCTCCAGTAATCAGTGCTTTTAAAAACCAGGAACCTGTCTGAGGGCAATTTAGGGAAAGTTTCTATTTCATGATCTCCGACGTTTGGCAAAAGGGGTTCTATTTCTCTGGAAAAAACATATATTCCGGCATTAATCCAGTGAGGCAGAATTGGTTTTTCCTTAAATCCCAAAATCTCATCAGCGCCGTTAAATTCCACAATTCCATAAGGGCTGCGCAGTGGCACCACCACAATAGTTGCCATAGCCTCGCTTTCTTCGTGTTTTTTAATCAAGCCTTCTATATCCAGTTTCCAAAGATTATCTCCGTTTGTAATAAGAACATTTTCCCAATCATTTGGCAGTATTTGCATTGCTTTTTTAATCCCTCCCCCACGTCCAAGGGGAGTTTCTTCAACAGAAAATAAGGCTCTAATTCCATACTTTTTCCCTGAATCAAGATGTTTTTGCAAAGCTTCTCTTTTGTAACTTGTGGCAAAAACAACTGTTTCAATACCCGCATTTTTAAGCTGATCCAGCTGGTAAGCCAAAATCGGCCTGCCGCCAACCTCCACCATTGGCTTGGGCCGGTCATTAGTATATGGTCGCAGCCTCTCCCCTTTCCCGCCTGCCAAAATTATCGCGGATTTAACCATGCAAATAATCTTACCACTCTCATAGGGAATTTGACAAATAGAATTTTTATGATATACTAATAATTACAACTAAATATTTAAAGGCGTTTTACTGGAGTCACGATCCAGGAGCCGAGAGCCAAAATGCTCTACGGAATGATCTAAGCCGTAAAAAGATAGACAGACGATGTTGGAAAACCAAAGTCGCCACTAAGAGTCATGTATCAGAACGGTACACGGAAAACAGGATGGGACCGCGGGAGCGGTCTTTTTATTTTTAAAAAGACACCTCTCGTTCCTTGTTCATTAGCCTTTATGGGTTAGTGATCAGCGAACGGGAGGTTTTTTGTTGGAAAGGAAAGTTATGAAAACAAACGATAAAAAAACAGAATATGAATTCACAATCCTCCGTCCCGGAGGAAATGATCAAATGCTTATACAGGGGCTTGTTCCAAAAAATAAAAAACGCTTGATTAATGATGAAATGATTAAGCGTTTTCCAAATGTGGAGCAGGTTAGTTTCTATGCATTTGATCGAAAAAATAACTTTGCTACTTTGGAACTTGCCGGAGGTGAATTTTGTGGAAATGCCACCAGATCACTCGCCTACTTACTTTTAAATGGCAACAAAGGAAAAATAAAAATTAAAGTTTCTGGTACAAAAAGAGTTTTAAATGCTGGAATAAATCAAAAAAATACTGCATTTGCCCAAATGCCAATTTCTAATCTGAAATCTTTTACAAAACTCAAAAGTAATTTATTCAGAGTAGATCTAGAAGGTATTACCCAATTGGTTTTTGTACAAACTAGACAGATTAATCCTAGTAATCTCAAGCGTTATGCTCTTAAACTCCTACAACAAGAAAATCTAATTTACTCAGTTCCAGCTGCCGGGGTAATGTTCATTACCGATTGGGGTGAATATATTGAACTTAAACCTATTGTCTGGGTTAGAGATATTGAAACACTACTTTACGAGACAGCTTGTGCTAGCGGAACAGCTGCTGTAGGAATTTGGAAAGCAACCCAAAGTAAAGCAACCTCTACACAAGTTAAAATTTTGCAACCTTCCCTCAAAATTATCACTGCTGAGATTTATAAAGATAGCGATGACTTAGTGGATGTGTATATAGATGGAGATATAGAAATCCTGGAAAAAGGAAGTGTGGGATTATGAATGAGTTAGTTGAATTAACTTTATATAATCTTGAACAACTTGAGCAAACTGGTAGACCTTTACCAGCTAGAGAAGAACTAAAGAGTAGATTAATCGAACTTGCAGAAAGTAGATCGGTTCCTGTAGTTGTATTTAATTGCTTAAATCCTGATTGGAGACCGGGTTCAAAACGGGATTATCCAAAAGCAGCATTCTCTTTTAATCCTGAAACTTCAATCTGCAGATATTATCAAGATTATGTAGCGATCACTTTGCTCGCACTTCAAGACCTGGGAACTCCAAATCTAAATATTGTTATACCGGATAGTGAACTACTGGATGAAAGGGTTTTTTCTTTCGCTCAATCCAAAGAAGAAAGAATAGATACAAGTCTAAGTGCAAAATCAGCATTATCCTCTGTTCTGACAGAATTAGATAATCCGGAGCAAGCAGTAACTCTTTGGAGTGAATATTGTGCAGGGCAATCACTCAAAACTCCCTTTGAATATACAACTGAAAACTATCGTAGGATCCAGTCGGATCCTGGACTGCAGAAAAAAGTACAAGATCAAATAAAAGATTCCGCAAGATTTTTTGATAAAAAAGGTGTTAATTTTAAAAAAATTGATCCAAGGGTAATTTATGAACGGATTGCCTGGTATGAGGCAATGTATATGGGTGAAGGTCAGGCTCTTTTGGAATCTGGGGCTATTGTATTAAACTTTGAAGATAGTCGAATTGCCGCCTGGTTTCAACGAGGAGCAGATAGCAAATTACCAATATTAACCCCTGTCAATGCTAATGATTTTTACGCCTGGAGAAGAAAAAGTTAAGGGTTTGGTGATATGATATGACTATGATTAAAGTACCGCCAATACCAAAAAAGAGAATAGCAATTTTTATAGATGCTGCTAATTTTGAGATCAGCCTGAAGCAATGTGGTCTGAGGGTAGATTATAAAAAACTTTTAACTGAATTCCGAACTAAAGGAAAATTAACCATATTAAGATATTACAGTCCTGTCTTTAAGACTAAGGGACAGAATCGCTTTTTCTCCTTTATAAAAAATCAGGGCTTTAAAATAGTCACTAAAAGTATTAAGGTTATTAGGAAACGCAATAAAAAATCTCAAAACAAAGCTAATTTTGATGTTGAGATAACCTTTGATGCGGCTGTCAATATAGGCAAATATGAAACTATGATACTTTTTTCAGGAGATTCCGATTTTGTTTACTTAGTATCTCAGCTGAAAAAAAGTAGCATTACTACTACAGTAATCTCGCCTCAGTGGCGGACAGCCAGAGAGCTTAAAAAAGTTGCCGATACATTTATTGATTTACGGGAATGTGATTTTGTCATTAAAAAGCCCCCTTTCGGGGGCGCTCACAACAGCCTTTCGACTGCAAAAGCAATATACAACAAAAAAGGAGAAAAGTCAAGTGATTAAAGCACCGCCAACACCAAAGGGGTTTAGGGATATAAAGCCTGAACTTGCCGCAAAAAGACGTGAAACAATAAATAAAATTGCCGGCGTCTTGGAAGAATATGGTTTTATTCCAATTGAAACTCCCACCATTGAGTTTGCCGAAACACTGGAAGGAAAATATGGAGAAGAAGAAAGGCTGATTTATAAATTCACAGATCGAGGTGGCAGGAATCTTGCTTTGCGTTTTGATTTAACAGTTCCTCTTGCCAGATATGTGGCAACTTACAATCCTCCCCTACCTTTCAGGCGTTACCAAGTAGGCCAGGTTTTTAGAGGAGAAAATCCGCAAAAAGGCAGGTGGAGAGAATTTACTCAATTTGATTTTGACAGTGTTGGATCTAGTAATCCGTCGGAGGATGCAAAAGTTGTAGCTGTTGCCATAAAGTGCATGAGGAAGCTTGGGTTCTCAAATGCTCAAATGTCTGTTAATGACAGAGCTAATTTTGCAGATTTCCCCTCGGAGATTGTTAGAGCTATAGATAAGCTTAATAAAATTGGTGAAGAGGCAGTTTTGCAAGAGCTTGTGAGCAATGGTTTATCCCAGCAGGTAGCCAAGGAGTCTGTTTCTAAAATCAGATCACAAAAACCAACTTCAAATCTTAAAGATTTGTTTAAGATTCTAAAGGAAGAATATAAATTAGAAGAAGGCAAAGATTTTGCTTTTGATCCTAGCTTAGCAAGAGGTTTGGATTATTACACAGGAGCTATTTTTGAACTAAAAGAGGAGAAATATCAAGGTTTATCCATTGGTGGCGGGGGCAGGTATGACAATTTAATTGGAAGTTTTGCCAAAAAAGATATTCCTGCAGTTGGATTCTCCTTTGGATTGGACAGGATGCTGGAAATCCTCTATCCTTAAAGGATGAGCTCTCAAATAATCACCAAACCACTCCCTTACATTGCTTTAATACTGGCCCATTTAATTTGGGGTATAAATTTTGTGGTGGCTAAAGTTACTTTGCAGGAATTCCCACCCATGAGTCTGGCACTTTTGCGTTTTGCTCTTGCTTCCCTTTTTTTGGCCCCATTTTTTTTCGCTCAAACCAAAAAAATTAAAATAGACAAAAAAGATTTACCCGCCCTTATTGCAGTTGGTGTTTTTATTATCACTTTAAATATTGCCTTTTTCTTTGAAGGCATAAAGCGGACCACAGCCATAGACGCCTCGGTTTTAACCCTGATTATTCCCATTCTTTCGGTCATCATAGGCTGGTTATATTTCAAGGAAAAAATATACCTGGTTAATCTGGCGGGCGTTGCGGCAGCCTTTTTAGGAGCGCTGATTATCATTGGCCTGCCTCAATTTTTTACGGGTACATATTCTACCCAAATGCTTTTGGGTAATATTTTAATAATTCTGGCCTCAATTTCCTGGGTAATAGGGGCAGTTATATCCAAAAAAGTCCTCACCAAATATCCCTCACTGGTAGTTACTGCCATTGCCTTTATGGTGGGAACTGTGGCCATGCTTGTTCCGGCAGGCCTTGAGTACATAAAAAACCCATCCTGGCCCGGCCAAATTACTATTTTGGGTCTAATGGGTCTAACCTATATGACTCTTCTCTCCTCCATCTCCGCTTATTTTCTGTTTGAATGGGGCCTTTCCAAAACCACCATCACCGCAGCTGATTTATTCCAGTATATTGAGCCCTTTATTGCAGCTTTCCTGGCAGTAACCATACTGGGTGAGCAACTTTCCACTTCCTTTTTAACCGGAGCCTTTTTAATTACCATTGGAGTATTTTTAGGAACCCTGGCCAAAGCCATCCACCGCAGACACCACAAAGCGCACAGAGTGTAGAAATTCTGTAGCCAATTTGTTATACTACCTGCATTATGAAAGCAGACATCCATCCTAATTGGAATCCTGAGGCTAAAGTGACTTGCGCCTGCGGGGCCAGCTTTATAACCGGCTCAACGATGAGCGAAATCCGTGTGGAAATTTGTTCTGCCTGTCACCCGTTTTTTACCGGAGCGCAAAAGTTTGTTGATACCCTTGGCCAAGTAGACAGATTTGTTAAGAAAGTGGAAGTTTCCAAAGCTAGTCAAGAGGAAAGAAAAAGAATTCTGGAACACAAAAAGGCAAAGCTGGAGGAGCGCAAAAAGGAAAGACCCTCCCTCAAAGATCTCCTGATGCAGGCCAGAAAACAGGCTGCATCTTAGATGGACTATATTCAGCAGCAAATTGATAATATTGATCGCCAGATCGAGGAAAATAAACTTCTCCTCTCTGATCCGGATGTAGGCCAAATGGCCCAAGCGGAAATTACCGAACTGGAGAAACAGAAAGAGGAACTGCAAACTTCGGCAAACACCTCGAAAGAACCAGGGTCCAATCCAAATATATCCATTCTGGAAATCCGCTCGGCTGCCGGCGGGGATGAAGCCGGCATTTTTGCCGGAGATCTACTGCGGATGTACACCAAATTTGCTCAAAGCAAGGGCTGGAAAATAGAAGAACTGGACCGCTCCGAAGGAAAACTGGGCCAGATCAAAGAAATTGTACTCAAAATCACAGGAAAAGATTCTTACTTATGCCTCAAATATGAGTCGGGTGTTCACAGGGTACAAAGAGTACCCGTTACCGAATCCGGAGGAAGAATTCATACTTCAACCGCAACTGTGGCAGTTTTACCGGAAGTTTCCGAGAAAGAAGTTTCTATAAATCCGGCTGATATAGAGTTTGAAGCCTTTAGATCGGGTGGAGCCGGGGGCCAAAACGTTAATAAAGTCTCAACAGCAGTCAGATTGAAACACATCCCAACCGGAATTGTAGTCACTGCCCAAACAGAGCGATCGCAACTTCAAAACAGGGAGAATGCCATGAATCTTTTACGCTCCAAACTGTGGGAAATTCAACAACAAGGCGCAGTCGGTTCAATTGATGCTCAAAGATCTGCCCAAGTTGGTAGTGGCGAGCGTTCCGAAAAAATCCGTACCTATAATTTTCCCCAAAACAGGGTTACGGATCATAGAATCAATAAATCCTGGCATAATCTGGAGGTAATCTTAGATGGGGACCTTGACCCAATCATCCATGCGCTCCAGGCCTAAGCAGTATATCCAAGGCTGGGTTGAATTTTACAAGCTGAAATTTAAAGTTACTCCGGATGTCCTCATCCCCCGCCCGGAAACAGAATTCTTGGTAGATCAAGTCTTGCAATTTGCCAAAAATCAAGCTTTTACAGCTTTAGATATTGGAACAGGTTCAGGAAATATTGCAATCTCTATTGCTAAAAATAACAAAAAGATTAAGGTTTTTGCAACAGAAATATCGGAAAAAGCTTTGGAAGTAGCAAGAAAAAATGCCAAATTAAATAAAGTTGAAAAGAGAATCTTTTTTATTCAAAGCGATCTGTTATCTAATGTAAAAAATGTGCCTGATGTCATTGTCACTAATCTTCCATATATTCCAACAGCAAGGATTAGTTATTTAGATCCGAGCGTGAAGGATTTTGAACCTGTTATTGCTCTGGACGGCGGCCCGGACGGCTTTGATCTCTACAGAAAACTATTTGCTCAAATAAAAAATAAATTTACGAACGGTGTCAACTCATCCCACCCCAGGGGTGGGATACGCACACACCGTCTTAAATTAATAGTCTGCGAGATTGATTATACTCATGGAGAGCTGGCTGCAAATGAGGCTCAAAAATACTTTCCAAATGCTGAAATTGAAGTAAAGCACGATTTAGCCAAAAAACAAAGGATTTTGGTAATTACTCCGCTGGAGTTTCTTCCAGGGAAGCTGTAAGTTTCAGAGTTTTTCCGTCTCGCCATATTTCCAAATCTATTTTTTTTCCGATTGAACCGCTTTTTATAGCCTCGGGAATTTTGCTTTCCGAATCCACATTTTGCCCGTTTATCTTAGCAATAATATCCCCCTGCCTTACCCCTGATTTTTCCGCCGGACCATCCTCCACCACTTCCTGAACATAAACCCCTTGCGGTACCTCATTTAAAATAGCCACATCTTTGGTGATAAACCTGTATCTTATTCCCAAAAACGGCCGGGAAATTGTTCCTTTTTTCTCAAATTCTGAAACCAGGGCTTTAACCGAATTTATGGGAATGGCAAAACCGATATTTTGCGCTCCCTCAGTGGTGGCCACATTAACCCCGATCACCTGACCGGCAGAATTAAGTAATGGCCCACCGGAATTGCCCGGATTTATAGCCGCATCAGTTTGAATCAGATCATCAAGACTTTCAAAAAATCCCTCATATGGACTGCCTACCTCAACCTTTCTTCCCAACCCCGAAACAACTCCTGTGGTAACAGTATTGGTAAAGCGGCCCAGGGCATTGCCTACAGCAATAACTGTCTGTCCAATCTTTATTTTGGATGAATCCCCCAGTTCAAGTGCTTTTAACCCGCCTGTCAGTGGAATATCCACCTGCACAATTGCCAAATCAAGCGTAGGATCCCGGTAAATTTTCCTGACCTCAAATTTTTGCCCGTCTTTGCCGACAACAGTATATTTCACTTTTCGGTCAGCAACTACGTGTTTATTAGTCACAATAACCCCCCGCTCCGAAACTAAAAAACCTGTGCCTATAGTCGCATCTTCTCTTTTGGGAATGGCAAACGGATCAAAAGGATTGATTACCCGCCGGCTTACACCGATTGCCACCACCGTTGGCGAAGCTTTTTCCACCGCGGAAATCACCGCATTTTCCTCTTTGACAATGGTTTTTGTTTCTTCGGCAGGTTTATGGCTAGGGGCTTTGGCCTGATAAAGCGCAACCGCAATGATTATTCCTACAGCAATAGTAATTACAGTTGAGCGATTATTCATTCCAGAAGTTCCAGAGCTTTGTCCAGTTGCGGATCGCTATCTTCTTCTTTTTCTTCGGCCTCTGGCCGAGGCGCTTCTACCTTAATATCCGGATCAAATCCCTTTGTATCATTAACCCACCTGCCACTGGGAGTCAACCATTTGGCCACTGTTATATGAATGCCTGTGTTATTTGCCAAATCCTGCGCCTCCTGTATTGTTCCTTTGCCAAACGATTTTTCTCCAATTAGTTTAGCTCTTTTTCGATCCTGCAATGCTCCTGCCACAATTTCCGAAGCCGAAGCCGAGCCTTTATTAATTAAAGCTTCCATAGGGATTTTTGTTAACCGGCCGGCTCTGTTAACTTTAAAGGCCACCCGTTGCCCCGTATTATTCTCCTGTAACACCACATCTCCCCCTTCTAAAAACTCCGAAGCTGCAAATACTGCCCCTTCCAAATAACCTCCCGGATTATTTCTTAAATCTAAAATCAAAGCTGCGGGATTTTTGGCAACTATCTGATCAACAGCCTGCTTCCACTCCTCCTCTGTCCTCTCCCCAAACCGGGACAGTTTTATCACCGCCACATGTTTGCCAGCTTTACTCTGTTTAAATGAAACCTCTACACTCTTAACAATGATCGTTTCCCGGGTCAAAATAAAATTCCGCGTATCCGAATCCCCTTCTCTAAAAATTGTTAAACCCACCTGAGTTCCCTTTGGCCCTCTGATTAAATTAACCGCTTCCGGCAGACTCATGCCAAATGTATCCTTTTCATCAATTTTGACAATCATATCTTGGGGCTTAATCCCCGCTTTTTTGGCAGGAGTTCCATCAAGGGGGGCTATCACCAAGAGCCTTTTCCCTCCGAGTCCATCCGCAGAAGCAGTGGCTTCATTAAATCCAAGCTGAATCCCCACGCCTTCAAAACTTCCACCAAGTTCCTCTTTGGTTGATTTTTGCTGTTGTGGAGGCAAAAATACAGTGTAAGGATCCCCAATTGCCGAGACCATCCCGGAAATTGCCCCGTAGAACATCTTTTGCGGATCAAGAGCCTTTTTGTCTATATATGTTCGGGATATTAGATCCCAGGTATCCCAAAAAAGCTTAAAATCTAAATTGACATTTTTTGGGAGCTCCCTGTTGGTAACGGAAAAGATTGGTTTATAATTTGCCCATTTAACCTCTATATCTCTGTGGCCTAACTGCCATCCCAGCAAAAAGGTCAGTGTGGCAATAGCAATTAATCGGAGGTTAATTAATTTAAAGAAATCTCTCATGGAAGGTTTGCGAATTAGTCTACACTATAATCTCCAGATTGGCAACCGGAACCTTAACTTTACGCCTTTTAGTCTCCACCAATGCCATAAATGCTCTAAGACCTGAAGGTATTAAAGTTTCAGTTTTATCCACAGATAAAACTTTGCCCTGTTCGGCGGGGAATGAATTGCCAATAATCCTGACTTGCAAACCCTCTTTAATTTCCCAAAGCTCCTGATCCCCTCCGGGAGTTATAAATTCCTTGTCTTGAATGGGCGGTAGGCTTACCTTTGTCACTTTAACTAAACTGCCGGATTCAAACGACGGCAGATATAAAAGGCCTTTGTTTCCATCAATTGAAGCAAACTTTCCATCATGCGCTTTTAGAATTTCATAAATATCCTCTCCAATAGACACTGAGCCAAACCCCTCACAGACTAAGATTGAAACCCCAATATCATTCTCTAATTTTTTGGGAAAAATTAACCTTCCTCCTGCCATCCCTTTGTAATCTTTAACATTGATCCCACCTGTAATGATTCCGCTTATTCCGGAAGAAATCGAAGAAGTGATGGCATCTTTAAAAACCAGGCTTCCTCCCACCAAAATATGTTCCTCTTCTTTTGGAGATATAAAAGATCTGTCAATAAACTGATCTCTTTTAGAGATTACATGCAGAGTTCCATCTCTGACTCTTCCCGAACCAAACATACCATGGACTACACTTGCCTGTGTTCTGATAACAATCTGGCCTTTTTGTTTATCCACCATCTCAACCACTCCAAAAACTCCCGCAGGCAAGTCCTCTTTTTTGGGCAAAAACTTAAGCCTAAGCTCCCCGGTTTTAGGATTCATAAAATCCAAAACCCCATCAGAGGGAGAGGTAACAATTTTTTTACCTTCAAAAAAACTGCTTCTATAAGCTAACAGCTCGCCTCTATAGATCCGCTGACTTAAAGTTCTCCGCATATATTTTTCCACATCTTTTGGAGAAACTTTCAAAAGATCTGCCAAATTTATGGTCCGGAAGCCTGCTGAAACTTGAGCAGTACCCAAAACTTCCGCAGGTGAAACCTCCTGGCCTACTTTCACATTCAAAACTCCTGCTCCTTTGAGACTTCTCCTGATCCGTATAATCACATCTTTCTCTATTCTTATTCTTTTAGGAATAACCAAGCTCATATTCTCCTCCCGTCAATTAAAAGCCCCAGTCTCCCTCCATAAACCTCCAGGGCAGCTTCTTTTTTACCCAAAAGTTTGCCGTTTGTGAACTTATATGAAATTTCACATCTTTTCTTTGGGCAGGGCACAACTGTCAAGCTGCCTGCTTGAATTCTTACATTTTTCCCCAAAACATTCATATCCAGCGTATCACCGGATCCTCCAAATTGAGGGGTCACAACCGAGCCAACCACCTCATCGGTATCATCTGTTAAAACTACAGTCCAAAGATCTTCAAAAAGGTCCTGCTTTTTCCTGTTTAAAAGCAGTCCGTCCACAAAAACCCAGGTTAAAACAGGCATGTTCGGAACAAAGCGCTCAAAACGGCAGGGGATTAAAATCTTTCTCAGGGCAATGTTTAAAAAGGGATTATCTCCCAAAAGGGGACCTCCTTTTTCGGTTGGTTTTGGCCCGTTAAGACGCAGGGCTTCTCTTAAGATTGCTAAATCAATTTGCATATCTGTAGGTGTCAGAGGAAGCGATTGAGGATATAAAATTTTATTGGCCAGATAATTTTCCAACTGAATTGGATTGGGGGCAGGCTTTAACCAGGAGATTAAATTATTTATATCTATTTGATCAAGATTATCAAAGCTGTCAAAAAGTCCGGACAGTTTGGGCATAGGTCCAGTTTACTAGACTTTAGGAGTAAAAGGAAGAAGGGCTAAATGGCGGGCATATTTGATATTTTTGGCCACAGCTCTTTGATGTTTGCTGCAAACTCCGCTTCGCTG
Organism: Microgenomates group bacterium Gr01-1014_7; assembly: GCA_007376405.1. GTDB lineage: Bacteria > Patescibacteriota > Microgenomatia > Daviesbacterales > UBA10151 > VMGD01. The sequence continues at coordinate 52,300 of VMGD01000009.1, forward strand.
TTTGGCCACAATTTTGGCCCGGTCAGTTAAAAATCTTCTCAATGTTGCTATGTCTGTATAAGTTGGGGTAATTTTATGTTTGCAAAATAAACAAAACCTTTTTGGTCTGGCTTCTCTGGGTACTTCCTCCACCACTGCCTGCGGCTTTTCCTCTTTTAATGTCTCCCTCTTTCCTTTGGAAATAATTTTTCTGGTAATTTTCTTTGCCGGCATAACTGGAGGATTATATCTTATCGACCCTAAAACGGCAAGTCTTCTTTTACTTCTTCCTTAGGAGGAGTTTGGAGCTCAGCCACTTCACCTTTTTCCTTAGCCTTTTCCTTCACCTCCGGCTCCGGAACCGGTGCTACGTACGGCTCCCCGTTGGCTGCTTTGGGGGTCAAAATTATCATGTCTTCAATCACAATTTCCGTAGTTTGCCTCGTAGCACCATCCTGTCCTTCCCAACTGCGGGTCTGCAGCCTTCCGGATATAAACACCTTCATACCTTTTTTCAAAAGCTGGTTGCAAAGTTCTGCCAGTTTATTCCAGGAAACCAATCGATGAAAATCCACCTCTTCTTTTCGCTCACCCTCGGAAACATAAGTGCGGTTAGTAGCCAAACCAAAAGTGCAAACTGCAGCGCCACTGGGGGTAAACCGAAGTTCCGGGTCTCTGGTTAAATTACCTATCAATTCTACTCTATTCCAGCTTCTACTTGCCATGATTCCTTAACTCTAGACTCTAGAGACTAGACTCTAACCAGCAAATATCTTAGCAGATTTTCTTCTATCTTTAACTGTTTGTCAAGACCCTTTGCAGCCTTTGGATCGGCACTGATTTGAAAGTGAGCAAAATACCCTTTAGATTGCTTTTTAACAGGGTAAACTAACTCCCGCTCCCCCCATAAATCCTCTTTTGTAACCTTTCCATCCCCAGTTGCCTTCTTCACCAGCCCGTCCAAAAGACCTTTCCTCTCCTTTTCTTCCAACCCGGGCTTTAAAACTAAAGTCAGTAAATATGAATTCATAGTGGTAATAGTACCGTAAACATGAGCCAAATTCAAGAGTTTGTAGCAAATACTTGCATATTTAAGTATAATTTATGAGTAAATGGCAACAGCAGAAAAATCTTTAACTGAATATACCAGAGCTGAACTTTTAATTACAGCTGGCAGAAAAGTAAAAACTTTTGGGAGACCGAGTAGTAATATATTAAGCTGGCGTAGAGGCCTACCACAAGGCAGCTATAGCGAAGGCCACAATGTATTAACTGATACTCCAGATATTCCCCGAGAAGCTGTACTTATTGGTGATCGGACTGAATTTTTATTCATGGAGCATTACAAAAGACCCCGCAGATGGGATATTTTGTTTATACCACAGGGCAGAAATCCTCTTGCAGAAATTATGAATCAAACCCGACCCCTAGAAGGTGGACGTTTTGATCCGCTTAAGGTGGAAGAACTTGGTAAAGGTAAAGCCTATGCGGTCCTTTATAGAACAAGCGCCCAAGAAACAAAGAAAATTGCTCAAGCGATCCCGGAAAAAGGTAGCAAGATAGTTGATTTAAGCGCCGAGATAATTGACCTGGATAAGATGAATGACGAAGAGATTGATGAAGATACAGCCTTCATGCTTGAATCCGCACTTTGTGTAGAAGAATATTTATCCGATTACGGTAGTGCGGGTGAAACTGATTTTAGAATATGGGGAGGACTAAACAGCGCCTATCACCAGTGGATCGAACAAGAATCACTACACATCATTGGATTGGAGCAAATTCTCTTAAGAACAAATATACGAATGAAGGACGGGACAATTAAGAACGGTTTTAGGACATCTCAAGAAATAAGAGAGCTAAGAAGACAAATTAAACAGAGGGAATGGATTGAACCATTTATTACTCCGGATCCGGTATTAAATGCCTGCGAGTTAACAGTTTATCCCATGGAACAAGAAGAAATTACGGCCGGTATTTATCATGCTGCTGCTGCCCGCTGCATAGAGAAAGCACCTACAGTCGCTAAACTCCTTAGAATGATTGCGGGAGATGAAAATGATCACTATAACTGGTTTACAGTAGGAGTAGCACAATTTGCCAAATTTGCCAAAGAAGCAACTACTCATGCCATTGGTAAGGTAATCAGAAATTTCTATATGCCGGCAGATGAAATACTGGATCCCAAAGCAGAAAGGTTAAAATCTTTCCATAGTACTGTGGGGGTAAATAGATATTCCCTGGCAAGACACTTATATACAACCACCATGAGACTTGTTAAATCTCCGCTTTTTGATTTTCTGGATCCCTCCGAAGTAAGAACTGCTGTTAGCGAGTATGCCGAAATAGATCCCAATGATGATCAAAAGTTTAGAGAACTTATATTAACTCGTCCTGCCAAAAACTTAGCTCTTATTTAAGCAGCTTCCGGATAATCATATACTGAAGGCAAATCGGCAAAAAATCTCGTATATCTAGGATCTCCCCTGTTTGGTCTTAAATCCCAAACAGGTTTAAATACTACATCAGCTAATGCTATATCTGCTTCGGTAGCTTCATAAGCTTTATGTGCCTGATCTGTTGTAAAAGGCTTACCAATTACCATTTCAAAAGTAAAATTTATTGGACGATTACCGCCATCTTCTAAGCTGTCCGGGCCAAAAATTAAATGAGGTCCATCGGTTCTTATAGGTAAAACTATTTGCCCTGGTTTCTTGAAAAAAGCAGAAACTTCCGGTTTGGGACGCTGAGTTAATCCATCGTGAGGGGGGAAATCAGTTTCAGGAAAAATAGTCATTCTTTTTGTCAAAGAAACTTGTTCTGCCAAAGTTCTAATTGAACGCCTTGTCAACATGGAAAAACTGCTCTTGCAAGCTTCCAAAAGTTTCCTTTGTTCTTCACTAAACTCACCGGCCAGATCACCTGTTATTCCCCTGGTAATTCCCATTGTGTCTTGTGGAGCTACAACCACAACTGCAATTTCATTCGCGGGCAAATAAAGCCCTCTATAACGTTTATATATATCCAGTCCTCCCGGATGAACTTGTAGGTCAGCAAAATTTTTCTTCTCTACCGACTCCAAAGCTTTTCTTCCGCAAGCTATATCAACATAAGTTTGATGGTTTCTTGTAGTTATCAAAACAGTATTTAACTTATCAGCTTTATCTTCAGCCTCTTCTAAATTCTCCAATCCTATAACTTCTATTTCGCTGGCATACCAGTTGACAATACCTCTCATTATTCTATCCTGCCTATCACTTGTAGGAATTAACACCTCATCATTATCCAGGATATAGTTAACCACATCAAATCTTTCTCTGGCAAATTTTAATAATTGTTCTGCTTCACGTTCTAACCCTGTAATCATAGAAGAAAATTTTATCTTTTTTAAGCTCAAAAGTCAAAAATGTCAGCTGCTTACTAAAAATTCAATTACATCCCCGTCTTTTACTATATAATCTTTTCCTTCTGTCCTGATCCAGCCTTTGGATTTGGCAGCCGCATATGACCCTGCTTCTATTAATTTATCATATTCTATAACCTGGGCCCGGATAAAGCCTTTTATAAAATCAGTATGAATTACTCCTGCAGCCATTTGGGCATTGGTACCATTTTTTATAGTCCAGGCCCTGACCTCTTTTTTACCTGCTGTCAGAAAAGAAATCAACCCCAGCAGTTTATATGCAGCCTTGATTAATTTTTCCAAACCTGTTTCCTCAATTCCCATTTCTTTCAAGTACTGCATTCTCTCCTCTTCATTCAAATCTACAAATTCCTCTTCAAGTTTTGCCGAAATTACCAACGCGTTTTCTTCCCTTAATTCTTTATTCTTTATTCTTAATTCTTTTTCATCAACATTGTATACATACAAAACTGGCTTTGTAGATAACTTATCAATTTTGTCTATATCAGCCAAGGCCAGTTCAGTTTCTACAAGCTCCTTATCTTCCTGGGGACTTACTGAACCGCCTGCCCTAACAACATTTGGATCTTCAAAATCCCTTAAAACATGAATTATGGCATCAACTTCCCGGATATGAGATAAAAATTGATTTCCCAAACCCTCCCCCTGGCTAGCTCCTTTAACAAGTCCTGCAATATCCACAAATTCAACAGCTGCAGGCACAATTGGAGGCAAATTGTCCATTTTCTCTTCATTTTTCACCAGTTCTGCTAATCTTTGCAACCTCTTATCAGACACAGCAACTACTCCAACATTTGGCTCAACCGTGGCAAAAGGATAATTGGCCGAAAGCGCCACCCTTTTTTTCAAAAGGGCATTAAAAAGTGTACTCTTCCCCACATTGGGAAGCCCCACTATCCCACATTTTAAAGATGACATATTTAGATGTATTTTATGTTGTTTGTGCTACCCAAACGAGAAAAGAGACTGCACTAACTATAAAAGCAGTCATCATAAGCAGGATAACTCTTTTTTTAGAGAATCTTTTTCGTATAAGCATAAATGGCAGGACTATTAACGACAGAATTGCCGCCCAGAATAATATCCCAAAAAAGTAAGCGGAAGGCGGTATTACTTTCTTTTCAAGCACGACTGCGAAATAACTCGTACCGGGTGAATTGGCTATCACTGTGCAATTTTTTCCGGATTTCCCACACTTATCCCTCTGAATCTCAAGCTCATTCCACTTTTGCTGGTCATTATACCACCGCAGCACTCGTACATGCTCGTAGGCTTCCGGATCGGGTAACTCCGGAAAAAGCTCAAACATGGCCTCTTTGAAGGGATGCTTTTCTTCTTTTTCAACAGCTGTCCCTACCCTGAAATAAAAGTTTATATCATATTTTTTCTGGTCCGGCTCCTCCTCCGGCACCTCTTGTTCATCGTATTCAATAGGCCCTCCTTTCTCCTCGTTACGCAGGAGTTGGGGTGTAGTTGCTCCATCGAAAATCGTAATTTCCCCTTTGGCATATTTTATGGGTTCGGCGGTTGAAAAGATTGCCCTGCCTAGAGGTAATCCGTTAGGCAATTGCGTGTTGACTACCTGGTTTTTTTTCAAATTTTCCAAGGATAGCTCAAGTTTAACAACAGTATGTTCTTCCCAATATTCAACAATTTCATTTGGCTCGATTTCGTTTCCTGCGAGATCATGAGCTTGCCCGAGAGGAATATTTTTGGATTTTAAAAAAAGCTCGTCAAATGGTCTTGCCAGACCTCCCCAAAGCGGAGTGATTTTCCCTGTGAAAGAATCATTCTCCGCATTATTCTGGCCGACATCAGTCGTTTCTTGGTTCTGAGGGGCCTCATTAGTTGTCTCTTGCCGGTCAGGGCATTTTTCATAACAGGCAGTTTCCTGCGCCTTACAGGCATTAAGGCACGCCTCATCTATACGCGTCCCATCATAAACGGCATCTTCATTAATTGGACAACTATCCCTGCAGGGATAAAAACCATTCCAGCATTTCAGGAAGCACTGATAGTCTTTGGTTTGATAGTAGGGGCCATAATCGACCGCCTTCACGGGGCTGGAAGTTGCAGTGTGAACGAAGTACGCCCCGATAAAAATAGCTGCAATGATAGTAAAAATGCGAATAACGGTATTCATAGAGATTTTCATAGCATTATTATCTTAGCATATGCTGACAATAAGACTTTTCTCTAATCTGAGGTATAATTTAAACATATATGCTGGAGTTGCTTCAACTTATTGTTATTTCCCTTAAAGTTATTATTCCTGCTTTAATGCTTATTCGAAGAACCATGATTTTTCCTCTTTTTGGATTATGGGGAAATTATTTTCTGGATGTTATAGACGGCGATATTCTTTTATCTTTAGGGATGACTGATGCAACTTATCAGCTAATAGATAAAT